>JADMIH010000095.1 GCA_015478675.1 Chloroflexota bacterium | reverse complement strand
TCCAACTTCTTTCTCTTGGAGATCTATTTTACATTATATAACTGCGGCTGTAGGACTAAGGACGAAGCAGAGCCTTGATTGCCCGGCGCTCGTCCATTGCCCGGTAGCCTTCAGCCACCTCCGACAGAGGCAGAGTCAGGTCAAAAACCTTGCCGGGGTCGATCTTGCGGTTCCAGATCAGGTCTATCAACTCGGGCAGGAAGCGGCGCACCGGCGCCGGGCCGCCGTGCAGATGGACTTCCGCGAAGAAGAGCTCATCGCCGGGGAGCCCTACCCCATGCGGGACGCCAACATAGCCTATGTAGCCGCCGGGCCGGGTCGAACGGAGCGCCTGCATCATCGACTGCTGGGTGCCGACCGCCTCGATTGTGGAGTGCGCACCAAGCCCATCAGTTAGCTCTTTGATCTTCGCCACGCCTTCGTCACCTCGCTCGGTCACTATGTCGGTTGCACCGAACTCACGGGCGAGGCGCTGGCGCGGCTCATGCCGGCTCATCGCTATGACCCGCTCGGCGCCCAACTGACGGGCCGCAAGCACTGCTAAAAGGCCCACCGCACCATCCCCCACGACTGCAACCGTCTTGCCTGGGCCCACCTCGGCGGCGACGGCACCGAACCAGCCTGTGCCCAGCACGTCCGATGCGGCGAGCAGGCTTGGGATCAGGTCGTCGGGTGGTATGGCCGGTGTGGCCACCAACGTGCCATCCGCCAGGGGGACGCGCAACCACTGTGCCTGCGCGCCCTCGGCTCCAACGGGCTTGCTGTTGACGCACCTGCTCTGGTAACCCGCCCGGCAGATGGGGCAGCTATTGTCGGAGGCGAAGAACGACCCGACAACGAACTGGCCGGGTTTGATGTTGATTACCTGGCTGCCAACTTCCTCAACAATGCCGCAGTACTCGTGCCCCATCGGTGTAGGCTGGGTGATAGGGCTGACACCTCGATAAGGCCACAAGTCGGACCCGCACACGCAGGTGGCAGATATCCTTATTGTGGCGTCAGTTGGTTCGATGATCTTTGGGTCCGGGCGCTCCTCGGAGCGTACATCGCGAGGGCCATAGATAAGAGTAGCTTTCATAGCGGTGTATCCTTTAGCTCTTCCAGTAGCTCTTCCAGTGATCCTGGTTTTGTGGTGAGCTACTTTGATGAAACATCGATCACAACATCCGAACCCGATGGCAGCACAGCAGAGCGGATTAGCTCCTTTGCCTGCTGTCCGATGCTAACTGCGGATGCTTCGTCATTCGCTTCGACAGCGCGCCAGTAGTCGATCTTGAGAGCGACGTACTTCATATGTGTCTGCAGTGCTGCCATACGCCTATGCAGTTCCTTCAGGTGCTCAGAGAGGAGCACCTGAAGCTCGGGTGCGGCGTCAGCGCCGTGGGAGCGCAGCTCAAAGTAGCTACGCATCTGATCGATCGGCATGCCAGTGGCACGTAAACAGGCGAGGGCCTCCAGCTTAGTCAGGTCCTCGGCGCGATAGCGACGGTGGCCACTCGATTCCTGGCGATGCACCGGCTTGATCAAGCCGATCCGTTCATAGTAACGCAGCGTATGCTCACTCAAACCCGTCAGGGCAGCAGCCTGCTGCACGGTGTAGCTTTGTTGCGCTGGCCGCCAGGCTGAGGCTGGTGACATGGATAGTGTGGATTGCTGATCATCTCTTGCTGCCAGGGTAGTGTCGGCGCCGGGTATACTCCCTTTCATGATTATTTCCCCCATTCCCCTGTTTCCCACTTCTTGAGCATATATAGCAATTTGGTAGCCAGGTGATTATATGAAACCTGGAGCGCTCTAAGTCAAGGGTAAATCCTGTGGTAACTGTGGGGCGCACCCTCACGCACCCTCACCCCAAACCCCCTCTCCCTTCATGGGAGATATACTCCCCAGCAATAAAGCCCCCTCTCCCTTCATGGGAGAGGGGCATGGGGTGAGGGTGCGTGAGGGTGCGCCCCACAGTTACCCCGAGAAGATTGCTCCACTCATACTCTGAACACTTACTAGCCGAGTGCCTCTTGCACAACCAGTCAAGGCTAACCAGGTGGGGGCTATGGACTTCATGCATGATCCACTGACTAATGGACGCAAGTTCAGGACGTTGAACGTGGTGGATGTGTATACGAGGGAGTGCCGGGCTATCGAGGTGGACACCAGCTTTGGAGGGCAGATGACACCCACAGATTTCGCCAGGCGCAGCATCTTTTTCAACAGGAATTCTCTCATTGCTGTTGGTTGATATAATGGGGGCAGGTCACAGCCTGAGTCGTGCTTATCGAAGGCGCGTCCGATCCACTCAATCATTTGGCGACAGTATCAATGTTGAACTGAACTCCCGACAAAAATACACCCGATGGTTCCATAATCTGCATTAAAGTTGACTGTGATACTCCTTTCCTATATCATCAAGTAACAAATTACCTCGGCACAATCCGCACAATCCGCAACTATGAGAGCATGCAAACTTCAGTACGCCCTGAGACTAATATACCCGTGAGCGGCGAGCCGAACGGCGCGCACCTTGCGGTGCCAACTCGCAAAGCGCCATTGGCTCTGCTTCTGCTGCGGGCTATGCGCCCTAAACAATGGTCAAAGAACGTGCTCCTTTTTGCAGGGCTCCTCTTTGCTCTCAAGTTCACCGATCCCGATGCTATCTGGCGCGCCTTCGCGGGGTTCACACTCTTTTGCCTCTTCTCAAGTTCAGTCTATATAATGAACGACCTGCACGACCGTGAGCAGGATAAGCTGAACCCACGCACCGTGAAGCGACCCATCGCATCAGGCGCTCTCAAGCCACAGATCGCAGCGGTTGCAGTCGCCGTCATCCTGCCGGTGGCCTTCGTTCTCTCCTGGCTGCTCAATCCCTGGTTCGCCGTGCTCGCCGCGGTATACATAGCGAAGGACATCGCCTACTCATTTGGGCTGAAAAATGTGGTCATAGTGGATGTCTTCCTGATAGCCGCAGGCTTCACCTTGCGCGCGGTGGCCGGAGCGCTGGCGATTGGCGCGCCTATATCATCGTGGCTCTACATGGTGACTAGCCTGGGCGCGCTCTTCCTCGCGCTAAACAAGCGGAAACACGAGCTGGTGCTGCTGGGCAGCGCCGCCGGCAGCCATCGTCCCGTTCTCGGAGACTACTCTCCTGCCCTCGTTGAGGAGATGATAGCTGTAATCACCGCCAGCACCCTGATGTCCTACAGCCTCTACACCTTCACGGCAGACAATCTACCGCCAGCCCTTCGCAGCAACCATCTTATGATGCTCACGATACCTTTCGTGCTCTACGGCATCTTCCGCTATCTATACCTTGTCTACCAGAAGAACGAAGGCAGCAGCCCGGAGGAAGTCTTGTTGCGCGACCGGCCTCTACTCCTCTGCGTTGTGCTCTGGGGACTGACCAGCGCGGCGCTGTTATATGCCTTCTCTCCACTCAGCGGCTTCGTGCCCTGATAAAGTCAACCTCCTGTAGTGGTGGCTAAATCAATACCCTCAGAATCACCTTGCGTTACTCGGCGCTCTTTGTGCCTTCGCGGTTCGTCCAATTGTATGCGCTCCATCAATATCTCAGGTCGTAGCAGTACAAGGTAAGCAAAGCACCGCCTCAAAATGGTATAATATAGAGGCGAAAACGGATGGGCTAGTGCCGTGCGGTTAGTTTTGGGTGAAGTATTAGCTTGAGTTTTGAGGTGAGTGAGAGTGAGTGTACAATCAACTGTAGAGCCAGTAGCAAAGCTGATCGACGAGCTGAACAAGCTGCCGGGGATCGGGCCGAAGAGCGCGGCGCGTCTGGCCTTTTATCTGCTGAAGAGTCCAAAGGAGCAAACGCAGGCGCTTGCCGAGGCGATCACTGAGATGAAGGACCGCATTGTCTTTTGCTCTGTTTGTTTCAACATCACGGAGGAAGATCCATGCACTATTTGCCAGGACGCCTCGCGTGACCGCACCAAGATATGCGTGGTAGAAGAACCACTCGACGTGATCGCTATCGAGCGCACGAACGATTTCAAGGGGCTGTACCATGTGCTACATGGTGCGCTGAACTATATGGAGGGAGTTACCCCTCAACAGCTAAAGATAGACGAGCTGATGAAGCGCGCGCAGGCAGAGAATGTCGAAGAAGTAATCCTGGCCACGAACGCCACCACCGAGGGCGATGCGACCGCCATGTTTATAAACAGGCAGCTCGCTAAGATGGGTGTGAGGACCACGCGCATAGCGCGCGGCCTGCCAATGGGCGGCGACCTAGAGTACGCCGATGAAGTTACATTAAGCCGAGCGTTAGAGGGCCGACGTGAGATGTAATTTACCATAGCTATTGGGCCTGACACCATACCTATCGGGCCGTATAGCAGCACAGCCATAGTGCCTGGTGACCTCGGTACAGAAAGGAGGCACAGCAATAGAAGGAGGCACAGCAATAGATCGATTGATTGAAGCAGTGGGCGGAGCTGTGGCTGCCATTGTCGCTCTGGTTGTCGCCGCCGCAGCAAGTTCTCTTGGTGCGCACTGGTGGGCGCTGGCGCTGATCGGAGTGAGTGGGCTTGCCGCGGGGGTTGGCGCCTACCTGCACCTCGCTTACGGTAGGCCGGAGGGCGTGACCTTGCTCCTGTCTGCGGCGGGGAGTCTTATCATTATGACGGTGCTGGCGATCTTCAGCGTTGGCATCTTCCTACTCCCGGCGGCGCTTGCTGCCTCGGCAGGGGCTGTAGCCGCAAGGCGGCGTTTGGCAGAAGGGTGACACGGACGGGATCTGATCACGTGCTAGAGATTGCCTGTGGCCTGCACAATCCCCACATCGTTTATCCGCACCCGCTCGTGACGCTCGACCTGCGGACGTCGCTTACTACCGGCTAATCCCAACGATGGAAAATGTCGAAGAATCTGCGAAGCATACAGTCAGGGGCTCTGCCGGTTGTTGGGACTAACTGATGCCCAGCCCCAATGGTTCTAAACGCGGCCCCGTGGCGGCAGGGCGTTCGGCCCAATAACTGTTGAAACTTACATGAGATGTAGCCATGGGGCGCTACGCACAACCTGCCCGGAAATTGGCCTGAAATGCGGTGATCAGCAGTACTCTGATCGGTGAGTTCACTGGCCTTTTCCTTTGAGCCGTACCCCCTCGGCTGTATGTATCTTCGTCTATTCCTCGCGAAATCCGTTCTGTCGTGAAGCGGTATGTGCTTATCTGCCGGTGGGCTTGCGTGCGATAGTGTTGACTACCTCCGACTCGCCTATCAGAGCAGGTGTGATTTCGCTCTCTATGCGGCGTATGTGCTCGTCAAATTCCTCTCCACCTATGAGACTGAGTCTCTCTACCAGGCCTCGGCGCGCTGCTTTGAGCGCCGAAATGAGGTTTACCAGTATGCGATGACCTTCAATAGTCGGCCCTCCAACGGTATACAGGCGGCTGCTGCTTTTGATCTGAACGAAGCCCGCCTTTGCCAGATACTCAACATGCCGATCCGCGAAGTCCAAAGTAGCGGCCTGGCGTATAGCTTCGCTGACGACGGAACACAACCTTATCATAGATGGATGCGGGAATGATATGCGTTCAAAGGGCGTGTCGTTCAAGTAGATTACACCACCCGGCTTGAGTGCATACACCATGTTATTGAGTGCCCTGGCAGCGTTGCGGACATGCATCAGTACCAGATGAGCAATGGCCACGTCGAAGCTACCGCCTTGTGCCATATTGCTCTCCGGCTGAAACCGTGCCGGGAGCTTGTCAAGCGCGTCGTGAGTATAGAAACGCAGACCCTTCTTGCCTCGAAAGACACTCCTGGCCGTCATGATTGCTTCCTGGTCTCTGTCGAAGCCAACCACATGCGCATGGGGATAACGGCTGATTATCTCGGCGGCGAACAGACCCTCACCGCAACCAACATCAAGTGTATGCCAGACCGCTGTCTCAGGATCCGTTGATAGCTCACCCAAGCACAAGGCCTGGTCGAACCACTCGTTGAAGTTGGGCCGTGCCAGTTCGTACTGAGTATAAAGGCGGTCTCGGTCGCTGTACGTCTCCAGGATGTAGGTCAACGTGGTGTCCGGTACAGGTGACAACGACTTATCTCTCTTGCTCATGGAGTCATCCTCTCGCGATAATTCATTAGGAGAAATATTCGGCAAATCCCAGAGCCGCACAATCTAGCTTACACTCATGCCCTGAGGCGCGCAAGGTGACACTTTTCCGATTCCTTCTGCTTAAGTAGCTCCCGTGCTGAGAAACGAAGTACAGGCATATAGCGCGTGTTGATGAACCCACGAGCCTGCAACTGCTCCGATGGAGTGAATAGGACAGGTGTACGACCCACATCTGGCGAGGTGGGAGACGGAACAGCTGCACGACCTGGTGAATACTGTCCCCCATAAGGCCTTCCCGAGATCGGGGTAATCACCAGCAAACCAGCAAATTGCCCATTGACAGCTTGCCACTCGCCTGCTATACTGGGCGCAGATATATCTTGCTATCCCAAAAGGAGAATGCAGACAGCATGTCCACAGATAACTTTGTAATACACCTCACCGAAGTCCACAGGGTCCCGCCTACAGGGCTTCCTGCGCAGGGGAGGAGTCTGTCCGCTTTCAGTTAGGGTTCTAACTTATGTAACCAACTGGCCGTGGACGCTTCTCCAGCACCCACGGCTTTTTATTGCCCAATATCGCTTGCGCGTACGGCGAGTGAGAAAGCAAAGGCCGAGGGTGTAGACACCCCGGCCTTTTCGCGCTTTATACCACATTTAGAAGGTGGAGAAATCTACCCGATAGAGCAAGAGGAAAAAAGATGAAGAGCTACGAAGAGATAGCACAGCTTGGCACAGGGAAAATCCAGTGGAGATTAGCAGAGGAAGCACTTGATAAGTACGGCCTCAGCGAGGCGGAGCTTGATCTGCTGAGCGATACTGAGCATTCGACCTTTGAGCCTACAATCTTTCGCGTCACGGTACCCGCAGAAAGCGCTTGTGCGGTTCACCCCTACTTGGGCCGGATTGCCGGAGCGCAGTTCGTCCTCAAGATATACCGTGAAAGTCAGAGCCTCGCGGAACTCTATTCGGAGGTGGTCTATCTGCTAGCGCTCTGCCGCGATACCGAGTTGGCCGTGCCGGAGCCTGTACCCTCGTTACGCGGTGATCTGATTGTGGAATTGCCGAAAGAGAAGAGCATATCGGAATTACGGCTGTGCGTGCTGCTGCGGTGGGTAGAAGACGAGGGCCTGTATAGCGCGACGGCCCTTGAGGAGTCAGAGAAGGTAGATGCGCCCATCGCCTCTTTACACCTATAGCTTTACCGCGCCTGCGGGCCTGGCTTACCCCACAACTACATCAAGGCAGGCGATAAAGTGCCGCCTGCTGGATTACCACACCGGGGAGCGCGGAGGATATATCTAACCGTAGCCGACTTACGATGTCGTTGTAGAAGAAGGCGGTCATATCGGGCGGCTTGATCTTGTAACTGTGTAGCTTACCGTCCGATTTCACATCTAAAGGTGTGCTGGTCCTCTCAACGTCGCCCGCCGGGGTGCTTACAAGCCAGCGCACCACGAGCACTTTGTCTGTTGTGGCACCGCCCGAGGCTACTCGCAAGCTCACCTGAAAGTCGCCCAGCATGGGAGCAGGGAGGCGGAGCGGTGGGCTGCTCAAAACCGCGCCGCTTCCCGCCGCCACGATAAGGCCATTGTTATTGAGCGTCAAGCCACTGCCCCTTGCCAGCCTCCAGCCGGCGAAAGGGGAGATAGGTGGACTTTGCGGCATTGTAGTGAAATCCCAACTAAGATAAGGCCGCGCCACACCTTTTTTTATCTTGGTGTTGCGCTCCTGCAAAGCCCGCACAAGGTCGTCACGCACCACCATGCTGCCGTCTTTGTACTGAACAAAATACGCCTGGCTCAGGTGCTGCTCAACAACCGGAAAGCTGGGGACGGAGATACCCTGTATCGTAGCATTATCATAGATAAGCTGAATTGCCTGCGGGAAGCCTGTGCGGAAAATGAGAGCTTCTTCGTTGGCTTCGGGCAGTGCAGCCGCGTAGATATAGGAGTAGTTGACGAGGTCTGGTCGCAGGTTGTGAATCTGGCGCAAGAGGGATTGTGCCGTTTGGCCCGCCCGCAGCCAGTAATCCGCCTGGCCAAGGGTGCTCAGGGTAGAGGTCAGCAAGAGCGCGGCAAGCACAAGCAGCTTTACAAGGGCGGCACTACTCCACGCCCATTTACCGTGAGCGGGCCCCGATAAATGCCGCAGTGACCACCCAGAGGCAACCATAGGAGTGAGCAAGGCCGCCGCCAGAATAGACAGCCCCGTGGTTGAAAGGTAAACAAAGCGAACGCTCGGCGGTGTAGTAATCGTTGGCAGAAGAAAGAGGAGAAGCCAACATATGCCGAAAAAGGCTGTGCGGATAAGGGGCGAACGCCATGCGCGAGCAGCATCGCGCAGGCGCGCCGAGAGCCAGGCGCTGCCCAGGATAAAAAAGGCGGTGGCAGATACCGCTGCGATAGCGAGAAGTAGAGGCACAAGAAGATCCGATCCTAAAGGCATAAGGAGCCAGTTGGCATAGGAGCGGGCGAAAACGTCCAGCGGCACAAAAGTAGCGCTATCGGGGTTGTATCCACCAACTCCACCGAGCGCATTCACACGCAGTGATAAATAGACCAGGAGAAGAGCGAGGAAAGGAAGTTGCCGAAGTAGCAGGCGCAGCCAGGCATATAAGCGCGGCCCCCACGGGTCGCGCCTGAAAAGTCCAGCGCCAAAGATCAGGTCGGCAGTCAGTGGAATCAGGAAGAAAGCTGTCGCGGACTCCTTGCTGAGGAGCGCAAGAAAGAAGAATACAAGCGCTGAGGCGTAGCTAATCATAAGCCGGCCTCTCGAAGGGCGGCGCTGAGGTAGTACAGCTTGAAAGTAGCAAAGGGTCGCCACAAGGGAGAAGATTCCAACCAGCAGGTCCGATTGGTTGGAGACCCAACTAACGGTTTCTGCATGAGAAGGGTGAGCCACAAATATGAAGCCCGACACAATGGCGACCGTCAAGCGCCTCGACAGCCGCCAGGCAAGTAGAAAGACGAGAGACGAGTTCAGGCTGTATAAGAGCAATCCCGTGAGGTGCCAGCCGGGTGCGTTTTCTCCAAAGAAAGAGTACTCGGCTGCCCAGAGCAGACGGGTGAGAGGCCGGTAAAAGTCCGCGCCCATGCCCCAATCGCGCCCAAAGTAGACGAAGCTATCAGCAAAATGGGGCTGAACAAAGCGAAGCTGTTGGAGGAAGATAAAGTCGTCAGCGACAAAGTATTGCTGTAGCGTTCCTATGTATAGCAGGCACGCTGCCAGGGCCGTTATCAGCAGACCGAGAAGAATATACCCTGTGGGAATCGCTGCTTGCTTTTCGGAGTTGTAGCGCTTTTGAGGGGGTGTCGTGGCGCTTACAGAAGAGTCCGTGTGCCGTATATCATACAATAGATTGCTGCCCGAAGAGAGGAGTGAATAAAGCTTACTCACCTTTGCTGCATGATTATAGAAGGCGAGGCTGACATTGTCAAATTCCCTCATTGCAGCGAGCGTGCAAGATCAGGTGGACGCGTGAAAGGAGAAACGTAGTGGTACGGCCCGCTGCAAGATTACTTCGCTCTACAGCGTGGCATAGTAACTGCAACTGAAGTATGGTACTAATACCGCCCGGCTTGAAAGGTTGTGGAACGTAACGCCGGATGCAGCAGGACGCTCCTTATTAGTATCCAGATGGAAGTAGGTGAAAGAAGTGGAGGATCAACCCATTTCGCCGGCGATGCCCCAGGCTATTTCTCAGGCACTCGCATCGCCCAGCGGTGAAGCAGCGGGCAAGCTGGCCGGAATGATAGAAGCACCCCTTCTTCCTCTGGTTGAGAACATCATCTTCCCCAGGTCGGTATACCCACTTACGCTCCGAGGTGAGCAAGCAGAAAGCCTGTTTCAAGCCGCGCAGCGAGGGGACGGCCTCGTAGCGCTCTTCCTGCAGAAAGACAAAGGCTCCCTTGCACCCACCGACAGCGACCTCTATTCAGTCGGCACACTGGCGCGCCTCAGCCGTATTACGCCCGGACTGGAGGGACTGATAGATGTCACCGCCGAGGGGATAAAGCGCGTTCGATTAGTGCGCGTTGAGCAGTGGGAACCGCACGTGACAGCTCATGTAGAAATCCTCAAGGAAGATGAGGAAGAGGGCGAGGGGCTGGAGCAGCTTGCGGAGCAGGTGAGGAGCCTCTACAGAGGGTTGTTAGCGAGCGATTCTCAGGCGGCGGAGCAGCTCTTGCCAGTGCTCGACAATACGGATAATCTCTCTGACCTGGCCTACCTGGTGGCGGCGACAATCCCCATAAGCTCGGCAGGTCGCCAGGCGATTCTTGAGATTAGCAGCACGCAGGCGAGGTTGTTGCATCTGCTTACCCTTCTAGCCAAAGCGCACGAACTAAGCGCGACCCGTCAGCTAAATATGAGAAACGAAGAGCAGCGCGAAGCAGTTGCCTCTGCAAGGGGGACTTCGCGCCTGGCGTCAAATGAGCAGATATCAACCGACCGCCTGGAGCTTGAGAGTAAGTTACGGGCGGTGCATCTGCCGGTGGAGGCAGCACAGGTCGCAGAGCGCGAACTTGAACGCCTGAGCACCCTCAGCAGCGCATCGCCCGAATACAGTATGGTGCGTACTTACCTGCAAGCCCTGGCCGACCTTCCCTGGCAGGGCAGCGCGGAGCCGGATATTGACCTCGACCGCGCCCGTGCCATTCTTGACCGTGATCACTACGGACTGGCTGATATAAAGGGGCGAATCATTGAACATCTCGCTGTGCGCAAGCTCAAGCGCGAGCGGGCTGTAGGAGCGCCCGACATCTGCGGCACAACCGCAGTGGGGTCTGGCACAGCGCCTACACAGCCCGTGCTTTGCCTCGTCGGTCCACCGGGCGTGGGCAAGACTTCGCTTGGGCGCTCAATCGCTGAAGCGCTCGACAGACCGTTCGTAAGGATTTCGCTGGGCGGGATGAGTGACGAAGCTGAGATACGCGGGCACAGGCAGACGTACATGGGGGCGATGCCGGGTCGCATTGTACAATCTCTCACGCGTTTGGGGAGCAGCCAGCCCGTGATGATGCTCGATGAGCTTGATAAGGTCGGCTCAAAGGGGGCAGGCGACCCCACAGCAGCTCTGCTCGATGTGCTCGACCCGGAGCAGCAGCGCGAGTTTGTAGACCACTATATCAACGTCCCATTCGACATATCATGCGTATTCTTCATCGCTACAGCGAATACGCTGGATGCTGTGCCGGAGGCGTTGCGCGACCGCCTGGAGGTGATAGCATTATCGGGCTACACAGAAGAAGAGAAGCTGCAAATAGCTATACACCACATCGTGCCGAGGCAGATGGAATGGCACGCGCTCGAAGGGAGCGACGTTGAGTGGGAGCCGGAAGCTCTGCTGGAGATAAACAGGAGCTACACCCGCGAGGCAGGAGTTCGCCAGCTAGAGCGCGAGATCGCCACTGTATGTAGGCGGATCGCTACATCAGTGGCGCAAGACGGCGGAGGAGGCAGGCCGTATCGGGCAAACGCCACTTTCATCTCCGAGGTGCTCGGTACGCCGCGTTTTCTGCCGGAGGAGCCTCTATCAACCGACCAGCCGGGAGTGGTGACGGGTCTTTTCTGGACGCCTGTGGGCGGCGATGTAATGCACGTAGAGGTAATTATGATGCCGGGCGACAAAACGTTGACGATCACAGGTCAGCTTGGCGAAGTGATGCGCGAGTCGGCGCAGGCGGCGCTTTCCTTTGTCAGATCGCGGGCTGAGAGCCTGGGCATAGATGCGGATTTCTACAACCAGCGTGATATTCACCTGCATATACCTTCCGGCGCTGTGTCAAAAGACGGTCCTTCAGCAGGCGTTACGGTGGCTGTCGCGCTGGTGTCGCTCCTGACAGAGACCCCCGTGCCAGGCAACCTGGCAATGTCAGGTGAAATCACTCTCACAGGGCGCGTGCTGCCCGTAGGCGGCGTCAAGGAAAAGGTGCTCGCGGCACGCCGAGCCGGTATCGACAGAGTTATCCTGCCCGCAGGGAACCGCCGCGACCTGGACGAGATACCCGCCGAGATAGTGGACGAGCTAGAAGTGATCTTCGCGGATAACATGGACGAAGTGCTGGCTGCAACGTTCCCACGTCGAGCGCCGTAATTTACAATCTATCGAACGTTAGCTCTCTGCTTATCTGCCAGCTTACCGCTAATGCGCAGACCGTAACTCGTGGCTCCCTGGCGTGAAGGCATGGCACAGTTCGTGCACTATGCTAGCGTGCCGCACGCTAACCCGTCTCACGCGGTGAGAAAAGGGCGTAGGAGACACAAATAGACTTTGATTTCATGGAGGACACTAAGATGGGAACAGTGGTAGGATTGTTTGACAATACCTCTCAAGCACAAATGGCAGTACAGCAGCTCCGCAGCAGCGGAATCAATGCTAATGATATTGGCGTCGCGATGCGAACAGCGGATGCGACAGGCACAACTATGGGCACCGATGTTACCACCACAGACACTGGTGGGGGCGGCGCAGTTACGGGCGCGGTCGGGGGAGGCGTACTTGGGGGCCTGGCGGGCCTTCTCGTAGGCATCGGCGCACTCGCTATCCCCGGTGTTGGCCCTGTTGTGGCAGCAGGCCCTTTGGCCACTACCCTCGTGGGCGCGGGCATCGGCGCGGCAGCCGGTGGCCTCATTGGTGCGTTGGTGGACGCTGGCGTACCTGAGGAAGAAGCACGTGTATACCAGACAGGCGTTGAGCGCGGCGGTGTGCTCGTAACGGCTCGCGTCCCGAACGGCCAGGAAGCTATGGCCCAAAATGTACTCAACAGCAACGGCGCACGCGACATCCGCAACGACGCCGCCATGTACAACAACCCTGACTTCCGCTATGGAAGCACAACCACAACAAGCACAGGCACAAACATGGGCACAACGGACCATGCCCATGGCACGTCAGGTGTGGCTACCGAAGCTGCGGGTGGCGCAGGTGGAGCAGCCGCAGGCGCGCTGATCGGCACTGCCGTTGCAGGGCCTCTGGGCACAGGCCTCGGTGCTGCAATCGGTGGTCTGGCCGGCGCTGGCGCAGCAGGGGCTGCCAAGGGCGACGACGCTGGCGAGGAAGTAGGTAGCGCGGGCGGCGGCGTAGCTGGGGCAGCCACAGGTGCAGCTCTCGGTGCTGTCGGCGGCCCGGTGGGTATGGGCGTTGGCGCCGCCATCGGCGGCGCGGTTGGCGCGGGCGCCGGTAAGGGCGTAAGTGACACAGCGGCTGACGCCACCGAAGGCACAGCAGTTGACGACGCGACAACACATAATGACATGACAACCCACGACCACACAACACATAATGTCAAAACCGACACTACCACGAATGAAGGCAGCACCGGAACATACTAATCTCCCGGTGAGTGGCAAAGATCAGAAGGAGAGGGTAGCAATGCCCTCTCTTTTCGTTAGGTTGACGGCAGGCCAGGGGATACGGCCCAAACAGCAAGGTAGGCATGGCATGCGGCTTGCTCCTTTACCGTAAACCGGCCTGAGCCGGATACAGAACCTTTCAATAAGCCTCAGATGGAGATTTCTCATGGACAGAGGGAAGCAGGCAAGCAGCGACCCCCTGGTAAATACAGGTGGGCAACCCGATAGCGAAGATATAGCCGAGGCGGCGACAGGCAGCGCTGTAGTTGGGGCCACGCCTGGAATCATGGGCAGCGGAGCGGCAGGTGCGCTCGCTGGCGCTGCTACAGCAGAGGAGATGGGAGGTCTGGGGGAGCAAGTCGAAGAGGAGATAACGGGTGACACATCCGGCAAGGTGGTAGACGCTGAAAGTGCAGAAGAGCTGGCGGATGCAGTGGCGATGCGTGAAAATCTCGATACAATGACAACAACCAGTGATTACGCAAGCAGTGTTACGGGCGATGCCCCCGGTTCGACGTTAGGCGGTTACACAGGCAGTCTCACCACTGAGGACGCAAGGCCAGGCGGCTCGATGAGCTACGCGAACCTGGACGGCGATGTTGATCGTGGAGACGCCGGGCACAGGTGAATGCACAGTAGTACATTCTTGAATGGAGAGTGAGGAGTTGAGCGACAAAGATGACAGGGACGCAGGAATACGACTTGGCGGTGAGGTCACGGCGGAAGATGTAGCCAACGGAGGGTCGGTAGGTAGCACAACCGGCACAGGCACCGGGGGCATGGCCGATGCAATGGGCGGAGGCGAGGCCAGAGGCAGCTTTAGCGACGTACCAGGCGCGGGCACAGGGGGCAAAGGCATGTCAGGCACCGACGTTGGTAGCACGAATGCCGGGCGCGCGGACCTTACAGGTGGAGGCACCGCAAGTGGCCTGGGCGGCACAAGCGGTAATGGCGTCGGGGTATAGTTCAGCGCCTGCGGAAGATCATCTCTCGGCGTGGGCAGCCTAGATTTTGATATGATGCGCAACCACGACGAGCTGTTCCAACCGCTACGCCCCAGGCCCCGCCATCTTTGTAGTCAAAACCACGATAAAATGCAGCTCTCCTATTGCGTTAATCGTGGTTTTTTATCGTCTTTATTTCCTTCCACTA
>JADMIH010000334.1 GCA_015478675.1 Chloroflexota bacterium | reverse complement strand
GAGAAGTATCCGCTCGCCGCCGAGCCGCCACCAGCCGAGCCATAGAAAGTGACTAGGGGTCAGGGATGGGGATTAGTGAGGTATATCGAAGATGTCGGCCACCGCAACCGAAGCACTAATCCCTGCGAAGGGAGCGAGCCATGAACGACTACGACTTTTATCTGCGGCACGCATCAGTACGAGGCGGCGCGTGGGTGGGGTTTGCGCTGGGGCGACAAGGGGCAGCGGGTGTGCAGGGGCTGGGGGCGCGGCCTCATCTGCATCTGCGGCCCTGGATACTTAATCCTGCCAACCCAAACGATCCGGCGCAAGGCTCATGGGGCGTCTGGCAGTGGCAGCTTGGCGTGCTCATGGTGGACGGCTTTGTCGGCCTGGCAGCTACACCACCTGCCGATGGACGCACCGCCGCCGACATGAGAGCCGATTTACTGGCCTACCTTGACCTACCGGTCCTTGAGCTAATGGACGTAGATAGCGCCATCTATACAGTCAGAGTCACCGGCTACAACGAGCAAAGCATAGAACCGTATGATGCCGCGCACGAGTACGGCGGCTGGCTAGCCAGGCTCGACCTTTCCTTCAACACGCCCTAAAGCGAGCAACGAGCGATGAGGACTGAGTAACCGTAACGCACTCAGTCCTCATCGCTAAAGAAAGGAGGTGATCAAGTGCGAACGAACAGGCTGTTATATCCAGAGGCAGAAGGGGGTGCGAGCAGTGATGCGCAGGCGGCAGGCGAAGAAGAGAAGGACGGTAGCAGCGTAGAGAGGGCAGAAGAGCTACAGACCGCGCTCTCTACCGCCATTGGCAAATACCGCGAGATGGTAGCTGCGGGGCCTGGGCTGGTGCCCGGTATGATAGGGGGCAGCACCATAGAAGAGGTAGATGCATCAGTGGCCGCCGCAAAACAAGCCTACAGCGAGATAAGCCGCCGCATAACCGAGCGTTATGAGCGCGATATATCCGCAGGCAACCCATCCCGCTCCGCTGCAACCCTGGCAGCCGAAACCCTCAAGCCCGAAGCCAAAATCGCCCTCGGTCTTGCGAGGGCTGAGCAATGAGTGCTGAGTGCTGAGCCTACAGCACAGACCCGCACGCAGTACGCACTACGCAATACTCGTCACGTTTCACAAGTCCCTTTCACATAAGGAGCAAACAACCATGCCTTTGACATTACAAGACGCCGCGAGGCTCAGCCAGGACATGCTAGTCCGCGGAGTTGTAGAGACTATTATTGAGGAGTCGTCCGCATTGCGATATCTCCCCTTTGTGCAGATTGTCGGCAACTCTCTGCGCTACAACCAGGAGGTGTCGCTTGGAGATGCAGACTTCTATGGGGTCGGCGACACCTGGACCGAGTCGGCTATGACCACCGCTGAAAAGACCGCACGACTCTCCATACTTGGAGGTGACGCTGACGTAGATGCTTTCTTGCAGCAGACCTACTCCGATCCGAACGACCTGCGGGCGCTGGTGGTCGCGGCCAAAGCCAAGGCGCTGGCCCAGGCCTTCAACGACGCTTTCTTCAACGGCGACTCAACAGCCGACGCCCTCCAGTTCGATGGCGTGAAGAAGCTGTCGGCGGGGGCGCGCACCTTCTCTAAAGGCCCTGATGGCGCTGTGCTGGCGCTGGACCAGATTGATGAGTTGGTGGATATGATCAAGCCGGGCGCACCCCACGCTCTTTTCATGTCCAAACGGAGCAGGAGAAAGCTTTCGAGCCTGCGACGCGCCTCCGGCAGTGTGTTGGAGACGAGCACCGACGCCTTTGGCCGCCGGGTGCTCACCTACGACGGCATACCTGTCGAAGTAGACGACCACATCCTCGACACCGAGACCAAAGGCGTTAACAGCGACTGCTCGTCTATCTACGCTATCCAGTTCGGATTCCAGACGGGCCTCTGCGGTCTCGACAACGGAGGCATACAGGTGCAGCCTCTAGGTGCGCTTGAAACCAAAGACGCCTGGCGCACCCGCATCAAGTGGTACTGCGGCCTCGCCCTCTTCCGTGACATCGCGCTC
>JADMIH010000333.1 GCA_015478675.1 Chloroflexota bacterium | reverse complement strand
ACCCCTGCCTGTGGAAAGATCACGCCCGCCGACTTGAGTATGTCCAACCTGCCAATGATACCTACCAACCGCCCCAGTGCGTCCACCACAGGAATACGCTTGATAGCGTGCTCCACCATCAGTTGTGCTGCTTGCAGGGCAGGAGCATCAGGCACAATCGTTATGGTGTCACCCGCGCTCATAAGGTCGCGGGCCGTTTTGTGGGAGACACGTAGATCGCTGAGAATCTCTTGAAAGCCTGCTTCTCCACTCGCCTCCAGCGCCTCCAGTACGCTCAGGCGGTAAGGGAGCTTGCCCTTCTCCATCAAGTCGCCATCTGTGATCATCCCAACCACCCGATTGTCCCTGTCCACCACCGGCAACGCCTTGTAGTACTTTCCAAGTAGGATTGAAACCACGTCAGCGGCGCTATCGGCAGGCTGTACCGTAGTCACGTGGCGCTCCATTATATCTCCAACCCTGAGCCTTGTACTTTGGCGTGCCCCACGCGCGAGGCTGGGGTGCAAATAGCGGTGCGCTTCCAGGTCTTGCACAGTGACAAGCCCGCCGTTGATCTGTACCCACTCTTCAATTTGAGGCAGCATCAGCCCTAAGCGCCAGGCAGCATCAACGATGATGATCACCATCGGCAGCTTTTGTTGCAGGTCCGCGAGGCCAGTTGTAGTGATGGAACGACTGGAAGAACTGTACCCAGCCAGGCCCTTCAGCACCGTCGCGCCAGCGCCGCTATTTGCCCGCACCAACTCCAATATCTCCAGAAAAAGGGGCTTGCGGTGGACGTGGTCCGTCTCCTTGATATAGACGCTAAGTTGCTGCATTCGCTCGTAGTCAGACTGCATGCCCTCGTCGGGCGAGCTACTTACGGCAGCTCTTTGCGGCGCAGACGGTGCAACGGACATCGGGGAGGTGTCGGCCATGGGGTCGCTCCTGCTCTTGAGTGTATCTATCTATTTCTGCATATCACAGCGCCTTTATCCTGACTCTACTGCTGTACTGTACTACAACTCCACATGTCAACGCACGATCAGCACGGAGCAAGGGGCATGCCGTGTAACCTTGTCGGCTGTGGTGCCCATGAAGCGGCCCCAAATCTCGGAGTGGCCGCTGTGCCCCATCACCACCAGGTCGAAGCCACCTTCCTCAGCAGTATGCACGATCACGAGTGGGGCATTACCCGTTATTATCCTGGCATCAGAGGCTACCCCTTGCTCAGAAGCGCGCCCAAGAACCACCCTTTGGCCCTCCTCAAAGTAGGAAGTAGCACGCTCATATTCCTCCTCCGCCTCACCAATCGTGGCCGAATAGTGTGGAAGGTGCTCAACAACGGAAAGTAGCAGCACCGACGCTTCCTGCTCTGAAGCGAGACCCAGAGCGATCTCGGCAGCGCGTCGCGAGCCGGCGGAACCATCGAAACATATCAATATTTTCCTGAACACTGCGCACCTCCTTGCATAACCATGATGCTACCCTGGCGGGGGCTGAGCCTGCGCCCCAGCGCCTTCCGCGATCCGGGAGCCGAAGCCAGCTTCGGGGACTTCACCCAGGTCTTCGCCGCTGGCTACGCTTTCTAGCTCGCGCACTTCTTCAGCCGAAGGGCGGCCCCTGGGGCTAAAGAAGCGCTCGGCTACGAGCGTTGGGACCACGGCGCTCATGATCACCACAGTGACCAGTATAGTATATTGCCCCTGGTCTATTATCTTGTTCGTCAGCCCGTAAAGGGCGGAAATGGTGCCGAAGGTAAGGCCGGTCGCCATCAGCAAGGTAGTATAGTTGGCCTCACGCGTGGTGAAGTTGAAGGCTTTAGCGAGCGGCCACACCCCTATCCCTTTTGTAGCCATCTTCACCAGGAACAACACCGCTATCAGGCCAAGTCCCGGCAGCACCAGGTCTAACCGGACGTAGAGGCCGGCTTTGATAAAGTAAAAAGGGGTAAGGATAGAGAATGCGATTGTACGTATACGCACCGCCAGCAACTTCTCCTGTAGGAAGACACCCGCCATCACCAGTCCTATCAGGTAGGCGGG
>JADMIH010000094.1 GCA_015478675.1 Chloroflexota bacterium | reverse complement strand
GCCGTGGATACTCCAGGTCTTGAGCCGCAGGTGCGCTCCTTTTATGATGGCAAGCAGTGGCACGTTGTATTTTACAGATTGCTGTCGAAGGGCGACCTGGGTAGCGCGCCTCTGGTTATAGGTGGGAGCAGCTCTATTGCGTTCGCTGTGTGGAACGGAGCACGCGGCGAAGTGCGCGGCATGAAGGCAGTTTCGACCTGGAACAACTTGCAGTTCGGCACTCCTCCGGCGAACCAGGCGGGCAACCTTGTTACGTTGGGTGTGGTTGTGGTGGTTTCAGCAGGCATAATCGCGTACGCGATGCGCCGCCTGTCGCGGTAAAGGAGATTCTAATCCGGCACAGGGCTATACCGCGCCTTGCTTGAGAGCGGGCAGCATTATACTCGATAGTTGAGAGGAAGGGCAACGGCAGATGAGTGTAAAAGCTAGAGACTTGGATTACATGCAGGGGCGGACGGGCTTTTTGTCGGCAGAGGGTAGCGCTTCACGTAACTTTCTCTACTCGGCGATCCTCTGGCTGACGATTGCGGACTTCGTGGGGCTTATCGCGGCCACCGAGATGATAAGCCCCGACTTCCTGGCGGGGATCCCCTGGTTCGTCTTCGGGCGTATGCGCCAGATGCATGTCAATGGGGTGCTATTCCTCTGGCTCTCGATGGCCCAGGTCGGCGCGTTCTTCTACATAGTGCCACGCCTTTGCGGGGTCAAGCTGTGGAGCGAGACACTGGGCAACATGACGATGATCCTGTGGAACGTCATGGGCATCGGCGCATACCTCACTTTATCAAACGGCCTCACACAGGGCCGTGAATATGCCGAGCTAATCTGGCCTCTTGACATCATGGTGATGATCGCTCTGTTGATGGTGGGCTTCAACATATTCCGGACGATTATGAGCCGCAAGGAGAAAAAGCTCTTCGTCTCCTTGTGGTATATCATGGGCACGATGATCTGGATGCCGATGCTCTACTTTGTCGGCAATGTGATGTGGCAGCCTCTACTGCCGAGCGCGGAGACGAACCTGGCGGGCTTCCCGTCGGGCGGGCTTACGGGCATAGCCGACGTGACGTGGCAATGGTTCTATGGCCATAATGTGCTGGGCTATTGGTTCACCACGTCAGGCGTGGCTATCGTCTACTACCTCGTGCCTGTAATTACGCGCTCGCCCCTCTACAGCCACCTGCTTTCGTTGATCGGCTTCTGGTCAATTGCTTTCTTCTACGGGCTGGTGGGCCAACACCATATACTGGCAACCCCCACCCCGGGTTGGCTAAAGACACTGGCGGTGGTGGGTTCCCTCGGCCTCTTCATCCCGGTCATTACCTTCCTAACCAATATATGGCTGACGATGCGGGGCAACTGGGGGAAGATATACGAAAGCTTGCCGTTGAAGTTTGTGATGGTGGGCACCGTCTTCTACTTCATTACCTGTGTGCAGGGGCCATTGCAGTCGATTCAGGGCTTCAACCGCCTGATTCACTTCACCAACTGGATTGTGGGTCATGCCCACCTCGCGCTCCTGGGGACATTCTCCTTCTGGGCAATGGCTGCTATCTACTACATAATCCCGGTGACTTTACGCAAGCGCATTTACAGCCCTGCGATAGCTGAGGTGCAATTTTGGTTGGTAACAGCGGGCTTCCTCTTGATGATGCTTTCGCTGCAAATAGGTGGGCTGATACAGGGGGCGATGTGGCTCAACGGCGACTCGGTTTACAAGGTGCTGCCTGAGCTAAAGCCTTATCTGGTAGCCCGCGCCATATCAGGGGCGATGATAGTTATTTCAGGCATTTTGCAAGCCTGGAACATCTACAAGACAGTCACAGCGAGCGAGCCTATGCTGGCGGCAGCGCCGGCTGCGGCAGAAGCGCCTGCTTAACTTTCATACAAAAGTAATTACGCTACAGAGTAAAAGGGCTAAGGGATAAGTGATGCAACAGCAGCATGACCAGGGCGGAGCAGTTTTCAGGATGGACGGGCGCACCATCTTTTTCGGGGCGTTCATAGTCTTCAGCTCGATTATCTTCGTCGTGGTTGCCCTGCCGTACCTAAGCTTCCAGCCAAAGCAATCAGCAGATGCGCGACCGTTAAATGCGCTAGAGACAAAGGGGAGGCAATTGTACGCTGCGAACGGCTGCAACTACTGTCACACGCAGTACCTTCGCCCGCAAGACTGGACGGGCGTGTCGTCGTTCAGGACGGTGGGCCGCATAGCGCAGGCAGGTGACTACTACTACCAGCAGAACCCGATGCTTGGCTCCGAGCGCACAGGCCCGGACCTCTCGCAGGAGGGGGGCGCGCACACCGATGAATGGAACATGGCGCACTTCTACAACCCGCGCTACACGTCGCCCAAATCTATTATGCCGCAGTTCAGCTTCTACTTTACGCAAAACAGCGCCGGCGGTATCGAGCCAACCGAAGACGTTCAAGCCCTGATCGCCTACGTGCAGAGCCTGGGTGGGCAAGCAGGGTACGAACGAGCACAGAGACAGAGGGCACTCAAAGAGAAGCTGCTCACCGAGCGGGCTAAAGGCAACGAGGCAATCATCCAGGAGTGGTTCCCTTCAACGTGGAGAACGGTACGCAATCCAATGGAGGCTACGCAGCGCTCGCTCTATCACGGTAAGCAGATATTCACAACCAACTGCGTGGGTTGTCACGGTCTGCTCGGCAATGGCAAGGGACCGGCAGCCTACTTCATAAATAACCCTGCACCGCGCAACCTGACGGATGCTGCTCAACAGCTTTACTTCAGCGACGGCGAGGTGTACGACGCAATTCTATTCGGGGTGGACGGTACGGCAATGCCTGCCTTCGGCGATCTGCTGACAGTAAACGACATCTGGGACCTGACCAACTTCGTTCGCACCATACCTAATGGCGGGTTGCAGCGTGAAGAGTTGGACGCGAGCATGATGATCAGCCCTCCCGACATCAAGCCTATAGAAGTAACACCTATTGTCATTCCGCAGGCCCCCGGCAATGTACCCGTTGTCGAGACCACACCGGAAGGGGGGCTTGGGCAGACGGGGGGCGCGGGGGCTGGAAATGCGACCCCGGCAGTAGGTCCAACGAGACTGCCCACTTCTGCACCCGTTGCCAAGCCAACAGCCGGGGCGGGGGCAGGAGCGAAGACGACGCCGAGCGCAGCGCCGGGTGGGCAAGGGCTCATACCTGGCGGGCCGCAGACCACGCCGCAACCCAGCCCATCTGTTACCACAGGAGTACCGTAAGGAATGGGGTTAGATATGAAATCTAAGCTGAGATTGACGAGGTTATTTATCGGCGCGGGAGGCATACTTCTGGCTCTATCGCCTGGTATGGCTTCTGCACATGATGCATTGGGAGGCGACGAGCTGGTGGTCGCCAATTGGATGCTCATAGGCGCGATGGTCACCATCATGATCGGCCTCATAGCCGCGCTCTGGGGCTTTCAATCAGGCCAATTCAGCAACATCGAAGAGTCCAAATATTCTATGATAGACACCTCGGAAGACTTCGACGCGATTATGGAGGAAGCAGACGCCAGAGAGGCCGCAATAGAAGAAGCATTACGCGCAGCCGAGAAGCAGGCGATAGAAGGCAAAAGCCTCAAATCGGAGGCTGCGGTATCACAGACAACTGCCGCAGCACAGCGCACAACGTAGCCTGGAAGGAGATAGCTATGCCAGTACCAAGCCAATCAACGCCGAGCATATTCGACATTATCAAACCGTGGGACTGGAACTTCGCGCTGGAGCTTGCCACCTACTTCATCATCTTCCTGCTTGTGGGGGGCATATGGCTCTGGACGCGAAGCGCCTCGCGCAAGAACCTGCCTGACATCCTGGGACGCAACGTGGAGGACTTCGCGGGCGTGGCGCAGGAAGGAAACGGGCCGTTACCTGTCTTCTTGCTGGTACTTTATATAGTGGTTGCGCTCTTTATAATCGGATACCCGGCGGTGACGATGATCTTCGGCTACAAGTACTGATGAGGCCAGAGGCGCGATGACTGAGCCTCCGGCCCACAACCCTGAACAAAGCGGGAGAGTTACTATGGAGCAAGAAGCTCGGATCACACAGGACACGATACAAATCGCGCACGAACAGCGGCGCGACAAGAGGCATGAACCGCTTTACGGGCTCGCGCCCGAAGCCGGAGGGGGTGGGCCTGGCAGCGACCACGACCCATCGCAACCTAGTGTGGAAACTCCAGTCGAGGAGCCTGCCGAGGCAGGGGATACACGCCTGAACATGACCTGGGGCATAGTGCTGGGAGGTGTGCTCTTGCTATTCCTGGTGGCGGCTGTTCTCATGGCCAGTATAGGCAACACCTATTCCAGCTCGCCCCTGTCGGCCTATCCGTTGAAGTAATAAGGGAGCCACAACTCTATGGCCTTTATTCGCACGCTCACCTTTTCTGTGCCTACCGACCGCACGCATGAGCTTGAGCCAGGGCACAACCTGTATCTCGCCTCTGTTCACGGCATCAAAATCGCGGCCCAGAATACTCCCGGCTATCACAGGGGCGGCGTCTGGATGCAGAGGTTGCCGGACGGGTCGGTCAAAGTAGTGTCTTATACGCAGTGGTACGAACTGGACAACATCGAGAATTACGCTAACATCCCGATGGTGCGCGATTTCGAGAAGGATGTCAGCACATACCTGAGCACACCCGTAGTTGAAATCTACGAGGTCATGGGTTAGGAGCCTCATTTTGTATGGCCCAGAACCAACCTCCGACGCCGTGACTCTGGCCCTGGGCCTGCTTGTCTCCATCGTGATAGTCATAGCCGTGCTTTGGGTCGCTCGACGAAGTAATGCGCAAAGTAGACCATCTGTCTCAAGCCAGCCGGCCGATCAGCATGAGCATGACGATCAAGTTGAGATGCAGAGGGTTACCTCAGTCCAAAAGAGTCAAGAAGCAGATACGATAGTGGATCAAAAGAGTAGATAGGAAACGTTGTGGCAGAAAAAGAGGCAGCCGGCCCCTGGAACGCAGTACTGCGTTATAGGAAGCCGGTATATATAGTGCTTGGTATACTTGCGTTCCTGATGGTGGCTATGTCCTTCGTCGAGTTCTGGGTGCTCAACAATGCACCCGATGTGTCATCATACGGTTCGATTGCTGCAAGCGCGAATGGCTTCCCACCGGCAGATCAGAAAGGGGCATATCTGCTCCTGAACGAAGGGCATGATCCGCAGTACGCGGGCAATCTTGTGGCGCTCCTATCCTTGAGCGAGCCAGGTGTTGTAAGTGATACACAAGGGGCGCACCTGCTGTCGAAGGAGCTGAAGGGGGTGCTGGTGCAAGCCGATGTGGTTGGGGACGGGAGCGAGTACAGGATATATCGCATAGGGGACCCGGTGGTGGACCCCCTCAACTATGAGCGGCAGCCTGGGGGCAAGGATATGATCATCAAGCCTCAGAGTGGGATCTGGAAGCCTGGCGCTTACGTGGTAGATATACCCTCAGCAGGTATGTTTGGCGGGCGCGACTACTTCCAATTTTATATCGATCCAGACAAATAAAAGTCAGAAAGAAGGTAATTCAGATGGCATCCGTAGCGGCCCAGGGACAGATAGCAAGCGCAATACCGGCTAAAGTTGCCACAGGAGGCCGAAGTGAAGAAGAGCAAGGGGACCACGACCTGGCGCGCTTCTTCTATGCAGCGTGTGCGGCTCTAATCCTGAGCGCCATCCAGGGCGTAGTACAGCGTCTACCGGGCATAGAGGACTGGCTAAGCAGCGCCGATTACGGCGGGCACATGGTAACTAACCTGGCGCATACACACATCACCATTGTGGGGGCGGGGACAATCAGCCTGACGGGGCTTATATATTATGTGTTGCCGCGAGTCACTAAAAGGCCGCTTTACAGTAAAGCTCTCACAAATGTGTCGTTCTGGGCGACGCTGATAGGGGTTTTCGGCTTCTACCTTGCTATGCTCTCGATTGGTACTTATGAGGGCGCAATGGTGCATGCCGGGTGGCCCTATGACGCGGCTCGCAACTGGATGGGCGCATGGCATAAAGCGCCGATGGCGATTACCGCCGCCATCATGGGCCTAGGGTACTGGACCTTTGTAGCCAACGTCTACATGACGGTGGGCAGGGCTTCGGGTGAGCGCAAGATAAACCCGGGTAAAGGCGCGAGCGACTCGGAGTTCCTCCTCGCCAAGTTCTTTGTAGTCTCGGCAACAGGGTTACTCTTCGGCACGATACAGGGCGTTTATCAGGTATTGCCGTGGTCGCTCGATTGGCTGCGCGCCACCGGGGATGCCGGTAAGCTGATAGACCCCATGTCGCATACTCACATGAACCTGGTGGGGGGTGTTAGCGTAGGCATCGCTGGTCTCCTTTATTTCTTCCTACCGAAGATGCTCGATAGGCCGATCTACAGCATGAAGCTGGCGCTTTTCAGCTTCTGGTTCATGGTGGTGGGCGTTTTCAGCTTTTACATAAGCGCTGTGAGCCTCGGCTACATAGAAGGAAGCATGGTGCTCACAGGGATGACCGCTCAACAGGCTCAGGACTCTGTTGGCTTGTGGCACACAGGGCTACTTGGCGTGACCGCCAGCATCATGGGCATAGGCTTCTGGGCATTTATAGCGAATATATTGCTGACGCTAAAGCAAAAGGTAGGGCCACAGGCCCCGCCTGACCGCACATTAAGGTTCTTTATTGGCCTGAGCGTGATAAGTTTACTGCTGGGGACGATTCAGGGCGTTATTCAGGTGCTGGGTCCGGTGGCAAAGTGGCTAAAGGAGGCGCTTCCATCCAGCTACTTCGTGACGCCACTGGCGCATGCCCAACTCAATATGGTGGGCTTCGCCATAATAACGCTGATGGCGATGACGATATACCTGCTGCCGAGAATACTCGGCAAGGAGGTGCTCGATCCGAAGAGAGGGCGGCGCGCACTCTCGGTGATAGCGGTGGGTGTGGCGTGCACCTATGCCGTCTACTTCGGGGTGGGGTTGTTGGAAAGTATAGCCATTCATAACGGCGCATCTGCGAGTGAGGCGCGACTGATGGTGGCGGGCAGATGGGGGCGGTATGCGCTCTTCGTGGGGGCGCAAGGGATAGTGGGGGTAGGATACATAATGCTCTTCCGCTATGTAGCATCGGTGATAGGCAAGGAGACGATAAGGGCCTATTACAGGACGTTCTGGGGCAGAATGAGGTCGGCGGGCCAGCAGTCGGTGCATATACACTCCAAGGCGCTGCCCACCAGCACCGATGTGGCGCAGAGGCGGGCGGCTGTGGGGCTGGCGCTGGAGCTTCTCTTTGTTGGCATCGGCTGGTTCTTCAGCGGGAGGCCGTTCGTTGGGATCATGGCTCTATCGGGGGCTGTGGGTTATACCAGTGTCGCCTATGTGGTGATTGCAATAGCGGGCAATTCTGCGCTCCTGCCGTTTTTGATAGGAATGTACTACGTGGCAGCGCTCTTCAGCGCGCTCGGCTGTTACAGAAGCTACATGCGAGACGCAAGGTTGCATCTGGCGGCAAGGGCGTAGCGCAAGTTGGGGATGAGCGGGGAGGGGTGCGGGGAGAGAATTGGCTAAGCAGAGGGAGGCCTCACGCGCAATAAGCCAAGTGGCTAATTGCGCCGAAAGTTCATTCGCACCTGGGCAGAGAAGTAGTGCTCCGCTCGAAGATGTAAGGCTTGGGGCGGCGAAGAAGTCATTCGATCTTCGACAGCGCAAGGGATTGTTCGACATAATAGGAGACTTGCACGGTTGCACGGCTGAGCTTGAGGAGCTGCTTGAGAAGCTGGGATATGAAAGGAGCGCTGGGGGAAAGCTAAAGCAGAGCGAGGGGCGCACTCTCATATTTCTTGGGGACCTGGGAGACAGGGGACCCCACAGCGCGCAAGCCTTTCAGCAGGTCATGGAGTGGGTAGAAGCGGGCAACGCGCTATACACGCCTGGCAATCACTGCAACAAGCTAATGCGCTATCTACAGGGGAGGCCTGTTCAACTAACTCAAGGTCTTGAGGGTACAGTATCCCAGGTTGCAAGCAGGGAAGAGATGATGCCAGGTTTCACAGGCATATTGAGAGCCTTCATTGAGGATGCGCCTCCTTACCTCTGGCTTGACGAAGGGGAGATCGTGGTGGCGCACGGCGGCATCAAGGCTCAGATGATAGGGCGAGACGGGAGCGATGTGAGGCGGATGTGCTTGTACGGAGGGATCACGGGCGAAAAGAACCCCGACGGCACACCGGTGCGGCTCGACTGGGCGCAGCACTACAGGGGAGAAGCTGCAATCGTTTATGGACATACACCTGTGCCAGGTCCGAGATGGGTGAACAACACTATAAATATAGACCAGGGCTGCGTCTTTGGTGGGTGGCTGACGGCACTGAGGTGGCCGGAGAGAGAGGTCATACAGGTGCGCGCGGGTGAAAAATACTACACAGAGCGGACACCTGGGTTCATCGAAGAGGCTTCAGAAGGCACAGAATGGGGCGAATCGAGCAATTAGGCGTGGAATTTTGGCAATATTGCTAATAACTTATTGACTCCGTACGCGTGCCAGTGTATAATCACGCCAACCCGCAGGCAAAGATAACTCTTGGTCGCATTATCAGATGGCGGGTATAACCCTATCTGGAGGTGGTAACCATGGTACAGGCATACTGTGTGAAAGATCGCAAGATGGTTGATATGAAAGACCCGAAGGAGATTACGCTCAAAAACGGACGCTCGGCGATGCAGGGGACTTGCCCGGATTGTGGGACAAAGGTCACCCGCATTGGCGGTGGCAGCGCCGCGAAGAAATAGGGGAAAGCTCGCTAAACTCATTTGGGGCATGCACGAAGGAGGCTGAGGCGAGCAGGTGCATAACGCGGCAAGGTCCATCAGTGCCGACCGACGGCGGGCATACAAGTTGTATGCCCGCCGCCGATTCAGAGGGAGGTGGGGTAGTTATGGACGAGGAAGACCAGTTTCTCAGCCAGGTGCTTTCTGAGATAGCCGAAGCGGAGATTATTACAATTTTCTTGCCACTTCTGAGACGTGCCCTTGTGGTAGACACACGCCAGGATGAACGCTCCAGTCAACTGGTGCGCGTCATGGCGCAGGCGAAGAGCATGGAAGAGCGTATACATTCCATCGAAAAGCAGCGGCCTCATCTAGGCAAGGTGCGTAGTATCCTTGGGATACCGTGGATCAAGTCGGTGAGGGAGCTACGCGAATGCGGCATCGAGGACCGCCTGGTTGAGCGGCTCTCGGCTGCCGGTATGCCCCCGCAGAAGGCGACAAGCTCTGTGCGAGATGCAATACTACAGTTGTGGGGGCTTGAGCAGCTCGCCTTCACGCATATGATACGCGGGGAAGGGTATGCGACCATCTGGGCCGCTAAAGAGTAGTGTAGTTTGTGCCTATTCAAGAGGTAACTGTGCGGGTGCACCTGCTCTTAGCCGCCCTCACCCCCAAACCCCCTCTCCCATGAAGGGAGAGGGGGCTTTAATCACGGTGTATTTCCAGGGATACAGTTGTTCTTCCATGAAGGGAGAGGGGGCTTTACTCATGGGGAGGGCGAGGGGACACCCCTGCACCCCGACTCTAAACCGTTACAAGAATCATATGAGTGGGGGAGCGCATTTACAGGCGAAAACCAGGATAAGATGCAGTACAGGGGCGCATCTTACCCTGGTTTTCATACTCTGTTCAGGCTTTAGTTGAGAGTAAAAGCCGATCTTCTACCACTCAGGGGGTAAAGGTATCCTGGTAGACATCGTACCTGAAGCGATTTGTTGTACCGGGAAGAGATGTCGGGCCGGGAGATGGTGTGTATGGTGGGCCGCCATAGTTTGAGACTGTGCCGTAGAGTACCCATATGTTGTTCACTGTGCCGGACCAGAACATCTCGCCGTTGTTGAACAACTGGTAGGCGCCAGGGCCGCTCTTTTCGGGGGCGGTAGCCCAGCCGAGTCGCTCGCGCACTCGTGCCCCTGTACCTTCGCGCCAGACCTTGCCGATATCGCGTACAGGCTCGAAGCGACCGGAAGGCGGAGTAAGGCCGGCACTCTCAGGCTGACCCGGGGACCAGGTATCATCGAACTGCTGGAAGGTATTATCGTCAAAGAAAACGTAAATTGATGGGCCGCGCAGGTTGGGATAAAGAGGGACTGTTGGTTTGACCAGAAGGACGCCGCCACGCTCAAAAGGCTGGTAGACGCTTTGCAACGCCACTTCGCTTCCACCATTGGGGCCGTACTGCGCCGGGCAGCCGAGGCCTTGCTGCACATTACGATGGTTTGCCCAGACCGTGCCGAAGCCACGAATCGGCACGGTCTGGCACGCTATTGAGGGGGTCTCGTAGCGCCACGAGTAATATTGCGCGCCAACATTGCCCATCTCTACCTTCCAACCGTCCGGATTGTCGGGTGAGTAGGTAAGTATGCGCCGTTGGAAAGCCTGAAAGAGCACCATGCGGTCTTTACCAGCCACCTTAATGGAGGTCCAGTATGGCTCAGTGACGGGATAGCCGAAGGCCGAGACCCAGTTGAAAAGAGTGCTATTGGTGTAAGCGCCATTCTGGTAGAGCGGGCCTTGCGAGTTCAAGTAGCTCCAGAAGAGGTCGGGGATGTTATGCCCCGTCTCGTTCGAGTAGGCCGCCGCTTTGACTGTTACGCCTGTGGGGGGCGACCCGGCTACATCGCCGCGCAGGTTGCCCGCTTTATCCATGTAGGAGATTTGCATGACGCTGCCGGTTGTGAAGGGGGCAACGCGGTGGTCAGCATTGGGGAGGCCAACTGAGGCAACGTTTTGGAGTGCGGAGTAGGTCGGCGAGTCCGAAGCTGCGTCGCCCGCAATCTGGAGATCGCTCGGCAGCGATTCGCTAAACTGGCTAGAGCCTGTTTGCATGCGCCCGCTGATCATCTCCACGACGAGGAGGCCATTGGTGACAAAGAAGGGGTTGTTCTTATCGGCTGTAGGGTCGTTGATCTCCATGCGGGCTTTGTCGAAGTATTGGACGAGGTGGGTTCCACCTACGCCCTCTTTGAAGGGTTCTTGCAGAGTGTTACCTGGAGCCGGGCCCCACACCCAGGTACGGTTGACCCTGCCCTGGGCCACTGGGAGGTCGGTGCGCTCCCAGGCGGTGCGAAAGGCAGGATCGGCGAAGCTGCTGTTGGACTGCGCTTGAGCCGGGGCAGGTATACCCTGAGCGGCAACCCCTGCCACCAAAGCGCTTACCGAAAGGGCGGTGAAGGTAATCTGCCAGTGCCTCATTTTAATGCTTTCTGCTGTCATCATGTCCTTTCCCCTACTACAACTACAGATTCGAGAGGGTACATCTCCTCTGTTAGTTTAACGCGTGGAAGGGAGGCAGGTTGCGAGCGGTGGTCAGTGGCCGGTGTATGATTAATGGTACTGATGTTACGCAGTTACACACCATTTCGAGCGCACCGGCGCACCAACTCAAGGGTGGAATGTGGCTGATCTGCGTAAGGTGAGATGGTAAATTGTGGGGTGGTTGGAGCAGGGTGGGGAGTGGGGATGGAGAAGGGCGCAGTTGTAGGCGCAGATATGGGACGGCTGCCGGTGCCTTGTAGCGCGGGCGCATCTGGTCTGGTGGGTGGGTGGGAAGGAGAGGGGGCTTTCTTCCTCACCCCCATGCCCCTCTCCCACAAGGGGAGAGGGGGGGCTTTCTCCCTCACCCCCATGCCCCTCTCCCACAAGGGGAGAGGGGGCTTTTTATCACAGGAATATATTGTTAGGGACACCGTCTGATCCCTCTTGGGGGCACCAGCGACCGTTGGGCTGATAAGGGAACCTCTGTTGCGCTACAGGGGTTATTGAATGCATTCACTTAAGTAATCCCTTTTGTGAGGCGATTTGAGACACTCTTTTGAGGCCAATCGGGTGGAGTTTTGCACATTGTGAGGTGGGGTGAACCAGTGCAGTGCAGGGCAGTGCAGGTGGGGGGTGTGAGGGGCGCAACGTGAGGGAGCGCCTCTCGCATTATGTAGCCTCACCCGCCCTCACCCGGCCTCACCCCAAACCCCCTCTCCCATGAAGGGAGAGGAGGCTTTCTCCCTCACCCCCATGCCCTCTCCCCTTGTGGGAGAGGGCATGGGGGTGAGGGGTGGGGGAATATCGTACCGGCTGAAGTGTGAAGGCTTACTACTGGAGCACTATGGCGAGCAGCCCGTCGGGGTCTAGCCGGCGCATGATGCGCATCTCCTGCTCGGTGGGTTGGGGAGTAACGGGGATGTCGCCTTCGGGCAGGAGGAGGTCGAAGCCGGTGGCGGCTACAACGCTCTCAAGCCTGACACCGGAGTGGAGGCTGACCAGGCGCATTAGGCCCTCATCTGAAAAATCCATCAGAGCCAGGGGGGTAACCACCAGCGCTGGGCCGCTGGCGGCGGGGTCTCTACTGCCCGCAGGCCAACCGGGGGCGCTAACGAAATCGACCTGGGGAACAAAGAGGCGCTTATGGTGAGAAGTGGTGTAAAGAAGGGTGCGGCGAGAGCTTTGCGCCCAGGGTAGGCCGGCCGAGCCAGGGCCGCGCAAGGTGGGCGGGGTGTGCTTACCAACTGTGGCAAGGTTACAGTTGCCTCGCCGGTCGATTTGCAGCCCGCCCGCGAAGAAGATATCGGTCTTACCACCCATTTGGAGCATCAGTATTTCAGGAAAGGTCAGTACGGCCTCGGCAATGAGGTTAGCGTAGTCGCCGGAGGAGGGGACAAGAGGCTCGACGAGAGTGTTCACACCACCACTTGCTCCTGTGAGTATGGTGAGGTTAGGGGCATGGGTTAGCTGTGCGAGGCGGGAAGCTGCGAGCGGGAGTAGGGGGTTAGCTCCCATCACTACGACTTCGCCGTCGCGTAGAGCGTGTGCGATGGCCGCAGCCATGATATGCCCAGGGGCTATGGCACTGCCTTCGTCCGCGCCTGGGTAGTTGAAGAAAACAAGTGGATCGGAGCCTGCGCGCAGCACAGGCTTGTAGTCGTCGCTCATTCTTCCTCCTGTATGCTGCTCCAGTCCTGGTTTTGTACGCGCCGCATGTATTCCTCCTGGTCGTCAGGGCCTGTCACATATTGTTTCATGTACGAGGCGAAGCCTTCTTCGGTGGAAGCGGCTTGCATATAGAGGCGCAAATGCACATCATCGAAGTTGTAGTAGCGGTGTGAAGAGGTGGGATGGCAACCGAAGTTGACGGGTGCCACAGCGGACACACGAAAGCCGGGCACCCCTGTTTGCTGTGGATATTTTATGACCTGAGCATTATCGAGCAGGCCTTCGACTTGCATGATGACGTTATCTGAGGCCATCGCGAGGAGTCGGTCAACGAAAAAGCTGCCTTTGAAGATGCCGTTACCGAATTGATCTGCCTGCTGGCAGTGTATCAAAGCCACAGAAGGGCGGATCGCTTTTACTGCCAACGTCGCGATGCCTGTGAAGGGGTCTGTCACACTCTTGTAGAAGTTAGGCGAGGCAAGGGGCAGGCTCGTTTCCGCAAGGCCGCGAGGGAGTGGAGCAAAGGGCTGGCCCCAGGCGCCCGCCTGCAAAGCGAGGGTGAGGCTGCCGGAGTCTGCCTCGATGATTTTCAGACTGTCTTCAGGGCGCTCAGCAGCGCGCCTGAATACTGGAGCAAGGCCGAAGTGTTCGAAGCCAATGTAGCCAACGACCACTTGCTCAACAAGACCTGAGCCGATGAGGAGCTCAGCGGCGAGGGAGGACGAAGGCCCAGCATAGAAAGTCTCGAAGCGTTTACCCTGGCGTATACACTCTCGAACGAGGGCCATAGGCACGTTGTGCATATGCATGCCACCCACCCAGAGGGACTCGGCGTGGGCGGGTACGAAAGCGGCTATAGCTTCCGCGAGCTCCATTACCTTTGGAGTGCGCTCGGCAGCAGCTTGCGAATCAGTCACGTTATGTAGCATATGTACTCACTGTTGTGTAGGGATTTTGGATTTTGTGGGCAGGGCGAAAAAGATTGCCAGATGATGTCTATGTTAGCAAAGCTAACCAGGAAAGTAAATGTTCAGGATAGGGGTGAAGCAATCTTGTTGGGGTAACTGTGTGGGTGTTGCTCCCCTCACCCCAAGCCCTCACCCGCCCTCACCCCAAGCCCCTCTCCCATGAAAGGGAGAGGGGGCTTTACTCCTATGAGTGCACAAGGGATCAGTTGTTCTTCCATGAAAGGGAGAGGGGGCTTTGTGCATGGTGTATATCAAGGGAGACCCATGTAACCCCACCGGGGGTTTGCCTTCCACCACTACTCTGAACAGTTGCTGGCTGGGCATGTTTCTGCTGAGAATTATGCCTGGCCCACTTCCTGGGCTTGGGAGGCCTGTGCGGGAACCTGGGCTATGTGGCGCACGGAAAAGACGATGCCGCCCTCTTTAGCGTCCGCCACTACAGTATCGCCGTCTTTGACGCTGCCGTCAATTAGCTCCAGAGCTAACCTGTCGAGGAGGTGACGCTGGATGACCCTCTTGAGGGGGCGCGCTCCGTAAACGGGGTCAAAGCCTTCGTTGCCGAGCAAGTCCATCGCCTCAGGGGTGACATCCAGTGTGATATGTCGCTCCTCCAGTCGAGCGCGGACCCTGTTGAGCTGCAAGTCAACGATGTGGCGTAGCTCGGCGCGTGTCAACTGCTTGAAGATGACCACTTCATCTATGCGGTTCAAGAATTCGGGCCTGAAGTGGCCTCGGAGGGCCTCAGTTACCCTGTGGCGCATTGTATCGTCTTCAGTGGCGGCAAGGTCGGTGATGAACTGGGAGCCGATATTGGAGGTCATCACGATGAGGGTGTTCTTGAAGTCAACTGTGCGGCCCTGCGAATCGGTGAGGCGGCCATCGTCGAGTATTTGCAGCAGGACGTTGAATACGTCAG
>JADMIH010000093.1 GCA_015478675.1 Chloroflexota bacterium | reverse complement strand
TTGGTTCTAACCCAACTCTGAACATTTACGGACTATAGGTAACTTGCGCGCGTGCATATCTGTGGCGGATAATAACGTTGTAGCTCCTCAGCCTTGATCACTCACCCCCGCACGGTGGGTAATCACCTAACATAGCTATACCAATGAGGAAAAATGAGCCTGCTGGGAAAACGGATAATAGTGCTCATGATGGTGTGGGTCATGTTGTTCATGATCGTCAGCCAGATTTATGACAACGTGACCGGCAAAGGGATGCCCGCCAAACAACAGACATCCACGCTGACAACTCTGCCCACCCCCGGCCAAGACCCTGATGCCAAGCGACTGGCAGAGTTGCAGGCCTGCCTCGCCTCGAACCCCAACGACCTCAAATGCACCCAGAACCTGGCCGACTTCTATTACGCTGCCGGGCAATACCCGCAGGCCCAGGCCAACTACGAGCGCGCTATTACGCTCGACCCTCACAACGTGGCGATCCTCCAGAAGCTTGCGGGCAGCTATATTTACCAGCAGAAGTTCGACCGGTCAGTGGCGACCCTCCAACAAGCCGCCGCTCTCTCACCTGACAGCCCCCAAATCCACCTTCTCCTGGGTCTTTCCCTGAGCAAGCTCAATCCCCCGCGCATGCAGGACGCGCTACGCGAATGGCGCATGGTGCTGAAGCTGGCCCCCGGCACCACCCTCGCTTCACAGGCCACAGATTACATAAACTCCGCGGGCCAGTAATCCGCCTGGGGTCAGGCAAAATGCCCAGCTGGAGGCAGATACGCGTAAGATCAAACGGCTCCTAACTCCTAATACCTGTTCCTAATCCCTAATTACTTCATTCGCGCTATTGGTGCTAACGGCCATCTATGCTATAATCGTGCTGAGAGGCGCAACGGCTCTCATGGGCAGGTGAGCTATGAAGGCGGAAATTGTCTCCATCGGCACAGAATTGCTGCTGGGCACCATCACAGATACAAATGCATCTTATCTTGCCCAACGGCTTGCCGCCCTGGGTATTGATTGCTACTATGTCTCTCAGGTAGGTGATAACCTCCCACGCCTCACCGCCACGCTGCGGCGCGCCTGGGACCGCTCTGATCTCGTTGTTGCCACAGGTGGCCTCGGCCCTACCCTCGACGACCTCACCCGCGAAGCTATCGCTGGCATGCTCGACGAAACAGCCTACGTTTCTCCTGCGCTTGAGGCGGGATTGCGCCACTTTTTCGCCTCGCGCAGCCTCAAAATGCCTGAGCGCAATATCAAACAGGCTACTCTGATCCCCTCGGCTGAGGCTTTGCGCAACCCTGTAGGCACCGCCCCCGGCTGGTGGGTCAGCAAGCAGAACGGAGATGAAGAGCGTATACTTGTCACCATGCCCGGTGTACCCTACGAGATGAAGAGGATGTGGCAAAATGAGGTGGAACCTCGCCTCCAATCTATCACATCTACAATCATTCTATCACGCACCCTCAAAGTGCTTGGTCTCGGCGAGAGCGCAGTTGAAGAGATGGTCGAAGACCTGATGGCGGGTGCCAACCCCACACTCGCCCCCTACGCAAAACAGGACGGAATCCACCTACGCATCACCGCAAAAGCAAGCAACCCCCCACAGGCCGAAGAGATGATCGCCGGCCTCGAAGCTCAGCTTCGGCAGAGGCTTGGAGATGCCATTTACGCCACAGATGAGGAAAGCCCGCAGAGCGCGGTTGCAGACCTGTTGCAATACCAGCGTCTGACATGTGCCCTCCTTGAAGTGGGCAGCGCGATAGGCTCGCTCACCCCCCTTGCATCAAACACACACTCTGCTCCTCTCCTTTCAGTGGCTGCTCTGCCACAGCTAACGTTCATCGTATCCAGCACAACTGGCGTGCCTTGCTGCGACACTTTGCGCTCGGCAGTCGAAGCCTGGCATGAGGCGACGCACGCCGATGTTGTAGTTGCGGCTTCAGCTACAACCATTCCCCACGAGGAAGCGAGCGGCTCATTACGTGTACAGGCAGAAATACTGGTTGCAACTCGCTCGGCTGGCGGGAGCACCCACTTTGCCGAAGCGCAACAATTATGGTGTACCACCCCATCCGAGGTCAGCAGGCTGGTTGGTCTGGCTGCCATCAATCTCTTGCGAACTAATTTGTTGCAGCGAGTAGCAATCTAGAATCGACTTTCTATGCGTGTTGGCAAGCACAATCCATTTGCGGCAGCAAGCACAAGGCGGTTGCCTTCCCCTTGGCGCGCTCTGGGGATAGCGGCGTTGATTTTGCTGTGGGCAGCAGCCTTGCTCGGCAAGTCGGCTGTGGCAAGCGCCGCTCAAGGCGACGGGAGGCCACAACTCCCCAGCACCCCCGCCGCCGGCCCCACAACAATCCAGCGTCAGCCCGAACTTGCATCGCAGACCGCTCAGGTCACGGCCACAGCAGCGCAGAGGCAATCTCAAGCCGACTCCTCCGGCTGGGCGGCAGCCTCGCTACGCGACCTGGCCGAAGTACTTGGCTGGCCTCCCGTAGTGGCAAGCGATGGAAGTGATCGCCTCTACATCCAACGTCTTATCGCTGAGGATCAGTGGTCCCTTGCTATGATAAGGCAATTCGATTCTCAGGCGGGAGCCGAGGCAGCCTTTACAGCTGAGCAACAGGACGCCAAGTTCGCGGGCTACACCCTCACGCCCGCCATCTTTTACTCTTACCCCGCCTACACGGCCACGATAAGCGACCCCGGTGGCCGCTTGATAGAGCAGCGCTTTCACTGGCTGGCTGGCTCAGCAATCCTGGGCGTAAATATCCACGAGAGTGACGATAGCGCTCCCGATCCCAATAGTGTAGCCACTCAACTCCTCGCCCTCGCCGTGCAGTACGGCATGCCCGACCCTCCTGCCGGTCTTTTGCCCACTCCTTCCCTCACCCCCTCCATCATACCTTCCTCTACCCCCGGCGCTGTTAGCTGTGATAGTCGCTTTACTGATGTGCCTCCTGAGCAGTGGGCTTACAACTATATCTCGGACCTTGCATGCATGGGGATTGTTTCCGGCTACTCCGATGCCACTTTTCGCCCCCAGAACTCTACAACCCGTGGGCAGCTCGTCAAGATGGTTGTCCTCTCCGAAGGGTGGACCATCCTCAACCCGGCAACCCCCACCTTCTCGGATGTGGGCCAGGACCATACCTTCTATCGCTACATTGAAACGGCGTACGCGCACGGCGTGATCTCCGGCTATGCTGACAACACCTTTCGCCCTGATACATCTGTCAGCAGGTCACAGGTAGCCAAGATGCTGGTGCTCGCCCGCAACTGGGACCTCCGCGTAGACACCCCCGCCGCCCTCTGTGATGTGCGGCCCGACAACTGGGCTTGGAGCTATATACAGGTAGCAATTGCTCACGCTATGTTTACAGGCTACGGCGATGGCTGCTTCTATCCCGACACCTTCGCCACCCGCGCCCAACTCGCCAAGGTGCTGGTCCTGGCCTATCACTAACCGGCGCTCTCCTGACCGGCCTTTCTCGTGAAGGCTTATAGATGGTACGGTATACCCCTACCTTCAACTTACCCACTACCAATCTCCTCACGTCGTAAATGTTCAGAATAAGGGCTTGGGGGACCTGCATAGCCCCTGATGGGGTTACAAGGGTGATTAAAGCCCCCTCTCCCTTCATGGGAGAAGGGCATGGGGTGAGGGAGAAAGCCCCCTCTCCCTTCATGGGAGAGGGGGTTTGGGGGTGAGGGTAGTTGAGGGTACGCCTCCACAGATACCCCAAGAAGATTGCTCCACCCTGAATCTGAACAGTTACCCTCACCTCCCCCCTTGACGCGCACCTATCCCTTTGCTATAGTATAGCTAAACAACGTTTCTTCTGACTAAACAGGAGCCTCTATGGACATCGGTGCGCGGCTCAGAAAGGTACGGCGCGAGCGGAAAATGACCGTCGCGGCTCTGGCCCAAGCAAGCCATCTCAGCAAAGGCTTTATAAGCCAGGTAGAGCAAGGTCATTCCCAGCCATCTTTGGCGAGCCTCCAGCGAATAACCAGCTCGCTCCACGTCTCCCTCGCCCACATCATCGGCAGCCCAGGAGAAATACCTCCCGTGCCTGACCATTCATATGCGCGACCGCGCACCTACCGCCGCGCTGAATTGCACAAGCAAACGGCTTCTATTACTCTCGTTAATGAGAGCACCGAAGGAACCGCCTTCTCCTTATCTCTCCCGCCCGGCACTATCGCATCAGGCGCGCCTTCACCCGGCACGAGCAGCGCAAAGGGCGTCTGCTTCGTCCTTCGGGGCACCACAAAATTTTCGCAACCTGCTTCAGCCTTTACCCTTTCCGAAGGCGATGCCCTCACCTGGGACGTAACACTGCCTTACAGCTTCAACAACACAGACGGCAGCGCCTCCATCCTTTGCCTTTTCCTTCCGGCCCTTTGCCCCCTTCCTGAACTCTCTATCCCTGAACAGGTCGCCCCCCACAGGGAGACTGCACCCCCCGCGCATGCTGCCGACGCGGGCGGCCCTTTGCGCCTTGTAGCCATGCGTGCGCACCGAGGCTACCAGAGGGAGCGCTAGTGATGGTAATCAAAGCTATCCTTGGAGGCTCCTTCGACACTGTGGGCTACCTGCTTTATGACCGCAATGGCGGCTGCGGCGCGATCATAGATGCGCCCGTACTCACTTCCAAACGTTTTGTGGAGGCTATAAATCAGCATAAAATCAATTTACTTTACATAATCAATACTCACGGCCATTGGGATCAAACCGCTGATAACGCCTCCCTCGTCAACACAACCGGCGCTACCCTCTGCGTGCACCCCTGGGACATGACGAGGCTGGCCCACCCGGAGCTTACATATGTGGAAAAGCCCCCTTTCCCCCTGTCGCCAAGCGCCGCGGAGAGGTACCTGCACGATGACGAAACGATTGAAGTGGGCGACATAAAGCTTCAAGTGCTGCATACTCCTGGCCACTCACCCGGGAGCGTTTGCCTCCTGGCGAGCGCCGCAAACGCCCTGTTTACCGGAGATACGATGAGAAGGGGAGGAGTAGGGCGCACAGATTTGCCCGGTGGAAACGCCGAACAGTTGACACGCAGCCTTCTACGCCTGGCCTCGCTTCCCGACAGGACGACGCTCTTTCCTGCACGAGGTCCTACCACCACACTGCGAGAAGAACGCTGGCTGCTCGATCTGGCAGCCCTCGAAGAAGCCCCATGCTAAGCACCGGCCCAATTACCAATCAACGTTATACAGTAGACGGTAGTCGCTGGCCACCATTTACCCAATATCTACACCGCCCACACTGACCACTGAAGGAGCACAAACAATGCCTGATGAAAGAATGCGGCTACTTGGCCTGGTGAGATCGGAGAGCAACGTAGGGCATGCCGAACGCAACGCCGCGCCGTACCACCTCAACACCGGCGATAACGAATGGTTCCTGGCTAATATATCGTGCCAGTATGCCTGCCCCGCCTACACCGATGTAGCACGCTATATCGCGCACATAGCTGCTGAGGACTACGACTCCTCATACCAGATCAACCTGGAAGATAACGTTATCCCCGGCATCCTGGGCCGCGTATGTGCCCGCCCATGCGAGCCTGCCTGCCGCCGAGGTCGACTTGATGAGCCGATTGCTATATGCTGGCTCAAGCGTGTGGCGGCTGACTACCGCGACGACTGGTCGCCCCCCCCCCCGCCCCCCCGTACCAGCGATAAGACTGTGGGCGTCATCGGCTCCGGCCCCACAGGAATCGCGGCGGCGCGAGACCTCGCCAAGCTCGGCTACGGCGTAACCCTTTACGAGTCGATGCCCGTAGCCGGCGGTATGCTCACCGTCGGCATCCCTGAGTGGCGGTTGCCCCGCGACCTGTGCAAGCGCGAAATTGACGACTACTTGCAGGCCCTCGGCGTTGAAATAAAGCTAAGCACCCCCATCGGCTTCGGCAAATGGCCCGGCTCCGAGGCTGTAAACCCCAACGCTATTCCCCTTGACGACCTGATGAAGAAGCACGACGCTGTGCTCATCGGCGTAGGCACCCAGGAGCCTCAGCAGATGGATATCGGTGGCGAAGACTACTCCAACATCGGCGGCCTCTTTCCCGGCCTCTGGTTCATGGAGCGCGTCAACCTCCACCAGAAGCCGAAGATCGGCAAACGAGTGGCCGTCATAGGCGGCGGCTTTACCGCCATGGATTGCTCCCGCTCCTCTCTGCGTATGGGCGCGGAGAAGGTCTATGTGCTATACAGGCGCTCGCGCAATGAAATGCAGGTCTATGAGGAAGAGGCACGTGAGGCCGAAATTGAGGGCGTAGACTTCCGCTTCCTCGTCTCTCCTGCTGAGATCATGGAAGAAAACGGCCACGTTGTTGGCCTCAAATGTATACGCAACAGGCTGGGCGACCCCGACGCCTCTGGCCGCCGCGCTCCTGTGCCGATCCCTGGCTCCGAATTCGTTTTAGAGCTTGACACAGTTATTGCCGCGACCGGCCAGAACTCCGAAACCGACTGGATAAACTCCTCTGTTGGCATCAAACTCAACAGGCGCGGACGCCCTGAAGTAGACCCCGTCACCTGGATGACGTCCGTCCCCGGCCTCTTCGCAGCAGGCGACTTCGTCGGCGGCGCACGCAACCTCATCAGCTGCATCGGCGAAGGCCAGAAGGCCGCCGTCGCCATTGATCAGTACTTTAAGAGCATAGACCCCAGGAAAGAAAAGGTCACTCTGCAAGCCGACTTCGCCCTTGTGCCCTACCTTGACTACGTTTCTGATTACCACCTTGAGGTGACCAAGCAGATAGATGATTGGGCTGCCGTCGAAACCACCCGCCACGAGACTGCCCCCGACGCCACAGTCCGAATGTCCTGGGCCCCCATCTCCATATGGACAGCCGATACGATGCAACGCCGTCTTGTGGATGGCGAGGACTACGACTCCGTGCCGCGACAGCACATGCCTATGCTGCCGATCCCCAAGCGCGACAACCTCCTCTCCGAAGTTGAGCTTGGTTTACCCAAGCAGGAGGCTTTCGAGGAGGCGCGGCGCTGCTTGCAGTGCCAGCTGAACATCTTCCTCGATGGCGACAACTGCATCCTCTGTAATGCCTGTATAGAGGTCTGTCCTACCAATGTGCTTCATATGTCCGACCTGAGCCTCATCGAGAGTGTCAATGATCAGATGGAGGAGCCGCGCTTACAGGAGGCGAAGAGCTGGAGGCACGGCGCCGCCATGATCATGGACGAATGGCTTTGCATCAGGTGTGGACTATGCGCCCAAATCTGCCCCACCAACTGCATCACGATGCAGCACTACGAACCGAAACTCGTGCAAGGCGAGCTGCTAGTGCCCTAGCCATAGCAACGAGGAGTGAGTGCATTAGAGTGGCTCACTCCTCACTGCCCATTGCTCGCCCCGCCGAGTAATTGCGCCGGAACTGTCACTATCTTCTTTCCAAATCGCACTTCGGGCGTGACAGCAAACTCCTGCGGCTTTGTGAAAAGCCCCCCCTCACGCACTTCACAGGCCGCCACTGCCCAGGTCGCCGCGTCCACTATTACGTCGCGCACCTCACCCACAAGAGTACCTGTATCGGTCACCACCTGATTGCCGATAATATCTGTGATGCCGATTAACTCCTGTAAACTGGCGGGCGCGTTGCCGTCAGGCTGCCTCGCCGGGGCGCTGCTGTCGATCGGTGTTACAGTAACAGCATCAGGGCCCACATTCTTCACCTCGCTTACAAAGATCACTTGCGAAGCGCTGAAGCGGCCTGTCTTCACTTTAACGCTCACTACCTGATGCTCCTCCACGTTAATCATCAGGTCCTCGACCTCACCAACTTTCTTCGCGCCTTCCAGGTTAACTACGGAACGACCCTTCAGATCTGAAAACTTCATATCCTTCTCCCTACAACCTATTGCTCTTCCTTGCTACCTAAATTGAATGATTGCCTGGCATCTCATTATATCACCAGTCCGCTCGTAACTGTTCAGAGTATGGGTGCAGGGTCAAGCCCCCGACGGGTTCACAGCGGTGCCCCTTAGCTCTCCCCATGCACAAAGCCCCCTCTCCCTTCATGGGAGAGGGGCATGGGGTGAGGGCAGGTGAGGGCGTAAAGCCCCCTCTCCCTTCATGGGAGAGGGGGTTTGGGGGTGAGGGTACGTAAGGGTAGGTGAGGGTACGCCTCCACAGTTACCCTTGAACTTTGCTCTACCCCAACTCTGCACCCTTACCTCCCCTCCCCGCCTGTCCAACAGGCACGCGGTATGCTATAATCGCTGCGTTGACTAAACTTTCAGGAGGAGAGCTTTGTGACTGGTCTGACTTTCAGATTCCGCACGGTTATGGTCGTAGCTGCTGCTGGACTCATAGGATTTGGAGCGCTTGCCGCTTGCGCCGGGCCTACCTCTGTTGACATTCCTGCTCAAACAGGGGCCTACCGGGTGGGCGTCAAAACAGACCCCCTCACCTTGAACCCACCCGCACGCGGCACCATCACCTATGGCGTTACTGACGCAAAGACAAGTAAGCCTGTGGTCGCCTTCGAAAATGTCTCAGGCGCTCTGATGCACAACGTGCTCATCAGCAAAGACCTGACCTATTTCAACCATACCTTTACCGACCGCCTCGTGAGTAACGAGGCATCTATCTTTACCTACTGGCCTATGCTCGGCACATATTACACCTACGCCATCTACAAACCACAGGGAGCAGCAGTCCAGGTCTTTACAACTACTATCACAGCTGGTACTCCCACAGGCCCCGTGCAACTTCAAGAGGATACCGGGCCCAAGTTCACCGGCTCCGTTCGGGTTGACTTCCTCAAGTCGCCTGATACGCTCAAAGCCGGGCAGCCCGCGCAGCTTGTATTCCACCTCACCGAGCGCGGCCAGCCCGTAACAGCGTTGTGGCCCTACCTCAATGCCCCCGGTCACCTCTGGGTCGTGGACAAGGACGGCGGCAGCTTTGCGCACGAACTCGCCACCTCAGAGATGACCCGCTTCATACCCGAACCAACCCCCGACCCTTCGCAAACCCCTTCAACCCTGGGCAGCACACCAGAAACCAGCACCGGCACCAATCCCAACTCAGGAGCAAACATGGGCGTGCCCGCAGGCTCAGATGCAGCCGGTTCTGCGGGCACAGGTACAGGTACAGACACAGGCCAACCTCAGCAGATGCCCACCTTTGCCCCAAGCATAGCGCAGGCGCTCGCCACTGTCGCCGCCACAACTCCACAGCCGCTTCTTCCCGTCCAGCAAACCGCTCAGGCTTCGATCACCGGTGGGCAAGACGTTCCGCCCGCCGTCGGTTACGGCCCCGACCTGGTCTTCTCACATACCTTCCCTCGACCCGGCATCTACAAGCTCTGGGTTGAAATGCAGTATCGCGCCCAGGTTATACAGGTTGGTTTCGCTGTGCGCGTCGTGCCATAACCCTTTCTCAACGACACGCAGCCCAGCCCGGTCCTGGCCTGCCTTTTGCTTTAGTTCGGCTATTGCAATCTGAATGGAGTTACTGCATGCATGCAGAAAATCAAGGAGTGGAACTTCCTTTATCAGCCCACCCAACGCACCGCCGCCTTACCCTGGCCGTGAATGGCGATACATACGCCGTCAGCCTCCCTCCCCGCCGGACGCTGCTTGACCTGTTGCGCGACGACCTGAAGCTGACAGGCACCAAGAAGGTCTGCGATATGGGCAATTGTGGCGCGTGTACTGTCTTGCGCGGCGATACGCCCATTCTTTCCTGCCTTACCCTCGCGCTCTCCTGCGATGGCGAAGCTATTACCACAATTGAAGGTCTGGCCGGACCTGGCGGTGAGCTTACCCCACTTCAGCAAGCCTTCATTGAAACTGATGGCTTTCAGTGCGGCTTCTGCACCCCAGGCCAGATAATCTCTGCCACCGCTCTCCTGGCAAGCAACCCCGACCCCTCCGAAGAAGAGATCAGGTACTACATGGCGGGCAACCTGTGCAGGTGTGGCGCTTACAAAGGCATCCTTGAGGCTGTACAGCGCGTTGCAGCGCAACGAGGCATAACTGCTGAGGACTGAGTGATGAGCGATCAGGCCTGAGTATCAGATACTCCGCATGCCCCCAATCCCTCAGGCCCTCAGCGCTCGTCAAGAGAGTGAGGTTTTATGGTTCGCGTCGTAAAAACTAAGGTCGAAATAGAAGGCCGCGTTCACGAAGAAACGGTGGTCGTCGAAAAGGAAGAACCGCAGCCCTGGCAAGAAGATCACGACTTTGTCTGCGTTGGCAAACCCGTTGATCGCGTAGATGGACCTGCCCGTGTGACCGGCGCTGCAAAATTCACCTATGACATCCACCCGGCAGGTATGCTTTACGCCGCTGTGCTGCGCTCGCCACACCCACATGCGCGCATCACCACCCTTGACACCAGCCACGCTGAAAAGCTCCCCGGAGTACGCGCCGTAATCTCACGCCAAACTGCACCTGACATTCCCTGGTACGGCGGCGCGAGCAACCTCTTCGATCAGGTAGTGCGCTTTGTGGGCGACGAAGTGGCCGCCGTGGCCGCCGACGACCTTGACACGGCAAGAGACGCCCTCAAGCTGATTCGCGTCGAGTACGAGCCTCTACCTTTTATCACAGACATCGAAGAAGCTCTCAGCCCCGGCGCGCCCGATGTTCAGCCCAGAGGTAACATCCTCCGCGAAGACGATGGCCAGGGCGGAGAGCTATACTCGCGCGGCGATCTACAAAAAGCCTTCAACTCTGCGGACGTAATTGTTGAGAGCACCTATAAAACCTCTACCCAAATGCACAACTCCCTTGAGACACACGGCGCTGTAGTTATGTGGGAAGGGGATGAGCTAACAGTCTGGGAGTCCACCCAGTACATCTATGGCGTGCGCCATCGTGTAGCAAGCGTTCTCAAGATGCCGGAGAGCAAAGTTCACGTCATATCAGAGTATATGGGCGGCGGTTTCGGCAGCAAGGGCGGCACACTCAAGCAGACAATAATCGCCGCCCTCCTCGCCAAAGCCGCCGGACGCCCCATCAAGCTGATGCTCACCCGCACCGAGGAAAACCTCCTCGCCGGTAATCGCGGCGCGACTGTGCAGAAGATAAAGCTCGGCGCAAAGCGCGACGGAACCCTCACAGCGATTGACCTGGAAGTGCTCAACGGCATAGGCATATACGGTGCGTGGTCGGCGGCGGTCGCCGGCCCAGCTAAAGAACTTTACAAATGCCCAAATGTGCGTACTCACACGATTGGGGTGCATACGAATCTCGGTACACATTCCGCCTTCAGAGCGCCGGGCTTCGTCGAAGGCACTTTCGCCCTGGAGTCCGCTGTGGATGAACTGTGCCAGAAGTTAGGCATGGACCCCCTCGCCTTTCGCCGTAAGAACCATGCTGATAAAGATCAACTGGCCGATCAAGATTACAGTTCCAAGCAGTTGCTCCAATGCCATGAGGTAGCCGCCGAGCAGCTAGGCCTTGACCCCAGGTCCCCCTTGCCCACACCCGGTTCTTTGGCAAGCGACCCTCCCTGGAAGCGTGGAATCGGTATCGCCAGCCAGATTTGGAGCGGCGGCGGTGGACCTCCTGCCCACGCCCTGGTGCGCCTCAACTCCGATGGTACCGCCGAGGTCCAATGTGGCACCCACGATATAGGCACAGGCGCCAAGACTGCCCTTAGCCAGATCGTCGCAGAGGAGCTTGGCGTGCCTCTTCAGGCGGTGCGCTTCAGGCTTGGAGATACCGAGAGCGGGCCTTACGCGCCCGCCAGCATGGGCAGCATGACTATGCCCTCTGTAGGGCCTGCCGTGCGCTCCGCCGCTGAGGACGCCCGCCAGCAGCTAATGGAGATCGCTTCCTACTTCATGGAAGTGCCTTCCAGCCATCTCCTTGTGGCGAATGGCGCTGTCACAATCGAAGGCAAGGCCGAAAGCCGCCGCTTGATCCGCGACATACTTGCTGAGATAAGCGACTACATGATTACCGGCAAGGGCTTCCGCGGCCCAAACCCACGCCAAACGCTACGTACATGGGGCGCTCAGATAGCCGAGGTTGAGGTCAATACAGCGACCGGCCAGGTACGCGTCACGCGCCTATCAGCGGTGCACGACGTAGGCCGCGTGATCAACCCAAAGGGCCTGCGTAGCCAGTTCTACGGCGGCATCCTCCAGGGCATAGGCTTCGGCTTGCTTGAAGAGAGGATAGTAGACCACCGCACAGGCCATCCGCTCAACCCCAACCTTGAAGAGTACAGGCTGCCCACGATAGCTGACGCGCCTGAGATGTTTGCCTCTGGAATAGACAAAGCAGATATCCTCGCAAACCACGTTGGCTCTAAAGGCGCAGGCGAACCGCCTATAATTCCAACTGCCGCCGCTATCGCTAACGCCATCTACAATGCCGTAGGAGTGCGTATGCGCGAGTTACCCATAACACCCCGCCGCATCCTTGACGCCCTGGCGCAGAACGCCCCACAGGAGAGGCAATCATGAACAACTTTGGCTATTCACAGGCAGAATCGCCCGCCGCCGCCCTCGCCGCTCTACAAAAGACAAGCCGCGCCAGCCTGCTCGCGGGTGGCACCGACCTTATCCCTCTGATGAAAGATGGTATCCAAGAACCGCTCCACCTCGTTGACATAAAAGCGTGGAGAGGTGGCTCAGGCATCAATATGCGTGGCGACGGAGCTCGTATCGGCGCGCTAACCTCCCTGAGTGCGCTGGCCGACGACCCCTCCATCCGCTCCTCTTACACCGCCCTCTCCGATGCGTGCAGGCTTGCCGCTTCGACCCAGTTGCGCAACATGGGCACTATTGGCGGCAACCTCTTGCAGCAGACGCGCTGCTGGTATTTTCGCGGCCCATATCACTGCTGGCTCAAAGGCGGCGACACCTGCTTTGCTCGCGATGGCGAGAACGAACAGCACGCGATCTTCGGTGCTAATCAGAGCCAGTGCGTCAGCGCCCACCCTTCCGACCCCGCCGCGGCGCTGTTGGCTCTCGATGCGAAGCTTACTATAGTCAGCCCCACCGGCCAATCTGAGGTCGCCCTATCCGACCTCTTCACCCTTCCCACTGAAACAAACAGAAGTTTTGTCAATTTGCCGGAAAGTGCGGTGATAACCGAGGTTGTACTCCCCCCCGCCACATTCAGCGCCAGGTCTATCTACCTGAAAGCCATGCCGCGCGCCCTTTGGGCCTTCGCCCTCGCCGGCGTCGCCCTTTACCTGGAAGTCGAAGCCGGCGTAATCAAAATGGCACGCCTCGCCTTCAGCGGTGTCGCGCCCATTCCCTGGCGCATCAGCAGCATAGAGGCAGCGCTGGCAGGGCGACCTGTCACCGACCTTGACAATGAGCATCTAACTGCCTTGCTCCTTGCCGACGCGCATCCCTTATCACAAAACACCTACAAAATGACCCTCCTGCGCGGTCTATTCGTGCAGGCACTTGACGCCCTACTCACCTGATCTACTACCACTACAAGGAGAGAGAGATGCAAGAGATACTGGTAAACATCCATAACATATGGCGCTGGCTTGTGCTCATCGCCGCCCTTGCCGCTATCGTTCTCGCGCTGCTGGCAGCAACCGGGTCGCGCCCCTGGGACGCCACGAGCGACAGGCTCGGCCTGCTCTTCACCATCACAATGGATATACAGGTGCTGGTGGGCATTATCATCTGGCTTCTAGAGCAGCGTTGGAGCGGTGATGCTTACCTCGGATATATACACCCCATTCTGATGCTGGGCGCTGTAGCCCTGGCTCACGTTGGCCGCAGTCGTGCCGACAAAACCCAAGGCTCGCCTGTCAAAGGGCGCACCGCCGCGATCTTCTTCACAGCCAGCCTGGTCGTCGTGCTCCTTGCCATCCCTTTCAAGGCATGGCCCCTGTAAGCGGGAGGACCGCCCCCGTACTATACGTGAGCATCAGGCTTTGGCGCGTTCGCCAAGCTTGCGCTCCGTACCTTTCAGCAGCCGCTCAATGTTGTCGCGATGCGCCGCGATCACCAGCACACTCAGGAAAAGGAAAAGCAACGCCAGTGGGTCCATTTGGCCGATCATTACGAGCAAGATAATCGTCAGACTTGCCGCGATAACCCCCACGATCGAGCCAAGAGAGACGTAGCGTGAAACCGCTACCGTAGGCAGACCTACCGCTACGCCCGCCAGAAGTATCCAGGGGCTTACCACCGCTACCGCTCCAAGCGCCGTAACAATGCCCCGCCCCCCCTTCCAGCTGCCGTGTACTATCCTCAGATAAATAGACCAGATATGCCCGGCCACAGCAGCAGCCGCTGCCAGCACGCTTGCGAACATGAGTATAGACACCTGATAACCGAGCAGCCCCAATTTTCCGCTGGAGAATACTTCGATTATCATCCGAGCCGCGAGCACCGCCGCCGTCCCCTTCAAGAAGTCCCCTATTAACACCAGCGCGGCGGCCCTCTTTCCTACCGCCCGCAGCACATTCGTTGTGCCTGTTTTACCGCTGCCATGCTGGCTGATGTCAATATGGTTGAAGTGCGCGATTATCGCGCCGACAGGTATGCCGCCGATCAAGTAGGCTATCACCGCCGCAACTGCAAGATAGATTGCCAACATTTTCCGCCTCCCTCACCGCTCGCAACTTACCTATGAGTCACACTATACATCGAAATGTCTTCATTTTCAACGCTTGTTGCCGATGTAAGCGTTCAGAGTAAGGCATGACCCTGCGGGCCACCATTACGAATGAAAATACGAGTGATTTAGCACCCCTCTATACTACTACCCTTCTCATTTTCAGAGGAGTTGGGGTGGAGCAATCTTCAAGGAGTAGCTATGGAGGCGCACCCTCACGCACCCTCACCCCATGCCCCTCTCCCTTCATGGGAGAGGGGGCTTTAATCACC
>JADMIH010000332.1 GCA_015478675.1 Chloroflexota bacterium | reverse complement strand
CTTACCTTCTCACACGCAATTTGACACCCCTCAACCGGCAAGCCTATAATGGTGAGCAGAGGACAAACCTGCTAGCGAGAGATTATTGCCTTACCGAATACTCACTATTGCCCCTACTTCCTTCTTCTCAGACTATGGAGCGCACGTTCGCATCCTGGAGGAGATAAAGCACCTCCAGGCTCGCGGCCACTCTGTTGTACTCTGCACTTATCATATCGGCAGCAATGTGCACGGCACAGATATCCGGCGCTCGGTAGACGTACCCTGGAAGCGGGGCGTGATGGTTGGCTCGTCGCGCCATAAGCTCTATTTCGATGTGGCTCTAGCCGCCACTGTGCAGCGCACAGCCGCCGAGTGGAAGCCCGACATAGTTCATGCTCATCTGCATGAGGGCGCTCTGCTGGGCTGGACCGCCCGTCAACTACACGGCGTGCCGCTCGTCTTCGACTACCAGGGCAGCCTTACCGCCGAGATGCTCGATCACCACTTCATCAGCGCCCACTCTCCTTTTTTAGGCTTACTAAGGCTGTTGGAGGGTAGGATCGACAGATCAGCCGATGCGGTCATCACGTCGTCGCACAACGCGGAAAAAGGATTGCGCGCCCGCATACACGATTACTCAAACCGCATCTCCACAATTGTAGACGCCGTCAACACGCAAACGTTCGCTGCGCAAGCCACGCGGTTAGAGCAGCTAGCTTGTTCAGCCCTCAAGCAGTCGCTCGGCATACCCACAGAGCGCCGAGTTGTGGCCTACCTGGGACTGCTCGCCCCCTATCAGGGCACCGACCTGCTGCTGGAAGCGGCCTCCATTACAATTAACGAGTGGCACAGGAAGGATATACACTTTCTCATCATGGGCTTCCCAGGCGTAGACAGTTATCGCAGCCAGGCCGACAGGCTGGGGCTGAACGGCTTTGTTAGCTTTCCGGGCCGCATACCTTACGCCGACGCGCCTCGTTATCTGGCGATTGGCGATGTAGCTGTCGCGCCCAAGCTGTCAACTACCGAGGGCGCAGGCAAAATTGGAGATTACATGGCTATGGCCTTACCGACTGTGGCCTTCAACACGCCTACGGCCCATGAATACCTGGGAGAGCTTGGTGTATATGCCGCCAGAGGCGACTCCCGGTCGCTGGCCTTGAAGCTGGTAGAGGTGCTGGATAAGCAGGAATATTACAGAGAAGTAGGGCGTAAGCTAAGGCAGAAGTGCATAGGCGATCTGTCGTGGAAAAGGGCCATAGACCAGATAGAAGCTGTGTACGAAGGTGCCAGAGCGAGACGCACAGGCGTGAGCGCCTCACTCCACTGCGAGAGCACAGTTGTGCAGCCCGCGACAATAGAGCAAAGTGTTGATTGTCGGTGAACCATCGAAAGGAAAGCCGGGTGAGGCCTCTTCATGTCGGATAAAGGACAAGCAAACCGGACAGCTCAGGCATCGGCCAGCGCCATGCCCATATATGCTCGTGCCCAGGGCTGGAAGCGCCTCATCAAGCCCTTCGCAGTGGCGGTTATCAGCCGCTTCTGGGTGGGATGGTTCAAGTGGCGACTGGGAGATCGCGTCAGCTTTGGACGCAACTTCCAGACTAACGGGCGGCTGGTGATACAGGGTCCGGGGCGTGTAACCTTTGGCGACGACATCAAAGCGTGGTGCCACGCGGAAAAGAATGTACTGATCACCTACACGCCCAACTCACGCATAACAATCGGGAGCGGCACCAGGCTCAACGGCGCGGGAATAATGGCCTACACTCACATAGACGTAGGGCCGCGATGCATACTTGGCTCTGCTATCGTCTTCGATAGCGACTTCCACCCACTCGACCCTGCACACCGCCACGACGCGGCTGCGCCCGTATCATGCGCTCCTATCGAGATAGGAGAAAACGTCTGGCTAGGCGGGCAGAGCGCCGTACTGAAAGGCAGCAAGATAGGAAAGAACTCAGTAGTAGCCTTTCGAGCCGTAGCCTCAGGCGAGATACCGCCAAACGTGGTGGTAGCAGGCAACCCCGCCCGCATAGTCAAGCATCT
>JADMIH010000092.1 GCA_015478675.1 Chloroflexota bacterium | reverse complement strand
GGGGTGAGGGGAGGGACGCCCCTGCACCTCAACTCTGAACAGTTACGATTGCCTGCGAACTTACAGTTGGGAAGAACAAGCCGAAGCGACGAACAGCTAAACGACCCGATAGCCGGCAGTCAGCGGTCAGCACTATAAGTGCTATAGCAGCTACAGGTAGTTCCAAAGTTAGCTACCGTGCTTACTGGCTGCTGACTACTCATCTACGATGCGGCATTAATAATACCTTTGGGTGCTGGCAAGCCTGCTCAGGCTCCTGTATAATTACTCACGATATACAGTAGCTATAGATTGCGCCCCTTATATGGCCGCTCCCGCAGTAACGTCCGGTTCCTAGCCCTCAACATGCATATATTGTTTCTCACACCCCGCTTTCCATACCCTCCATACAAAGGCGACAGCTTGCGTGCTTACCATCAGATACAGGCCCTCAGCCGTGAGCACACTATAACATTGCTTAGCCTTGCTGAAACCACCGTTACTAAAAGTGAACGCGCTCAGGTAGCCGAGTTGTGCCACCAGGTGAATGTGGTGCCGCTGCCGCGCACCCAGGCACTGCTGAATGCCGGTCTGGGCGTGGCATCGCGCCTCCCTTTGCAGGTTAACTACTACCGCTCCACACACTTCAAACAAGAGCTTGGCGCACTCCTTGCCCGCGAGCGCTTTGATGCTATTCACACAACATTGATCAGGCTTCTTCCCTACGTGTGGGGTCTGCGCCAGGAGCCGGTAGTTGTTGACCTGATAGACTCCCTTAGCCTGAACCTGGCGGACCGCCGTAAGCAGGTAGGCGGGCTGAAACGAGTGGCGTACGAGATGGAGTACAGGCGGGTGCAACAATATGAGAGGGCGGTGGTGCGGCGCTTTCCTGCGCTGGTCGTCTCATCCGCAGCTGACAGCCAGGCGCTTGGAGGGGGTCGCGCCGCCGTGATACCGAATGGGGTTGACATGGAGAGGTTTGCCTTCGCGGGGCCGGAGGCACGTGATGCAGGCACGCTGATATTCACAGGAAACATGGGTTATCACCCGAACGACGAGGCTGTAGCCTGGTTCTGCGCCGAAGTATGGCCTTTGTTGCGCGCGTCACACCCTGCCCTCCGATTTCAGGTTGTGGGCACCAATCCTTCCGAGCGCATACGCTCACTGGCGAGCGCGGCCACAGGAATCGAGGTGCTCGGCAAGGTGCCCGAAGTGACTTCCTATCTACAAAAGGCCACCGTCGCGGTCTGCCCTATGCGCTCAGGATCGGGCATCCAGAACAAAGTCATAGAGGCGATGTCGGCTGGCGCACCCGTCGTGGCGACGGGCGTAGCAAATCGTGGGGTACGGGCGGTGGCCGGGCGAGATTTGCTCGTCGCCGACACCGCGCGCGACTTCGCCCATGCAGCCACCCGATTACTGGATGACGCGCCTTTGCGGGCCGAGCTGGGGCGTGCGGGCAGGGAATACGTGGCCCGGCATTTCAGGTGGGAGCAGCACGCGCAGCAGTTAGTAGAGGTCTACGAGACTGTACGTCGCCCCAGCGCCGAGCCGTTATCCCAGGTGGCGGGCGCTTTATGAGGCCGATTAACGTTATGATGATGACCGACGTGACGGGGCGCGGGGGGGCGGAAAAGGCGCTGGTAGACCTGGCGCTGCGCCTCGACCGGAGCCGTTACAACGTCACGGTTTGCGCCACTCGCGCTGCGGGCAACTACCAGCCCCTACTCGATAGCGCGGGAGTAACTACCTTTATACTGGGGAGGCAGAATAAGTGGGATGTCTACAAGCTGGCTCGTCTCGTCAGGGTAATGCGCCGTCAGCCTGTGGACATCCTGCATACTCATCTCTTCGGTTCTAACACCTGGGGGCGCATCCTCGGCAAGCTGGCGCGGGTGCCGGTGATCATCAGCCACGAGCACTGGTCCTCTAAATCGCAAAGAGAGGTATGGGTGGACAAGCTTCTCTACCGTCTCAGCGACCGTATAGTGGTGCCTTCAGCCGCCAGCAAGCGGATGGTTATGGCAATCGAAGGTATACCCGCGCGCTATTTACAAGTCATATATAATGGGGTTGACAGCGCACACTTTGCTCCGAGCGGTGATCACGCTTCAGTACGTGGCGCGCTCGGCATCAGCCCGAACGCTGTAGTGATCGGCACGGCGGGTCGCCTCAGCCCTGAAAAAGGAGGCATGGACCTTTTGGTAAAGGCTGTCGGGCAACTCCGAGCGGCAGACCCCCGCGTATCTCTGCTCGTGGTAGGGGATGGGCCGTTGCGCCACAAATTGGAAGCAATCTCCGCTGAGGAGAACGATGTTGCGCTCTTTACAGGCACGCGCAGTGATGTGGCGCAGCTTATGCAAGCTATGGATATATTTGTGCTCCCCTCGCTTCATGAGGCGCTGCCAATCGCATTGCTCGAAGCTATGTCCGTTGGCTTGCCCGCTGTCGCGACGAATGTCGGCGGAGTGCCGGAGATCCTCACCGACGGCAAGACCGGATTGATCGTGCCTCCGGGCGACAGGGCGGCGCTACAAGAGGCGCTGGCGAGGCTCATATCAGACCGGGCGCTTGCCCTCAACCTCGGCGCAGCAGGGCGGGCGCACGTTGAGGCCAATTTTACTCTTGAGCGGATGGTGGCCCGCGTCGAGAACCTTTACGATGAGCTTGCCGCCTCCCGCGGAATCGCAACTTATTAAGTAGACTATAAGCTGAGAGCTGCGATAGCAGCTAACTTGTAACTACCAAAAGGGGCAGACGAATATGGAGATACGTACCTACGTCAAGATCATAGCTAGCTACTGGTGGCTGATTGTGCTGGCAACCGTCGCGGCCGGCCTGGGCGCTTACCTGCTTGACCAGAGCAGAACGCCTACATACAGCGCCGCTGCACGCGTAGTTGCCCAGCCTTCAATGGTGATAACGGACACGCGAACTGTGACCGATCTTATAGGTCAGATGGGCGCGCGCTACGTGATGGGCACCTTTGCGGAAGCTTTTACCTCTGACAGCGTCAAATCGCAGGCCCTCAGGACGATGGGCTTGCGAGATAGCGACGCTGTTGGCTATCCTATAGTTGCTAATGTGCTGCCCGATACAAACGTAATTGAAGTAAGCGGCACGGGTCGCGATCCGCAGCTCCTGGCAAGTTATCTGAATACTACTGTATCTACAGCTATCAGCAACACCCAGCAGCTCTTCCAGGTGATAGACCTTGCCTCTTTACAGCGTGCCACCGTGCCCACCGCTCCTAGCGCGCCCGTGCCGTCAAGGGACATCCCAGCCTCCCTGGGGCTTGGCTTTGTCCTGGGGATTCTGCTGGCCCTCGCCATCGATTATCTGCGCGGGCCGCAGCGTACACCGGCGACCGCTCCGGCGATGCGGCAGCGCTCGTCAGAAACCGGACCTATAGCCACAACTACAAGTGCGGACTAGCAACGTGCACTCCACGCTCGGTCTTCAGCGTTCAGCCCTTGCTACGCGCTCCCCCCTGACAACCCGCTCCATTTTGGCACTGGCCCTGCTGACCTTTGCCGCGGGACTGGCAGTGGGCGCTGCCGCCGGGCTGGAGATCTCGCTTCCCTTGCTGGTGGCAGCGACCGCCGCCCCTTTTATCCTGCTACTCACTTTTGCCCGACCTCACTGGGCTGTTGCCGTTTATGCGGTGCTCGTGTACGCCGACTTACTCAGCATCCTGGTGCAGTATCACGGTATGCCGCCGCTCGCGCGCTTCGCAGGGGCGGCGCTGCTTGCGGCTGTGGTTGGCTACCGTCTGGTCTACAGGCGGCAAGGGCTGGTCAGCGACAGCATGACCTGGTGGCTGGCCGCCTACGGAGCCGTGGTAGCTCTTGGGTTGCTCTATGCCCGGTCGCCTGCTCTGGTAATGCCTAACGTTGTCGAGTTTGTACGCAACTTCCTCACATACCTGGTCATCGTAAACGCTATCACCACGCCTGCGCGCCTCAAGGTTATGCTGATGGCGGTGCTGGCGATGGGAGCGGCGCTGGCCGCACTTACCGTTGTGCAGACGGTAACTCATCAATTCAGCAACGATTTTGGGGGCCTTGCCCAGTATCGTGTGAGCCAGATTACAGGCGTGTCCGACGCGCCGCGTCCGGGCGGCACGCTCGGTGACGCCAATTTTTACGGCCAGAGTCTGCTGGTACTGCTGCCATTGGGCCTTTTTCTACTCTTTAGGGGCAAGAGCGCCCGCGCGCGCACAGCCGGGTTTGCCGCCTCTGCCCTCCTGATTGCAGGAGTAATATTTACCTACTCGCGTGGAGATGCCGTGGCTCTTGGCGTGGTGCTCCTTGCGGCAGTGATATACAAGCGCCCCCGACCGGCTCAGATAGCCGGTGGGCTGATAGTTGTCGCGCTACTCATACCCTTGCTGCCCCCCAGCTACCTGGACCGCCTGACCACAGTGGTCAATCTCGTGCAAGGCGACCGCCAGACTATCCTTACAGAAGACTCTATACGGGGGCGCGCCGGAGCGGTGCAGGCGGCTGTTGGTATTTTCCTCGATCACCCTCTGGTTGGCGTGGGACGAGAGAACTACCCACTTTACGAGTTGCAGTACCTGTCGGGCACCGATCTCGCTAAGTACGCCAGAGCCATTCCGCCGCATGATCTGTACCTGGAGGTTGCTACCGAAAGCGGCCTTCTGGGCATAGCAGTAGTGGGCGGCATACTGCTCCTTACCTTCGGCGCACTAAAGGAGGCGCGGAAGCGTTTCATAGCAGCGCAGATGCCCGCAGAAGCAGAGTTGGCAGGTTGGCTTACCGTTGGGCTAATTGGCTATTTGGCTACAAGTCTCTTCTTACATGGGGCATATATTTACCTTCTCTGGCTTCAGGTTGCCTTTATAATAGCCCTCAGGCAGATATCGCGCATGGTTACCGTTACAACTCCGGCTGCCAGGGCGAATGTCGCAGCTGTACAGGAGGCAGAGGGGCCGTTGTTGTCTCCATCGTCTGCATCCACGCTCAGCCAGGCACCTGTTACAAGCGAGCTTGCACTTCTGCGTGATAAGGCATCTGCCGGTGGCGTAGCGAAGGGAGCCGCCGTTCTCTTGCCAGGCGCGACAGAGAAGGAGGTAGAAGAGGCTAGCGGAGCCATCGCAGCTTTCTGGCGCAGCAACGGGGGAGTTGCTTTCTTCGGTCGGCCTGTTAGCGCTCTGTTGGACGAGACTAAAGCGGGAGGTGATCGTCTGCTTGTGCAATATTTCGACTGTATAAGGTTAGAGTATCGCCAGCCCTCCGGCGGCATGCCCGCGCATGTGAGAACGGGACGACTGAGCTTAGAAGCGCAGACTACCGGCTCCCCTGCTACATTGCTCCCCAAGAGCTTGCGTGGCGCTCAGGCTGTCTTCACTCACAATGGGACCAGAGTGAGCACGCCGCAAGCGTTCTTCAATTTCTGGGCGCGCAACGGCGGCATGCCTATCTTCGGCTACCCGGTTAGCCCCGTGTTAGTGGACATGCTGGCCGGCGGTCGCACCGTTATTGCCCAGTATTTTGAGTGCGCCCGCTTCGAGTACCACCCGGAGTACGGCGGCACCCTGCGAGAGGTGCAGCTTGCTCCCCTCGGAGCGCAGGTATTCGCCGCCCGCTACGAGGATAAGGAATAGACGATGCAGCCATCGCGTGTCACCATACTTGCGTACCATCGCATCGCCACCGGAGTTGATACCGCTACTGAGCTCACACCTACCTTGATAGACGCTTACCCGGAGGCTTTCGAGGCGCAAATGCGTTATGTAGCTTCGCGCTACAACGTAATTTCCTCCTGGGACCTGGTACGTGCTCTCACAGAGGCGTATACCCTCCCCAGACGCGCTTTAGTAATCACATTCGATGATGGATATCGCTGTTTCCAGGATACCGCGATGCCAGTGCTCAGGCGGCTGGGGCTGCCTGTAACGCTCTTCGTGGCAACACACTACACGAGTAGCCCCGGCGCCCTCTTCTGGTGGGACGCGATCTACCGCGCATTGGCGCAAACCAGGCAGCCGCAGATAGAAGTACAGCGGCTCGGTGCGCTGCCCTTAGCGACGCGGCAAGAGCGCCTGGCGGCCTTTGAGCGCCTGACGCCGCTGGTGGAGCAGACAGATGAGAGAGAGGCAAGCCGCCTGATTGACGATATATTGGAGAGTTGCGCGGTGTCTGCGAACAGCAAGCGTGCCTTGCTCGACTGGGGTGAAGTGGAGGCCCTACACGCCGAGGGAGTGGCTGTCGGGCCGCACACCAGGCATCACACCATACTGGCTCAGGCTGCGCCCGATAAGGTCAAGGCCGAGGTCGCCGGGTCGTGGGCCGACCTGAAGGCGAGGCTGTCGAATCCGCTGCCGGTCTTCTGTTACCCTAATGGGCAGCCTTACGCCATCAACCGGGTCGCTGTCGAAGCGGTACGCCGCACGGGACTGGCGGCGGCATACACTCTGGTGGCGGGTGGGAACGTGGTAGGTCGCACGAATCCTTACCTACTCCACCGTCTCGGTGCCGTCGCGGGCGAGTCGCTGCCACGCTTCGTGCTGAAGATAACCGCCGCTGGGCGGCTCTACCGCAGGCTCAAGTCGCTTGCCGCTCGCAAGCCTGTGCCCCGCTTCGATCTGTAGAGCCACCTTTGTTGGTTGCTCCCCGCACCCGAACCTACGCCGGAGCGCGAAGCCCAAATCACTTCTAACATATGTACCCTGCTCTTCCCGGTAAAGGCACAAATCCAGGCACAAGGCGGCTTCGCCCGCGATTCCGCCCGCGATTCCTGCTGTTGCTCGCTCTGCTGCTGTTCTTATGGCCCCTTGGCGACTTCGCTTACGTGAGCAGTGGCGCTGAAATCGACCGTGCTGCGCCCGCAGATGTGATTATCGTCCTGGGCTGCAACATCTACGCGCCCGATGGCGTGCCCAGCCCTTGCATGCGGGCGCGTGCCGGGCACGCCGCCGATCTGTACCAACGCGGGTTGGCACCCTGGATCATCGCCTCCGGCGGCCCTACCGAGGAGGGGCCGTCGGAAAGCGCAGTGCTGACACAGGTGCTCGAAGACGCAGGTGTACCCGCCGCTGCTATTATTGGCGAAGATAAGTCACTTAATACAATACAGAATATCCACAACAGCCAGGCCATTATGCAGCAACGCGGCTGGCGCACCGCGATCCTTGTCACCGAGCCTTTCCATATCAACAGGGCCGCGCTGATCGCCCGCGACGCAGGGCTGGCTGTCTATCCTTCCCCGGCTGTAAACACCCCAAACTGGAGCGTGCTCACCGTGCGCGCATACAATCTTGCCAGAGACACCCTCTCGCTGATGCTGTACCAGCTCAAAAGGCTGGTCGGAGTAGATGACTGAGCGCTTATCGCGGGTTAGTCCTCAGCACGAGGCTGCGCCCTAGCCCAAGGAGGGCGGCCGCCGCTCGCCGGTCGAGCAGCCAGATCGCGCCGCCATACACCAGCACACCTACCATAATGGCCGCGCCCATCACGGGGATACTTGTCTCTGCGTGATCGAGCAGGAATACCGCGCGCACAGCCGTCACCATGATCACAGCCGAGAGCAAAGGGGGCCATATCACCCTCAGGTTGGAGATTACACTGATTTGCACAAAGCGGGCAACCACCCACATATCTATCAGAATGTTTATGCTCCGCACGACCAGTTGACCCCAGGCCACGCCCTCTATACCGTAATTGGCCGCCGCCCACCAGAGAGTTGGCACCAGCATCGCCAGCTTGAGAAAGCTCAGCTTGCTCAGGATGCCTGGGCGTCCCGCCGCCTTGTAGACAACCCCCGGCCAGTGGGTAATGCCACCCAGCACCATGTATATAGAGAGCACCTCCATTACAGGGATGATTCCATACCATTTGTCCTTGAACAGTAAATGGATGAGCGCCGGAGTAATCGCGTACAGGCCGAAGCCGAGTGGGGCCAGTATCAGCAGCATGTAGTGTTGCATCAGCAGATAGGCTTCGCGCATTGCTTCTCGGTTGGCCTGTAGCCTGGCGGTCACGGGGAAGGCTACCGTAGATACCGCCTGCGCCAGGTTGTTTACAAGCAATTCAGGTATGCGGAACGCCAGAGTGTAAAGCCCTAGCGCGGTCTCTCCAAGCAAGCGGCCTATGATCAGATAGTCCACATCGGAGACGAAAGTTCCCAGCCCGCCGACCAGCATGATCTGAACGCCATATCCCAGCATAGGGCGAAGGAGCGCTCGCTCGAATTGCAAAGTGGGCCGCCAGCGCGACACCAACCAGAGAAGGAGGGTGGCAGATGCTTCGCCGACCACCTGCCCGATCACAAGGCTCCAGACACCGAAGCCGAGGAGCGCAAGCGCCACTTGCAAACCCCCCTTGATGAGGGTGCGGCCCACCTCCGGCACCATACGCCGCCTGTAATTGATCTCTTTTTGCAGCAGCGCGTCCTGCGTACTGCCGAAGGAGGCGAATAGGAGACTGAAGCCGAGCACCTGTAGCAAAGCCGTCACCGTGGCTGTATCACTCGGACTGCTAGTCTTGAAGAATTGGGCAGCGAAGGGAGCAAGCAGCCAGTTAGCGATAAAGAGGGTGACGCCGATGCTGCTGCTCAGCGCGAAGGCCATGTTAGCAGCTGCGTTGCCATGCCGCTGATAGTAGATAACCGAAGCTCCAATGCCGAAATCGCGCAGGATGTCGAGCACAGTGATCACCAGCAGCGCCATGCCCACCAGCCCGAACTCGGCTGGGGAGAGAATGTGCGCCAGGATGAGGGTCGCCACAAAGAGCAACCCCTTGCTGAGTAAAAAGCCCGTGTAGTTCCAGACAGCGCCCTGCGCCGCTTGTCTGCCGAGGCCCGGTTGCGGGTTGGGCGTGTTCTGTTCAGTTGGTGAAGTGTCTACTGCTATGACATAAGCTCCTGGGGCCGGTGGTTAGTTACGAGTGATTACCCTCACCGGTCGCTGGCACGCAGCTACCTACGTGGCAATTGCCGCCGCTTTTCACCTATGGTAAAATGCAACGTCTCTATCGTGGCGTGCTACAGCCTGTGCGGGCCAAACATTGCTGAAGTGGAAGGCCCGTATATCTTAATACGTTTCACATAGTGCGTTTTAGCTTTCATCTCTTAATCACTCTATTTCGAGGTCGCACTCGTGTCTCTAAAGCGCCGGCTCCTGCCTGCTATCTACCGCGCAATCTATCTTAGCGGCAAGGTGGCTCACGACGGCGGGATCACTATCCTCAGCTATCATTCTCTGGATGATTACAACACTCCCCTCTCGGTGTCGCCACGCCTCTTCAGCACACAAATGGCTGCCATTGCCTCAGAGGGCTGCCCCACTTTCACAATGGGCCAGGTTGCGCAACATTTGACAGCCAAAGTTCCCTTCCCCCCACGAGCGGTGGCTATCACCTTTGACGACGGCTTCGCTAACCTGGCAACAGTGGGCGCACCTGTTATGGCGCGCTACGGATTCACAGGCACTGTTTATATAATCACCGGCATGGTAGGACGTACAACACACTGGACGGATCGGGGTGTCGCCTTGCCACCGGTGCCGCTACTCTCATGGAGACAGATCGAGGAAGCCCAGCAATCAGGGATAGAGATCGGCGCACATTCGGTGACGCACGGCTTCCTGACGCAGTACACCTCCTCTGAGTTAGAGCACGAGCTATGCCATTCCAAGGCTCAGTTGGAGCAGTTGCTAGGGCTTCCTGTATCGGCATTCGCCTACCCCCAGGGTGATTATAACAATAGTGTAGTAGCCGCCACGCGCACCGCCGGCTACCTTACTGCCGCGACAGTTGATCAAGGGCGTGCTCATCTCAGGAGCCACCCGCTTCGTTTGCCACGCCTGCTGGTGAGCGGCAACACCTCACCTGCGGCGTTGCGAGCTTTCACCGCGCCCACCATAGGGCCTGCATACCGCCTGGTTAATTTAGCTTTCCGTAGATTGCTCGGTCGTAAGAACTGGCCTCGGCGTAGCCCTGGCGAGGTGCAGAGCACTGACGTGCTGGCTGAAACGGGCGCTCTATGATCCGAGTGATGCAAGCGATCCGCACCGTGGACGCCCGTCAAACGGGCGGTGCAGAGGAGCTGCTCCTGCTCCTCTGCCCGGCGCTACGCGAGCGCGGCAGCTTTGACCCCGCTATTCTCTTGTTGCGCAAGCCCAACCCGACTGCCGACCCCGCCAGAGACTTTGCGAGCCGGGCACGCTCTCTCGACCTGCGGGTGCTTGCTCTCGACAGGATACGCTGGCGGCCTGCATGGCTCCGGCGTTTGCCTGCGGCTGCAGGCGTGAGGCTCGTTCATATGCATGGGCAGCGCGCCAACTACTTTATATGGCTGGCGCGACGCTTCTTCCCCCGCACCTGGGGCCGTTTGCCTCTTGTCGCCACTGTGCACGGTTGGGTCCAGGACAACTTTGTGCGCAAGCTCGTGACCAGGCTGGAGCTTGCTACTTTGCGCGACTGTGATCATGTGATTACCGTATCCATGCAGCAGCGCGACACGCTGTTGGGTCTCGGCTTTGCGCCTGAGCGGGTCAGTGTGGTGCGCCCCGGCATTCCATACCTTGCAATGGCCGATTCTCAGCATTCACTCCTCCGCACTCACTCCTCAGCATTCGGTGAGCGGCTGGCTGCCCGCCGACGTATTGGCATTTTGAACGACGCTTACGTAATTACCGCTGTAGGTCGCCTCTCTACGGAGAAACGCTTCGACCTCTACCTTGAGGTGTGCGCCGCGCTCGCCGAGCGGTTGCCTGAGGCACGCTTCCTCGTTGTGGGCGGCGGCAAGCAGGAAGCTAATCTCAAGGCACTGGCTGCAACCCTCGGCCTGGGCGACCGCGTTATCTTCACGGGGCTGACACGCGATATGGCGACCATCTATGCAGCCACTGACCTGCTGATGCTCACCTCGGACACGGAAGGCACGCCGCACGTCTTGCTCGAAGCTATGGGCAGCGGCATTCCTGTTGTGGCAACTGCCGTCGGAGGCATCCCGGAGTTCGTTACCTCAGGTGAGCACGGTCTCCTTGTGCCCAGTAGTGATAAAGAGGCGCTCGTGGAGGCGGCGATGAGCCTCCATGACGACCCTGACCTGGTCGCACGACTTGTCGCCGGGGGCCGTGAGATAGCAGCTCAGTTCACGGTGGAGCGGATGGTTGAAGGGGTAGAGGAAGTTTACAGGTCGGTGCTGCAAGCACGGTAGCATCTCAACAAAGTGCGCCTGAGGGCGAAGGGATAAATACACACACTCTCCTCCCTGTAAATACAAGTAGTTCACCTCATTTATTGCTTTTATCGCTTTATCTCCTTCTCTTTCTCACGAGGCAAATAGCGCCTGGCCCTGTCGAAAGCTCTTCGGCCAAAAAGAGCGCGGAATAGCACTCCGGCTTTTAATTTGCTTTTGTAAGTGGGATCGAGTAAGGCCGCAATCAGTGCTAACGCCAAAGCCAGACCACGACCTGAAGGGCTGTCAAGAAGGCCTGCGGCTGTATAGTAGCAATTCATGCTCTGGGCAGCCTTGAGTAATCCAAGACGCACTATCGGTGGGCGCATTTGTCTGAGATAGCGCCTCTGGATCACGCGATTGGATGTGTATCGCTTCCAAAGCTGGCCTGCGGTGAGGCTGCTCGCGTGGCGTGTGTAGAGTATAAGGGGGGCGTCTACCACCCCAACCGGGAACTCGCGAGCGATGCGTATCCACATATCCCAGTCCTGCCCGAGTGGCAACGTCTCATCGAAGTTGCCCACCCGCTCGAAACAGTCACGGCGCACTAGAACAAGAGACGGGTTGCCGATAGCATTTTCCACAAGCATCTGCGGAAAGAGGTGCACAGCGCCCTCCGGCTTACGCTTAACGCACAATGGAGGCTTGCCTGTGGCGTCTACTTGCCATTCGCTTGCGCTCACCATGCCCACAGTGGGGTGCCTTCGCAGATGCTCTACTTGCAACGCGAGCTTATCGGGCAGCCAGAGGTCGTCCGCGTCGAGGAAAGCCACCAACTCACCGTGCGTTGCGTTCAGGCCGTGATTGCGTGCCGAGCCAGCCCCGCCATTATCTTTGTAGAGATAGCGCACGCCGCGGTCCGCGTAGCGAGCAACGATTTCTGCCGTGCCGTCAGTGGAGCCATCGTCTACCACCAGGATCTCATCAGGTTGTAGCGTCTGCGCCAGCACGCTCTCAAGAGCAGGGCCGACAAAGCGCGCGTAGTTATAGGTGGTGATAACTGCGCTGATTTGCGCGTTATTCATAATTCACGATTCATTTTACGCCCGACAGACGACCTTACGGAATCACTTTCCGCGTAGCGATAGGTGACTCCGCGCGCCGGTCATGTGCCACCTAGTTTGAGTACCACGGCCACGGTGCGTAACAGGATCAAAAGATCGAGATAGAGCGACTCGTTCTTAATATAGTATAAATCATACTCGACCTTGCGCAGGGCGTCAAGCAGAGTGTTGCCATAGCCATGACTCACCTGTGCCCACCCGGTGAGGCCGGGGCGCACAGCTCTCCGCGCACGGTAGAAAGGGATCTCCCGCTCCAGCTCTTCATCGAACTCCGGGCGCTCTGGGCGCGGACCGACGAAGCTCATGTCGCCTACAAAGACGTTCCAAAGCTGAGGGATTTCGTCAAGGCGGCTCTTGCGCAAGAAGCGGCCTATACGCGTGATGCGCGGATCGTAGTCGCGTGCCCATACAGCCCCTGTGGCTGCCTCGGCATCCTGGCGCATGGAGCGGAACTTGACGATGCTGAACGGCTTGCCGCCGCGGCCGACGCGCACTTGCTTGAAGAAGGCCGGCCCCGGTGAGTCAAGTTTTATCGCCAGGGAGATGAGCGGAATAAAAGGCGCGGTAAATACCAGCATTATGAGCGCCAGCAGAAGGTCGAAGCCGCGTTTTACAACCTTGTATGTGCGTGCGGTGTTCTTCACATGCGCGGGCAAAGCAACGAAATAATCGTTGCCCAGGTGGGATACAGGTACACGGCCCGTCAGGTCTTGATAAAGGGCGAACATCGGCGTGATTTGCACTCCGCGCTCGTGAAGCAGCGATAAGGTGCTCAAGAGGGGGACTGTCTGCAAGGGGTTCGCCAGCACGATCTGGTCTATGCCCACTCGGTCATTAATGGCTACGAGGGTGGAGGTCGGCAGCACCGGCGCGGCTACTGGAAAGTCTGTGCTACGCAATCGCGGGGTGTCATCAAAGTAGCCGACGAAGTTATAGTTTTCTCCTCCGTACTCTCTCAGCGCTTCAATCATCGTAACGCCATCGCGGTTGGCTCCCACTACCGCCACGCGGCGGCGCAGAGGAACTCGGACCAAAACCAGAGCGACCAGGCTGCGCAATAAGAGCAAAGGGATGATCAACAGAGCGGTCTCGAAAGTTTCACTGACACGAGGCCGGATCAGAGGGAGCGTGCCGCCCAGCAGCCATGCCAGCAGAATATACGCCACCAGCGTGGCCGCCAGCACCTTAGCAGCGGTATATGTGCTTCGGAATCTACTTTGTAAGGCAGACACCTTGTAGCCCTCGAAGGCATCGGCGAAGAAAAACCACCCCGCCAACATCACAGCCGCGCTTGCCATGATCGGGCCTAGCTTATAATCTCTCTGACTCGCCGCCAGGATCAGCAGCAGACCGATAGCTAATACAAGCCCATCTCCGACTTCCTGGAGCAGCCTGCGCTCCCCCAGTCTAAGCCCGGGGATCTTATGGCGCGCCACTTCAGGCGACAAGACCCCCATAGTGGAGCTATGGCCATTAGCTAGCGGCTGTTGATCCGCAAAGCTATCTGATTTTCGGCGGGTAAGGCCCGCCGGCATACGTGTTGCGTTTGGTATTTGCGCCATTTGTTTCTACCTTTTCAGCTGTTGTGCTCGCAGCCGTTTGGCGCCTGCACACGCCAGAGAACGGCTGCGTTATGAATTACTCTTCGCTTTGGGCATCGTGAATTAGCAGTTGCACTTTACAAAGCGTTTACTCTTATCTTGTCTGTCGGTTTACGCTAACTTGCGGATCATAACCTACAATCGGCGAATTGCTCTATTATCAACGTTTATTAATGCAATTTGGATACCTCTGCCCACGACGTAATAAGGTCAGAGGGCTATGGATCTAATTACCGGGCTTCAGGTGCCGAAGCCTCTTGCAATCTGAGCCGCTTCCTGGTTCGCATTACTTGTGCGGGTGATCTGGTAAAGCCCCGGTGCAGGGTCCAGGGCACATCTTACAGAAAGAGGAGGTGTGAGGGTCCTGCTCTGACGTGCTCGGGGTGCGCCCGAAATGGTCTCTCGATCCCGCCCTCTTGGTCCTAATCCTAGTCCTGCTAATTGTAAACTATCCAGACCATTAACTCGTCACCCAAAAGTATTAGATATGTATAAAGGTTAGGAGAGGAGTAGTACTCAATGTACAAATGAGCAGATAGCTCTACAGACAATGAAGACGGGTTAAGCAGTGCTGCGGGCGGAGTGGATTACTCTTTGCTTACTTCACGACGCACACTTCTGCTCTTCGCATCTTTGCGCTCCGATCCTCGTTCAATAGCGATGCAACCACCCTTTCCGCCAGAGGCGCGAATTGGTGCAGATCGAAGTAGGTTTACGGCTTCTGTAAGGATAGCAATCCGGTCTGATCACTCAGGTTTACTTCTACATACCCACCGGTGAAAGGCCTGCGCCAGATGCCGGGCGAGGTCTCCGTGCGGGGGCCTGTGGGGATGCCTAACGCCCGTGCTGTGTCGTATTCAGGGAAGAGCCACAGCTGATTGTAGAAGGAGTCAAAGCGGGTATAACGGTAAAAAGCCTGATTGCCTGTCGCCACCAGGAGATAGCTCGCCAGGGTGAAACGGAGCCTCTGCTCGTCATCTTTTGCCCCTTGCCCGACCATCACCAGACCTTTGCCCGATGCGAGCCAGCGGTCGGCCCGCTCAAGCTGCGAGCTCCAATCCTGTGGCTTTCGCCATGTATCAA
>JADMIH010000331.1 GCA_015478675.1 Chloroflexota bacterium | reverse complement strand
ATCTCGAAGTACATCGCGGCTCCGTTGGCGTATTCAAAGGTGCCGCTAAGCCGCAGCATGCCCCCTACCGTCGTGGGCTGAGGTTTAAAGCTTGAAAGCAAAGGCTCTACGTCCAACGGCGCAAACTCGAGCAAGCCCATGACGGCTGATATGCCCGCCACAGCGACAAATGCCCCAAGAGCCGTAAAAACGCGCTTCTTGCCGAGTAAACACTCCCACACGACGGCGAAGATCACAGCGCCTGTGAGCAGCCGGTAGATGTAGTGCCCGCCCATCGCCTGGTACTCGCCAAACAAGGTGGAGACCACAGCCGCGCCCACGAGGGCCAGGATGGGGAGCAATAGCGGCATACGCACGAAGCGCGCACGAGCGGCGGGATCAAGCAGCAGCTTGAGCGTCCAGACACCCGAAAGGAGGAGCAAAGCGACTTCCAGATTGGTGAGGGTTATCCATGAAAGGCGCAAAAGAGGAGGATAAGCCGCCTCAAAAGGGGTCATCAGGATAACCAGCAAAAGTGTGCCGTAGAGCCATCTGTCCAATATAACTGCCAGGCGTGAGTCCGACCGCTCTATCTCAGCGCCCCCAGAACGAGCCGAAATATTGAGTACATCTGCTATGACGTTGCTCGGGCGTGTGATACTGCTCATAGAGAAGCCTCCGAAACCAGTTCCTGAGCGGGCAGGGCACGAGGCAGACATCGAAAAACAGCCGGTATACACAACGCAAGTAGAGCAATCTCGGTGAAGAATGTGGCGTAAGCAGCCCCGCTCACTCCTACCAGAGGTATAAGGAGGATATTGGCGCCAACATTCACCAGGAGTGAAGCCAACGTGAAGCCGGCATAAAACTGCGGCCTATCGAGAGCGATCAGCGCATGGGTCAAGCCATAATTGAGGTACATAGGCAAGCAGCAAAGAGCGAGAATACGCAGCAAAGGCACAGAGGCTGCGTACTGCCCGCCATATAGTAGACTCAGAGCAGGCCCCGCCACGATGAGAAGGAGAAAGGTCGCGCCTGCGCCCAGCAGAAACAACAGGAGCAGCGTGCGCCTGAGCAGGTCGCGCAACGTCCCCAGCCTGATAGCTGAGGCGCTGCCGCCGGATTCAGCAGCCTGAGTTAGCAGTGGAAAGGTAGTCGCGAGCACCACGCCCGGTATTATCAAGCTAGGCTCGAAAAGCTTGTATGCCACGTTGTATACAGCTAACGCCTCCCTCCCAAGAAAAGGTGGTATCAAGAGGTTGTCAACACGAAACGACACGATACTGAAGATGATGCCAATGCCAATAGCCGTCGGCTGAGCAGCCGACCGCCGCCACGCCGCCCAATCAGGCCTCCAGATCGGGCGCACATAGCGGGCCAATCGCCTGTACAAAAAGGCCATGCCGAGGAGCATCGCCAGGTTACTTGCCAGCGCCAAACCCCACACACCCGCACCCAGGTAAAGCAGTCCCATGCCCAACCCCAGGTTAGCTGCTCTGGCTACCAGGCTGGCAATCGCCTCATTTCTGAGGAGACGCAGCGCCCTGAAGCAATAAGATAGGTAATCCAGGCCCGTCATCAACACCATCGAGAGACCCAACAGCAAGAGGGGCCACTTGCTCCCCACAGGCTCAAGGAAAATCAGCGTGGCGATTAGCAGCATTGCTGCCGTGCCCAGCGCGCTCTTTATGACCAGCCCCCCTCCGATGAGCCTGCCGGCCTTTGCCTCATCAGTAAAATAAGGGCACTCCTGCGCGCCGGGTATTGCCAGACGAGCTAACTCACGCTGAACATAGAGTTGTAAGCCGAAATCAGCCACCTGCGCCAGCATGAGGCCAGCGCTCAGACCGAAGGTAAAGTCGCCGAAGTCGCCCTGGCTCAAAGTACGGGCGGCAGCCCAGAGCAGGGCGTACTGTAGCAGCCTGCCGAGCAGGTCAGCGCCCACTTTCCACCCAGCACCGCGGCCAATAATAGAGAGCATCGGATGCAATTTCACAATGTTTTTTACGCGCAAGGTTACAAAAGGAAAGCTCTCCCCACACGTGGGGAGGGATTGCGGTGGGGTCTTTCCATAAAACAATA
>JADMIH010000091.1 GCA_015478675.1 Chloroflexota bacterium | reverse complement strand
TACGAGCATTAGCGTCAGCAGGGTTGATACTCCACGTCCTTTGTGCTTTTTCATCTGAATGATCCTTTGTTACATCTTCTGGGCTGCTTTGGCGGGTCTTCGCGCAAAGCGGCTAAGTTGAACACCTAGCTCGTAGAGCAGAAAGAGTGGCACGGCTACGAGCGCCTGGTTGATAGGGTCGGGTGTTGGGGTGATTACGGCAGCGAGCACGAAGCTCAGCAGGAAGGCATACTTACGCCATTTGGTCAGCTGCTTGTAGCGTACTATCCCCAGCTTCGCAAGCAAGAAGACAACTATTGGCATCTCGAAAGACGCGCCAACGGCTAACATAAACGAGGTGACAAAACTGACAAATTTGGTCAGGCTTACTTGCTTCAAGATACGCGGATCGCCAAAGCTCAACAGGAAATTGAGCGCGGAAGGGAGCACGACGAAATAGCAGAATATAGCACCCACAAGAAAGGAGAGGGCAATAAAAGGCAGACTTATGAATAGCACTCGTCTCTCGCCTACCTTCAGGCCAGGGGCAAGAAAGCGCATAAGCTGGTAGACGAGCAGTGGTGTTGCCAGCCCGATTCCGACGGAGAAAGCCACCTTCAAGTATGTGCCGAAGGTCTCTGTCGGGTCAAGCGCCTGCACGCGGTGCGACCCCGCCAGGTCAAGGATAACGCCCATGATCTTGTCTATGAAGATGAAAGAGAGAAGAGTTGCAATCACGATGCCGATGGCGCTTTTGATCAGCCGGTCTCGTAGCTCCTCAAGGTGCTCCACGAGAGACATGGGTGCATCTTCTACGATGCCTTTCCTCGGCGGTAGGTGAAGGGGTACTCTTAGCCTGCCCCGTAGTTGTATTACACTCATTTATCTCTCCTGCTTCCTTTCCTGATGGACAGAGCCGGTTGACGATGGATGGCCTCTAGCTGATAACTGAGCCAAGACCCGCGCAATTGTCCTCCATCCATCGTCAGTCGCCCGCTATCGTCAGACCCTGTTTGACGTTGATGGCGTTGTATGGACGATATTGTTTGTCGGCGCCGGGGCTGCCGTCTCTAGGCTTTCGGCGCTTACCGTTGTGGTGGTCGTCTGGTTCGGTGTGGTGGAGGACTCTCGGAACTCCTTGACGCCCTTACCTATTGCCCCAAACGCATCGGGTAGTTTGCCTGCGCCGAAGACGATCAGCACGATAGCCAGGATAAGCAATAGATGTGTCGGTTGTAATAGTCCTGAAAACATGGTTTTCTCCTTTATTTGATGCGCCAAGCGCATCATACTCGTTACTCTCAGATGTACGTTTAGTCGTTCGCCTTGCTCGTGACGGCTGCTAGGGGTTCGCGCTCTTCAATTTCGGTCAAAGAGCCTCGCGCCTCAACGGGCGTGATCTGTTCCGGCTGTGGCTCTTCTACTGATTGCACGCTCTGAACTACGCCCGGCTCGTCTCGTTTTTGCATAGCTGTTATTCGCTCTGTGAGCCCTCCGTAGGATTGGCCGCCGATAGTTCCGGGGAACACTGGCGTTGCCGGAGCGCTGGAGGTGTCGAAGTTCATCACGGAGCGCAACTCATCGGTGTGCGTTTTCAACTCGGCCAGTGTGCGCCCCAGGGTCCGCCCAAGCTCCGGCAACCTCTGCGGTCCAACTATGATAAGGGCCAACGCCAGAATAACTATCAGTTCACCCGCTCCAATGCCAAACATGTCGTCTCCTCTGTATCGGGGCCGCCATTCTACCCCTTTGTACTTTGTGTTGCAGACAAAGAACGGGCCAGCCAGCGTAGCCGGCCAGCCCGCTTTGCTTTACTTTTGCGGCTTATTAGCCGCCCATCATGTCTTTGAAGATCTGCTCAGCGCCCAGTAGACCAAGCTCTACTTCGAATGGTGTGCCCTTGTACTCAGGATGCCACTCGAATCTGGCTCTCTGGAAGAACTGCTGCACATATTCCTTGCCATCGGTGCGGTTGTTACCCTTATATGGCTCGGTTATAGGGAAGCCGAACTGCTTCAGGCCGCCATTCTGCTGCCAGTAGGTCAGGAATGCCATAGAAAGTGTGTGGCCCGTCTCCGCGAAGAATTGCAGGTTATCGGCCTGGACCGAGTTTACCCTGTTGATAGCTTCCTGAATGGAGGAAGCAGGATTATCTATCGTGAAGTACTTGCCTGTGGTGGCCGGATTCGGCGCTTTCAGGAAGGGCGTCACGGCGGTAATTACCTGATCGTAGGTAAGGGACTGTGCGAATGCCGGTGAGGGCATAGGATCGTTCATGAAAGCCTTGAAGGTAGCGGCGTGGCGCGCCTCGATATTGGCAATCGAAGCAGCAGCGCCAAGCAGCGTCTTATCCTTGAGCAAAGGCGCTGCGCCCAGGTATGCCCCCGCGCCTACTTCTTCAATCGTGGAAAAGAGGCTAACTATCTGGTCCTGGCTCTGTAGCTGGGGCAGGTTGTAAGCAGCCTGCGCTGCAACCGGAGTGCCCCCCAGCTTCTTCACTACATCGGTTAGCGCCAGCGCATGCTGGTGCTCGTGATCACCGAATGCCTTGAACAGGTCAGATGCGGTGCCCTTCAGTATGCCTGAAGCGTTTGCCGCCTGGTACGCTGCGTCCTCAAAATGCTCAAGGGTAAGAGCAAATTGGATAACATCAAGGTCTGTCTTCAATGCCTGCGCGGAAGCCACCTGTATGCCCACTTGCTTGCCGAAAGGCAGCTTGCCGATACTACCCAGGCCCCCGGCCAACGCTAGTCCACCTGCCACTCCGCCTGTGCCCATCAGGAACCGGCGACGTGTAAAGCCCTTGTTACCTTCGGGCGTAATATTTTCGCTCATTTGCGGTTTCTCCTCTCAGTGATTATTCTCTGGGCGCTCATGGTCAAATGATCTCGTGACGCCCATCGGCTCGTTGTTTTGGTTTAGCTCTTGAAGAAAGGTGTTACGATTTTCAGCACTTCGTCGGGGGTGCGCGACGTCTCGAATGCATCAGGGACGGGGAATAGCCCCACCAGACCGCGTACAACCGCTGTGTGGCGAGCCTCAACTTCCATGATCGAGCCCGCGGCAGCGAGAATATCGGGGCTCTGAATATAGATGGCAGCGCCTTCGTACGCGCTCACACCCACTGCCTCAACTGTGGCGAGGATATTGAGCACCTGCTCGCGAGTGTCTGTCGGCCCTGCGGCGCCAAAGTTATAATTGCCTTTGCCTACTGGTGTGCCGCCCAGCTTCTGCACCGCTGCTGTCACCGCGTCTACGTGTGCCTGCTCTTGCATACCGAAGAGCTGCACATACTGCAGGTCCTTGCCTTGCAATTTGCCCAGGCCAAGCAGCGCCTTGTAAAGCTCTGCCTCGAAGTGCTCAAGGGTGAGAGCATAGTTCAGCACGTCAACATCGCTCTTGAAGGGAGATGCCGACTGCGCGAACACTTTGCCGCCACTTTCGTTGACGCCAAGCACCAACGCCGCCAAACCGGCTGCCGCGCCGAGCTTGAGTCCACCTTTGAGGACATCGCGCCGCACTACATCAGTTTCGTTCTGGATTTCCATAGAAGCCTCCTGAAATAAGGGTTTGTAAATAGACTCTTTTCGATCAATAGCATTGATACATAATAGTGACCGATAACCTCTTCGTGTAAGCTAACGAATAAATACGCTGATTGGATTAACATTTGTTCTACAGACCGGTCCCGGTACTTACGGAGACAACATAGCCCATAAGTACGATGGCGGTGAGCCGCTCTGATTGGATATACTTACCCCTGCGACAAGCATCTCCGGTCGCCCATAAAGAAAGGAAGAAGATACAACATGCGATTCCGCTCTATTCTGGCTCTTTGCCTCCTTGCTGGCGCGGTCCTGTCCCTCTTCATCGCATTTGCAAGCTCAACAGGCTACGCTCAGATACCGGGCTCTGACGGCCCGCGCCCACCCATGCTGACGCCATACCCCGACTTTACAGCGCAACCTGTTGAACCGGGAAAGACGCCCGTTTCCGTGCTCCCGCCACAGAAAGATGCTCCCGCCTTCGCGCCTGTCTCGCTCTTTGGCATGAACCTGTACCTGACAGGGCTTGAGCGCTCGGAAGCCGAGTCGGCGCGCCTCGGCCAGATGGCGGCTCAGGCAGGTGTACAGTGGTCGAGGGAGGAGTTATCCTGGGCTAATATCGAACCCCAGCGTAAAGGCTCTTATAACTGGACTCCTTACGATAATCGCCTTGCCTCGGACTTCAACAACAATATCGATGTAATAGGGATGCTGCTGACCACGCCCAGGTGGTCTTCCACCAACCCCTCGGCCCCCGATTGGTACTGGTATGAGCCTGCCAACTTCAACGACTACTTCGATTTTGTGCGCGCCGCCGTGACGCGCTGGGGCGGACGTATACACACCTGGGAAATATGGAACGAGCCTGCCGTCACGGGCACCTGGAACTGCGTAAACGGCTGCGACCGCACTGCGGATTATGCCCGGCTTCTCGCCGGGGCATACGCCGCCGTCAAGTCGGTTGACCCCTCTGCCCGCGTCCTTATCGGAGGCACCTATGTCCATTTCCCGGAGGGTGGTGATCCAACAGGCGGCGGTTTTGACTTCCTCGACCGTGTGATCGCCGACTCAGCAGGCGCTATCAACTTCGATGCCCTTTCGATACACACCTACATGGGCGACCGCATACCTGAGAGCACCGACCCCACCACGATAGTGCAAAACTTCCAGTACAGGTTGGACCTGGCGAACGGGTGGATCAACGAGCACGGAGGTCGCCCGGCTGAGATATGGGTAACGGAGGATGGCCGCTCCACCTGTACAGGGTGCCCGTCGCAGTTCCGCTGGAGCGAAGATGACCAGGCGTCTATGCTTACCCGTATGTATGGTATAGCCGCAGCCTCTCCGAGGGTTGTGCAGTTCGATTACTTCCAGTTCGAAGACAAATTCAATGACCCCACGAGCTACTATGGCGCTATGTCTATCGTCCGTGATGACTACTCAACGAAGCCTGCGTACACAAGCTACAAGGTCGCGCAGTCGCTCCTTGATGGAGCCACTTTCTCAGGGCAGGGGCCGCAGATGGTGCCGGGCAACAACTCGCAACAGCCCGACACATCGGATTGGGCAGCATTCGATTACCGCTTCGTACGCAACGGCACCGCTTTGCATATGCTCTGGCGTCCTAACAGCACTGTCACCGTAAACTATCCGGTAGAGAGTTCGCAAGTTGACGTGGTTGACCGCGACGGCGCGACGGTCCGCATGACGGCTTCGGGGGGCACGATACCGTTGACAATCGGCCCGCGCCCACAATACATCGTGAGCGTAAACTGTAACGCCCGCTTCTCCGATGTCTGCCCTGACTACTGGGCCTACAGCTATATAGACTACCTGGCGAGCCGGGGCATTATCTCCGGCTACGCAGACGGCACCTTCCGCCCCGCCAACCCGGCGACGCGAGGTCAGCTAGCAAAGATGGCGGTGGTGAGCCGAGGTTGGCCCCTGCTGAACCCACAAACTCCGTCCTTCTCGGATGTGCCCATCAGCAACAGCTTTTACCAGTACATAGAGACGGCGCGCGCTCATGGCGTGGTCTCAGGCTACCCTGACGGCACATTCCGCCCCGGCAACCAGGTAACGAGAGGCCAGACCGCCAAGATGGTTGTGGCAGCGTTCGGCTGGGAGGCGAACACAAATGGCGGCCCTCACTTCACTGATGTGCCCGCAGGCTCGACTTTCTACGTCTATGTAGAAACCGCCGTGCAGCACGGCATCATCTCAGGCTATGCTGACGGCACATTCCGCCCCGGCAACGCCGTCACAAGAGCACAGCTATCCAAAATGCTCTACCTGGCGATAAACCAGTAAGAAGACAGACCAGCCTGTTTGCCTCACAAGCAAACAGGCTGGTCTGTCTTCTTTTCAATGGCCTGCTGTGGGAGAATAACTAGGGGCGTAATTGCTTTGGCGTTGGCGTAGGGAAGTTCAGGTTAAAGAGTGCTTCGGGATGGACAAGAAAGTTCTCTTTGAGATACAAAAATAGCCCGTATTCCAAGCCATAGATGATACCGCCAAGGACCAGTACAGTCAGGACGCTCTTCACAAAGGAATGTCCGTGCCTTATGTCAATACCAACCTTAGCGACCGCACTCAGTACTGCTGCACCCATAAGTAGGTACCCCAGAGGCCCATTTAGCAGAGGAAAGAGGTTGGCACCTATTAGCGACATGCCATAGAAGAAGCCTATTATGCCTACGCACTTCAGATACATCTCCAAGCTATCGTCTGAATCCTGCATGGCACGTCGGTACCTCTGCGCCTGCCTGCTCTCCTCCCTATATTCTGATCGAGATTGGCGTAACGCATCAACCAGATCACCTTTGCTCATAGTGCTTGCGCTGGAGCTGTTTTGGCGGCTAAAGCCGTAGTTATTCACAGGCATTGCCATAGTTCGCGAGTTGTGGCAGTCAGCACATGTGGTTGGCCAGCTGTAGCGTCTCTGCGAGTAGTAATCCTGCTCATCCTCTGTGAATGTGAAGCCCGATCCGCAATCGCGGCAGGTGAGTATCTTATCTGCCATGCTTATCCTGTTCCCCTTCTTGTTTGTCGCTTCCATGGCTGATTACGTTATCCTACCCAACATAAGGAATTGTGTCTCCACGTTAGTTTCATTTCTATGATGACAACAATCACCTTACCCGATTTAGCCTCCCGCGCCAATAGCCTATTCTGGCTAAGAGTTGATTGTAGTTCGTAGTAGCCCGGCATGATCAGCCCGTATGCCGAAAAGCCTGTGTAGCCCCGTCGTTTATGGGCCGATGCGTGTGCATGAGCTACCCCAAATGTGAGATTTACACTCGCAGGGGTCTTGAAGGCCCTATGCTGTTGTAACCCTGCGCCGTACTCTTGTGTGGTGCACCTGTCCACCTCAGCGAACCCGGGACAGCGCACAGTCCTCCCATGCTTGTGCCCATACACGCTTTCTTTCCACGCGGCAACAACCGGGCAACCGGGTCCGACCCCACGGTGTGGGAAAGTGCAACCAGATGGTGTGCAGTATATGCATTGGAGGATAAACAAAAATGAAGCAGCTTAGGAGACTATCAACCGGCCTGGGTGCAAGCACCCTGCTACTCTTATCTGTGCTGTGGCTGTCTATCCCAGCGGCAGCCCAAACCTCGAGCGTGCCTGATCTTTCACAGTTCGGGTATCCACGCGTAACCGCCTCCGCGGACTTTACTCCTGGGCAGGCAACCACGGTCACTGCGGGTAACCAGCGAGTGGACCTCCCCGCTGATTTCATGGGCAAGCCTGTGAAGTTCGAGTTCCTGGAGGGTGATCCCGCGTCTTTCGCCCTTGATCTTTCACCCGATGATCAAGGAAAACAGATAGTTGCAGCCTTTGCTTTCCGCGTTACTGACAGCAGCACGGGCCAGCTCGTTGGCAAGTTCGACAAACCCGTAGTTTACAGCATCACAGCTCCCGGAATTACCTCAGACAGCGAAGTGTACAACACCAGCCCCAGCAACCCACCTGAGGTGACGGACAACCCCACCGCTTCCACTATACAGGGGACAACGCTTTCACATTATTTTGGAGGTGCGGGGGTTGGTTGGCTCATCGCCAGCCCAGCTCTGCCCGCCGGGATGCCCAGCACTGGAGCGCCTCAGTCCGGAGCTCAATTCATCCTCTTCGCCCTGGTCGGTCTATCGCTTGCCGGAGTTGGCTCCCTTGTTCTGCGCCGCTCAGCGCGCCAGGCGTAAGTAGCCTCATCTTGAAAGCTCCTACCATGTAGAGAGGCTTTGTAGAGAGGCTTTTCTTCTGCAAAAGAAGATGCAACCGACGGGCTGCATCTTCTTCTTCCTTTGCTCTAATATATATCCCCTCTTGCTACAGGGAAGGACTCAGGGGATGGGAGCTTAATTACATTTTCTGCTTTCTGTGTCCTCAGCTTACCTGCTCTGCCGGGCCGATTGGCGATGGAGCATCTGCTGTCACACCACGACGGCGCATGATAGCGCCAAAGGCGGCGCATAGCAGAACCGTGCCACCTGCAACCAAAAAGGCCAGTTGTGTGCCGCCCGCAGCCGCCAATCCACCTGCGACCAGTGCTCCTATAGCGGTGCTGCTCGAGAAAATATAGCTGTAAAGTCCGGCTATGCGCCCTTGCAAGTAACCGGGCGCAGATAGCTGCACGAGCGCATTGGTGTTTGAGGTATATAAAGTGTAGCAGACGCCCGTCAATACTAACATGGCTACCGCACCGACCACACTCCGCTGTGGCGCGAGCAACACCTCTCCCAGGCCAAAGCCCGTAGCGCTGACTAGAAGAATGGGCCAGGTCGCCCGACCGCGCGAGGCTGAGACAAGAGCGCCGATCAAGGCACCCGCACCGAAGCACGCAGTCAGCAGCCCGTAGACCTCCGCACCCGCGCCCAGCGTTGCGCTGGCGACAAGTGGCAGTAAGACGTTGAAGTTGATGCTGAAAATGCAGATAAAGAGGAACATTGTCAGGGCGACAAATATCCTGGGCGTGTGCCAGGCATAGCGCAGCCCCTCAATGGTGCCCCGCAAGACGGATTGCTGCGCACGCCTCTCAATAGGGTATAGCTCGTCAACGTGTATCATCAGCAAGGCGATGATCACCGCCACATAACTGACAGCGTCAATGCTAAAAGCAATACCCACCCCAAACGACGCTATGAGCAGGCCGCCCAAACCTGGACCCACGATGCGTGTGGCATTAGCCAGGCTTGAGTTGAGAGCGATAGCATTAGGCAGCTCTTCGCGCCCCACCATCTGGAAAAGGAACGCCTGCCTGCTAGGGTTGTTGAGAATAAGGGCGAGGCCCCGCGCCGCCGCGATAGCGTATGCTTCCCAAACTGTGACCACACCGGTCAAAGTAAGCACAGCCATCGTGCCACTGCAAAGGGCCAGGGCAATCTGCGTCACCTGCAAAGTAAGGCGGTGGTCGAGCCTATCGGTGAGGGCGCCACCGAAGAGGCCGAGCAACACGTAAGGCCCAAACTGCCAGAAACCGAGCATACCTACGGCTACCGCCGAGTGGGTAAGCTGAAGCACGAGCCAGGCCATCGCCGCGCTCTGCAACCAGGTACCGATCTGCGATAGGAATTGGCCGAAAAAATAGAGCCTGTAGTTACGGTGCTGCTGCAAGCTCTTGAAGGTACGACTGCCGATGAGCGCCCCGGCAGCAGGCACAGAGAACGACAACGACAACCTCATGCCTGGCGCTCCTCATGCTGCATGAGTTGTTGCATCGGCTCGATTGCGGCTGCGATTGACGCCAGCGCCTCCGGTGAGAGGGTCGCAAGGCGGGTGGCGAGCCAGGCTGTACGGCGCTCGCATACTGTTTTCAGCAGCCTCACGCCCTTCGGCGTAAGGCAGAGGCCAACCCTGCGCCTGTCGCTGGGGTCGCTGCGCGTGCGCTCGACAAGCCCCGCGCTCTCCAGCTTGTCAATATGACTCACCAGCGTTGGCGCACACATCCGCTCTCGCGCCGCGAGGTCTCCCAACCCGATGCCTGGCGAGTGGTTGATGGCGGCGAGTAAGCTCGCCTGTGTGCTGGTAACACCCTGCTCGTGCGCCTCGCCACGCAGTGAGCGATTGAGGCGGAGTAGCACAGGCCGCAGACGGTTAGCAACCCCAAGCGCATCGGTGGCTCCAACAACATCTGTAGCGCCTTCAACAACATCTGTAGCGCCTTCAACAACATCTGTAGCGCCTCCAACAACATCTGTAGCGCCTTCAACAACATCTGTAGCGCCTTCAACAACATCTGTAGCGCCTCCAACAACATCTGTAGCGCCTCCAACAACATCTGTAGCGCCTCGTATTGCAGTGGGTGTAGAGCTAAAATGGTGAGTTGGCGATTGTTCAGTCATAAAAGAAAACTCCTCTGCGAAGTGCGACGCGCCTATAGCTCCCAGTTAGTTCGTTAGGCTAACTATATATTACCATGAGGGGGTGACAGCCGTCTAGATTGGCAGGACGACGTAACTGTTCAGAGTTGAGGTGTAGCAATCTTGAAGGAGTAGCTGTGGAGGCGTACCCTTACGTACCCTCACCCGCCCTCACCCGCCCTCACCCCAAACCCCCTCTCCCGTCATGGGAGAGGGGGCTTTCTCCCTCACCCCATGCCTCTCTCCACCCTTAGTCTCAACGTCCCGGCGGCGGGCGATATGCGATGGACAGCCAGATAACCTCTGCTTCTGCCCCTTATCCTTTAGAGCCTTTGCGGTTCCGTCGTATATAGCTACGTCGTCCACATTCTAAGCCCCAAATATAAGAGGCGCGGACAGTCATGTGACTGTCCGCGCCTCTCAGGACCCCTGTAAAGTGAGCTAGCTGTTGCGCTTCACGTCGTTTACAGTTTCCTTAGCTTTGTCACCGAGGTTGTGAGCTCCCTCTTTGATGCGGTCTCCGGCCTTCTCAGCGCCCTCTTTGACATTGTGCCCCGCGTGCTCCGCATTATGCTCGGCGTTGTTGGCATCATGCTCAACGTTGTGTTTCGTGCTACTGGTATCGTTGTTCATTGGTGTCACTCCTTTGTGTTGTGGCAGGCTGGCCTCTCCGGCCTTTGCACGCTTCTGATAGCTCTGTGATACGCCCGAAGCGCACCACTTATTAATGAAATGCAATATACGTGCCATCGTTAACCCCTTGAGCGCGAACACTTTCTATCGCTACACGTCGCGCCGTAAAAGGTACCCCCCAATATACGACCAATGGCCGATTGTGAAGCTGGCACAAGCATTGCTATACTACCTTTGTAGCTCGTAAGATATAAATCTAACGACAGCAGAGTGAATACAAGTCATATATAGCGAAGCTCTAGCGCTTTGACCCCACTGTTCATCTCTTCTCCGATGGCCCTGTGAGGCCACGTGCTACCTCACACGAAGCAAAAAGCGGCCCTCATCAGGACCGCTTTTTGTTGCGCTCTCCGATGACGCAAGGGCTTATGCGGCAGACGAATTAAGAAGGCCCATGAGCGCCAGGGGTTGGTTGATGAGGGTGGTGGCTGTTCGAGCTAAGAGAAGAGAAGAGGCATCACGCTTGTGACCGTCCATTTTTAGCACGCTGAAGGGCCACAGCCGGGGCGTTGACGGCGTGGCGTGGAGCCCTGGCGGTCGTACTGTGGCGGCAGGAGCTGTTGCACCGGTGATCGTTACAGGACTTTTACCGAACCAACCTGCGCCGTCACCCCCAACGAATTGCGCCTCGCCCTGCTTCTTTACGTCACCGGACGGCCCTGGCTGCTGGCCAATGGTGGCAACAACTTTGCGCCCATGGCAGGCGGGGGGTCGAGCAGCGTCTGGTAGGGCTGGCCCGTCTCGGCCGCCTGCTGCATGGCGTCGTATATCTCTAGAATGACGCGCTTGGTGCGGTACTCGCCGTGCCGCGCTTCGTCCTTGCGCTTGACGATGGGGAAGGTCTCCATGATGTAGTCCACATCGTCCATGCCGATGCCGTAGAGGTGGAAGTAGGCGGCGTCAAGCTCGCAGCGCAGCAGGAAGCGGCGCTCCTCGTCCCAGTGGAAGGGAGGCGGGGTTGCGTCTGCGTCGCCCTCACCCCAGGGCTGACGCCCCTCACCCCCGACGTGACGCCCCTCACCCCCGACGTGACGCCCCTCACCCCCAACCCCTCCCCCACGAGGGGGGAGGGGAGCCTCTTGCCTCTCTCTCCCTTCATGGTGGGCAAGAGCAGACTCCGACTCCCCTCTCCCTTCATGGGAGAGGGGTTGGGGGTGAGGGCGCATCACGTAGCCGCAGTCTCTGGCGAACGGCTCCAGATCCCAGGCCGTGTAGGTGAGTTCGAGTACGCGGGGGAGTATCCAATCGCGTAACGTTTGGCCGGGCTGCCAGGGGGCGAGGTTGTGGTAAATAGAGGGTGGGAGGACAGGGAGTTGTTTCAGAATGAAGTATGTGAGGGACGTACCACCTAGCTTTTGCCGTGCAACGTAATCGAGCGCGAGCGAATCTAGACAGGCAAGGAAGCAGAGTGCGTGTGCAGTGGGCACATTCGGTAGTGCCAAAGGGAGCTTGTGCCCCACCCCCACCCTCGGCAGCACGCTGGATATAACTGTACGCTCATTGGTGGTGTTGGTGATATCACGGAAGCCGAGCAGCCAGCCTCTATCCCACCTGCCTGCCAACCGCGCTTCAACCTCGGCGGCGGGGACCCAGTAGCGGGGCAGGACGACGAAGTTGGGGTCGGCTAGCTCGGCGGGGGTGGTGTCGCGGGTGGATTGGCCCTCACCCCCAACCCCTCTCCCATGAAGGGAGAGGGGGGCTGTCGCGTAGGTGGCCCAGCGGTGGGTGAAGTGGTGGATCATCTTGGCTTCGTAAAGGGGGAGGTAGACTGCCCCCACCCCCGGCCCCTCTCCCACGAGGGGGGAGGGGAGTCTCTTGCCTCCCTCTCCCTTCATGGTGGGCAAGAGCAGACTCCGACTCCCCTCTCCCCTCGTGGGAGAGGGGCCGGGGGTGAGGGGCGTCACGTCGGGGGTGGGGGTAATAAAGGCGGCGCGGATGCGCTCTAACGCGGCGGGCAGGTTAGTCTCTATCAGGTGAGCGGGTATGCGTGCGAAGCATAGGCCCAGCGACTCGATAAGTTGCTGTCTCGCTTGGTCGTTCGCGGCCTGCGCGGGATCCTCGTGAACAGCGCCATCTACCTCCACAATAAGCCGTTCCTGCGGACAGTAGAAGTCCACCACGAACGGGCCTACAGGTTGCTGGCGGCGAAACTTGCGCCCATCGAGCGCGTGGCCGCGCAGAGCCTGCCACAAGATGGCCTCGCTGGGTGTAGGCACCTTGCGGAACTCACGCGCAAGCTGCCTCATCTGCTGGGCCAACAAGGGCGGGATCTTCCAGTGCTCATAGGTGTCGCTCTCGACGTCATGCCCCTCACCCTCGACGTCATGCCCCTCACCCTCGACGTGACGCCCCTCACCCCCGACGTGACGCCCCTCACCCCCGGCCCCTCCCCCACGAGGGGGGAGGGGGGTCTCGGCCTCGCTCTCGCTCCCGACCTCGCTCTCGCTCCCGACCTCGCTCTCGCTCCCGACCTCGCTCTCGCTCCCGGCCTCGCTCTCGCTCCCGGCCTCGCTCTCCTCCCCCCTCGTGGGGGAGGGGTTGGGGGTGAGGGGCCGAGGCTGAGGGTAAAACACATTCCCTTCCAACAACCACCCTTCCGCCTCCAACTGTTCTCGGGTGCGAAAGAGGCCGGAGTCGCTGGTCATGTTGAACAACCCCTGCTTGAAGTTGATTCCCCAGGGGTTCTGCTCATATCCCTCCGGCCCTTCCCTTATCAGCACCGGCACACGGCGGTATATCGCCTTCGTTAGCTCGGCGTCGCGCCTGGAGCGGAAGATGGGGCAGGTGCGAGTGTTGGGGTTGAGGAGGGCTATGTCCTCGGCTGAGAGGGTGAAGCGCCGCTCTTCATCCTGGAGGTGCTCCGTCCGCAGTGCGAAGAAGACGAACTCCGCACCCTTTCCCCTCACCCCCGGCCCCTCCCCCCTCGTGGGGGAGGGGAGTCCCAATTTCGTGCCCCCTTCTCCCTTCATGGGAGGAGAGCTGTATCCCTGATAGTCAGCAGGAGTAAAGCCCCCTCTCCCCTTGTGGGAGAGGGGGTTGGGGGTGAGGGCCGTGCCCGACATGGTCAGCAGGCAGAACTTATAACTGCGGTGGACACCAGGGAACAGAGCTTCCCGGTTCTCAAAGTCGTACAGGCTGGCGAGGGAGCCAGTGTCCATCAAGTCCTGAAAGAAGAACTTGGTGGTATCGTCGGTGGCTATGCCTGATGGCACGATAATCCCGGTCCTACCAGTTGAGGAAAGCACAAGTCGGAATGTCTCCGCGAACACGGCGTAGGTGTTGATACGGCCACGGCCACATAAGGGATATCGGCCACTATTTCCGATGAAATGGCTGACGCCGTTGTGGAACCGCAATTCAACGGTAAAGGCTGCGTACAAGGCTGGGTCCTCGGTCCTCAGGCCCTCTATCAGCCGCTTGCGTTGTGCTCCGGTTTGAGCATTAGCAATGTCAGGACGGCGCGCAGCAAACCATTCTTTCTCCTTTAGCTCAGTGTGCTCCCAAGGTGGGTTGCCCAGCACCACGTCAAAGCCACCCACCCAGCCTGCCTGTGGATCCTCACCCCCGGTATTTCCTTGCTCACCCTCACCCCCCGGCCCCCTCTCCCATGAAGGGAGAGGGGGAGCGACAGCCAACTCCCCTTCCACCTCGTGGGGGTGGGAGGACGATTGTGGAAGGAAGACGGTTGGGAACTGCAAGTGCCAGTGGAAGAAGCCATACTGCGTGGCCAGGCGCTCGATCTCCTCTTTGCGCCAACCGGGTATGGAGTAGGTGCCCTTCGCCCGTATGCGCCGGAACTCGTCCTCGGTTATCGGGTAGTTATCCTTGACCTTCTTCCACACGAAAGCCGCGCACCAGGCGTTCGCCAGCAAAGCCATGTGCTCGTACGCCGCCGAGTTGACCAGGTCTTCGTACAGCTTCTGCTTGAAGTGGATGTCGTCCGTGGTGTCGTCGGCGTAGCTCTCGATGTCGAGCATGGACGTAGCGATGTCGCCCAACTGCTCGAATGGCTCCTCCATATCGAAGCCGAGCAGTCTCATCTGGCCGGCGCGCTCTTGCTTGTTCTTCTTCTTGTACTCCGAGCAAACCACCTTGTCGTCGCCCTCTATCGGCTCGAAGGCCTCGTCGGGGATGCCCTCCTTCAGCAGGCGCGGGGTAGCGCCCAGCAGCGAGTTACCGTGCTGGATATGGTGGTCCAGGAAGGAGAGGGGCTTGCCCGGCTCCAGCGCCTCCATCCAGAGGGAGACTTTGCATAGCTCCACCGCCATCGGGTTGAGGTCTACCCCAAAAATGCAGCGCCCTATCACGTCGCGCAGAGCCTTGCGGGTGGCCGCCGGCGAAGGCTCGTCGTCGCCCGTACGCACAGCCGCCAGCCGCTTGGCGATACGGTGGGCGGCGGCTATCAGGAAGTGGCCGCTGCCGCAAGCGGGGTCGCACACCTTCAGATCGAGGATGCGCTCTTCTGCTCCCCTCACCCCCAACCCCTCCCCCACGAGGGGGGAGGGGAGTCGCTCCGTGTTACTCCTGGCCTGACTCCCCTCTCCCTTCATGGGAGAGGGGTTGGGGGTGAGGGTAGGTTGGAGGGTCGTGCCCCTCACGGCTTCGTCCAGCACAGGGTCGAGGGCGGAGTCGAGCAGCGACGTGATCAAGCTGGTGGGCGTGTAGTACGAGCCGGTAGTCTTGCGCTCGCTGCCGCTCACCGTCTTGAGCGAGAAAGTGCCGGCGCCCGCGTTCAGCTCAGGGTGCAGCTCCAGCAGGCTCTCATAGACCGAGCCCAGCTCCTCCGAGCCAATGTTGCGGTAGTCAACAGGGCGCAGGGTGTTGGCGTCCACCGTGTAGGCAAGCTCGCGCACCGCTCCCAGCAGGTCGCCGTTGGCTAGCTCGCACCCTTCCAGGTCGGGCATCGCGCCGTTGCCGCCGTTGAGGAAGAGGAAGCTGTCGAGGGCAGGCAGGGCAAGGGCCGGGCAGCCGTTGTCGCTCCCCAACTGCTCCATGACGAGGCGTAAGCCCTGGAAGAGGTCGGCGTGGCGTGTACCTCGCCGGCGCGCCGCCAGGTTGCGCAGCCTCATAGTGGAGTAATAGTCCATGTACCGCTTGCGTGCTTCTACCTGGGCTTCCGGGTCGAGCAGCAGCCCCCG
>JADMIH010000330.1 GCA_015478675.1 Chloroflexota bacterium | reverse complement strand
TCGATTTGCGTCCACAACCGCTGTAGCAGCCGGAAGTTGCCCCCTGTTATTCGGATGATGGCTGCCTCCGCCTCTGTGTCCGTGAAATCGTCTACCCGCAATGTCCACCCTAGCCCCCGCTTCGCTCATGCCCACTTCTGCGTCAGGATGAAGTGCATCTCTGCCGGGCTCAATGCCCTAAACCCATGCACGAACCCCACCCGCGAATACAACTGTGGGTAGCGAGCCAATCTCTTCTCCAAACCCGGCATCCCTATCAGTACCAAACCCATACCGCCTCGATCGTAGATGTCCCGCAACTGCTCCAAACCCGCCCTTGCCCTCATAAAGCTTCCTTATTGATCAGCTTCGTCGATGATCAGCAGTTCCGTTCGATCTGGTGGAGGCCATATAAGCTTTCCTTCGTCCCGTGTACGCTCGACCCGCCCTCGATACCGCCCCTCGTCACGTAGCCGCTTCACATCTTTGGCGATCTGCCTTGGGTTGTTAGCCACTGGTGGCGTGTACAGGATCGGGAAGCCCTCATTGGGACCGTTGCCCTCCGGAGTGCTTTTACTATAGTAATTCGCCGACAGCGTTTTGCCTACTCCGGGCGACCCGTGGCATAGCCCAATGTATCGCTGCCTCCTGCACGCATCGCAGAACTCGGCGAACCGGCGGTGTTCTTTGGTCACAATGAAACCCGGACTTGCAGTGCCGGTAGTGCCAGCGATGGTGGTAGTGCTGGTGGTAGTGCTGGTAGTGCCAGCCACTTGTGAGACTGCCATTGCTGCATTATTCATTTGCGTTACTCTGTGCATTAGTCATTGTAATAACGCTTCAAGCGTGGTGCGGACGGAGTGGGTGGTTCAGCTGATGGTTCGACAGGTTCCGCTGGTCGTTGATGGACTTGTATCAGTAACTTCACTGCCGCTTCCCGGCTCGAAAGTTGCTCGCGTAATTCCTTTCGCCTCTGGCGGCGTGCGGCAATGATCTCCTTGAGGCTTAGCGTCTGCTCGGCGATCTCCTGGCAGACGGCTCGACACACGAACTGCTCCTGATGGTAGACACGGATCTCCGCCATGTCTCGCGGATCGTAGCGGATTGTCACATCTTCACAGACATAACCTGCCAGTGTCAGGTCCAGGTATCGCAATCCCTGGAAGCGGATGCCGTCCTGGTGCACTCGGCGCATGGTGGCCACCGTCAGCAATAGCAAGTCGAGTTGCTCGAGCGATTCCGCCAGCCGTGGCAGCCAGCCTCCCGCTTCCCACCGAGCTTGGGGTGCCTGCCCCGTTTCGCTGTGTAGTCGTTGATGATAATCCTCCAGCAGAAAGGTGCGCCAATTCGTCTCGAACTCCATGAGGGTCAAGATCGGAGTAGCGGCTGGCGTTTTAGGGGGAGTGTAGCCAGGCTGGCCACAGAGAAAGAGTTGATTAACCGTGTTGAAAAAGCGCTCAATCCGTCCTCTCCCACGAGGCCGACCAGGGTGAGAGAAGACCAGTTGCCTTGACCTATAGAAACTTCCTTAGATCGGCACTTACTTGCTCCATATGCCGGGAGATGAAATCGCTGCCGTGGTCGGTGTAGAAGATGTCGGGAATGCCGCAGACGTGCCAATGCGCCTCGCCCTTGCGCCAGATGGCCTGTCGTAGAGCCAATGCGGTTTGCAACGCCGAGGGCGCCTGGAAACTCAACAGGTAGCCTGCGACTGCTCTGCTGTAATCATCCAGGATCACCGTCAGCCATGGCCGACGGGGTTTGCCTGAGGAGTCGAGGACCCATATATCAAGGAGGCAATGATCCGCCTGCCACATCTCATTGGGACGGGTGGCTTCCCGCCGATACAGCAAGTCGAATGCTTCCTGGTAGACCTTGGATCCGTCCTGGGCTAGGGTGCGCAAGCGGGGATCGATCCCACGGATAATGCTGCAGACGCTACGGTAACTTGGAACTAGCCAGCCCTGCTGGGGTGCAATGGCAACCAACTGGCGGTAGACGGCTGCCGCGGAGGGCGGGGGAGTGCGCAAGGGAGGCTCCTACGCCACCGCCCTGCTCCGGGCACTACACCTAAGCTAACAGTGGAGCAGCGTA
>JADMIH010000090.1 GCA_015478675.1 Chloroflexota bacterium | reverse complement strand
TGCCTTTCAGCGCCACCCCATAAGCCTTCTCAGCCTGCGTTGCTAACTGCTCCCAGTTGTAGTGTTCCCAGGCTCGATGAACTGCTTCCTCCACGAGGCGCTGCGCCCTCTGAGGATCGAGAAGCAGCGCCGATGCAGCATCCGCCATACCGCGCACGTCCGCAGGCTCGACCAGCAGCCCGGCGTCGCCTATGAAGTCGGCTGCCTGCCCTACTCGGTGCGCCACGATTGGCAAGCCCACCAGCATCTGCTCTAACACTTTGACAGGGCTTTTGGCGCGGTTGAGCAGGCTGTCGCGCATCGGATAGAGCGCCACGTCGCCCAAGGAGAGGTGAGCCGGTATGTCGCTTTCGGCCACCATGCCTGTGGTGACGACACGCTCTTGCAGCCCCAGCCTCGCTGCCTCTGCCTTTAGCTTATTCTCCTCACCAAAGAAACCGCCACCCACCACGAGCAGTTTTGCCCTGGGGTGCTCTTTCAGAATGCATCTGAGCACTTCGAGCGGCCACCGCCAGGGAAACTCCGCGAAACGGGTGTAAAGGAGGATAACAGGCCCGCCTTGCAGGCTGTGCTTGCGTCTGAGGGCCTCAATGGTGGCCTCACCTATGGGCTGTATCCAGGCGGCGTATTTCTCGTGCCATATACCGTTGGGCATGTAGAAGACCCGGCTTCTCGGCAGGCCGAAGCCCCAGGCTCGTCCTTGCAGGGTGTGGCTCGCGGCGGTTACAGCCCCCGCCATGCGCGGCAGCGTAGCCTCAAGGAGGGTGACAGCCGCCTTCTGGGGCAGCGAATAGGGGTTGACATCAGCCCACCCACCTGGCCCTTCCCAGTCGTCGGTGTCGAGCACCCAGGGCAGACGCAGAGCCTGCAACGCCAGCCCCGCAAGCCCGCTGTAGCCTATTGGCTTGAAGATATGCACCACATCAGCCCTAAAGGTGGTGAGCGTACGCACCGCCTCGCTGTACTCACGGCTCTCGAAGGAGGTGTCGGCGTGGCCTGTGGGACGGAGCGCCGCCCTGACCAGGCCGCCGGTAAGGGCGATGCTCTTCGGTAAACGCTCGGATAAAGGTAGGACAACAACATGGACACCGGAAAGCCGTCCATCCTCTGCCCTGCGAAGTGAGGCGATGTTGCTCTCACCCCGGCTGCTCGCGCCTGGATCGTCCCAGGGAGGGATGACCACGCGCACCATATGCCCGCGCCGCGCCAGAGCATGCGCCAGCGGCAGCATACGAGCCGAAACAGTGGTCTTGGGCTGCAATCCGAATGGCGCGATAAAAGCTATCTTCATGCTGTGACGAGTGGATACTGCGTATTGCTATTGCGTAATGAGTTGGAGAAGGTGCATTTTTACCCACATACTTACACAATACGCAAGACGCACTCACTCCCCATAAGGGGTCCAGATGTTCTTCACCTGGGTAGCTTCTCTGAGGAACTCCCGGCCTTCGCCTTGCTCCTTGCTGAGCCAGTCGCGTGAGTGGCCGTAGTTCACCCAGGTGCGCTTCATGTTGCCGGCGGAGGCGTATTCTACCGTTTTGCTGCCGTCAGCTGTGCCGAAATACCAGATGCTATCCATGTTGTCATGCTCGGCCAGCACCTTTGCCAGTGTCTCTTTAGGGCCGGTAACTATATTCACCACTCCTGCGAGCACATCTGAGGTTTCTAACACCTGATAGAAATCGGTGGCGCTCAATGGGTGGCGTTCTGAAGGTAGGGCAACCACGGTGTTTCCCACGCAGATAGCAGGCGCGACCAGCGAGACGAAAGCTAACAATGGATATTCCTCGGGGCAAACCAGCGCCACAGCCCCCACAGGCTCAGGCATCGCCAGGGTAACATTGCGCGAAGGTGTGCGGTGTACCGCGCCGTCGTATTTGTCGGCCCATGCCGCATAGGTGAAGAGTCGCTCGATTGAAGCCTCGACCTCACGCCCTGCTTCTTCTTCAGCAGAGCCTGTCATCTGTATGATCCGGCGAGCAAACTCCTGGGCGCGCACCGAAAGGTTTTCAGCCAGGTAATAGAGTATCTGCGCCTTGTTGTGCCCGGTAGTGGAGGCCCACCCGGAGGCAGCACGAGCAGCCTCAACCGCATTTCGAATATCCTTGCGGTTGCCCTGCCCCACCTCACCGAGGAGGCTGCTGTTTGCGCCGTAAACAAAGGCGCTGTAGCCGGAGTCGGGTCGCACTTGCTTGCCGCCGATAAAGAGCTTGGGCGTGCGGTCTATGGATGGCAAAGCGCTCAGGCCGGGGGTCAGGTGTTGAGGATTGGGGATTAATTCGCCCCCATCTTTGCTCTGGTGCCCATCGCTATGGCCGTTTTGTAGTGCGGCTTGCGCCTGATGCGCGCCGTCCCCACTAATCTCTGGTTCCTGATCCCTGATCCCCAACTGCTCCCACGCAGGGCGGATATACTCATATAGCCCTTCTTTGCCCCCTTCACGGCCATAACCACTCTCTCGATAGCCACCGAAGCCGGAGGCTGCATCGAATTGATTGGTGCTGTTGATCCAGACAGTTCCTGCTTTTAGCTGTGAAGCCACGTCGAGCGCCAGGTTGATATTTTCGCTCCAAAGTGATGCAGCGAGGCCATAGCGGGTGTTGTTACCGAGGGCTATGGCCTCTGCGGGCGTGCGGAAGGTCATCGCCACCAGCACGGGGCCAAATATCTCCGTTTGGGCGACTGTGGAGGCGGGGGACACATCGGTGAGGAGCGTTGGTGGGTAGAAGCACCCTTCTGCCGGGCACGCCCACGATGGCTGCCAGAGTGTAGCGCCCTCCTTCCGGCCTAGCTCTACGAGCCTTCTTATCTCCTCAAGCTGAACCGGCGCTACAATTGCCCCGATGTCCACTGCTTTGTCGAGAGGGTCGCCTATTCTGAGCCTCTCCATCCGCGCGCGGAGCTTATGCAGCAGCCGCTCCTCTATATTTTCCTGCACGAGCAAGCGCGACCCGGCGCAACATACTTGCCCCTGGTTGAACCAGATGGCATCTACGACCCCTTCTACCACGCTGTCGAGGTCGGAGTCATCGAAGACGATGAAGGGGGATTTGCCACCAAGCTCAAGCGATAGTCGCTTACCTGTGCCTGCGGTGGCTTTGCGTATGTGGCGGCCCACGTCGGTAGAGCCTGTGAAGGCGATTTTGTTCACGTCGGGGTGGTTGACTAGAGCTTCGCCCGCCTCGCGTGCATCTCCCGTGACGATGTTTACCACCCCTGGCGGCAAGCCGACCTCGCGGCATATCTCAGCGAAAGCCAGCGCGGTGAGAGGGGTATAGCTGGCGGGCTTGAGCACCACAGTGTTGCCCATTGCAAGGGCGGGAGCAATCTTCCAGGAGAGCATGAGCATAGGGAAGTTCCAGGGTATGATCTGACCGACTACGCCCACAGGGGACATACAGGGCAATTCGCTCGACATGAGCTGGGCCCAACCCGCGTGATAGTAGAAGTGGCGAGCTACCAACGGTACGTCTATATCACGGGTCTCGCGGATAGTTTTGCCATTATCCATGCTTTCCAGCACAGCAAGCAAGCGAGAGTGCTTTTGTATCTGGCGAGCAATGGCATATAGGTAGCGGGCACGCACGTGTCCTGGGGTTTTGCTCCAACCTTCAAAGGCACGGCGGGCAGATTTCACGGCAGCATCTACATCTTCGGTGCTGGCCCTGGCGATTCGGGCGAGCGGCTTGCCGGTAGCAGGGTTGGCGCTGTCTGCGTATGAGCCACCCGAAGGCTTGCGCCACTCTCCACCGATAAACAAGCCGAAAGGCTGGTGCGCCGCGATCCACTCCAGCGCGGGGGCGGCAGCTTCGGGCGCGGGGCCGTACTCCATTGTCTCAAAGATGTCAGCTACGCTCGCCATGTGACCCTCCAGTTAGCTACGAGCCTCAGGCGACCGGGCCCAGTCGCCTGAGTAGCTCAATTTGCCCCACGTGGGTTGCTTCGTGCTCGATTATATGCCAGATTACCCAATCAATGGTGTAGAGACGGCTTCTCTTCTCTTCCCCAGGTCGCGGCTCCCCCTCACCAACGAAGCGCGACAGGTCGGCGTCGCTGAAGCCTCTCAGGATAGCCAGAGTGCGCTCTCGTGTGGCATCTAGCTTCTCAAAATACCATGTGAGGGATCTACCTGTCACCTGCGGCACGCTCAAGCGTATAGGCATGGCCTCAGACCAGTTGCCGGTATATTCCTCGGAGGCCCTACCAAGCACATCTTCATGTATCCATGACCATTCTACGGCGTCCAGGTGCAGCAGCAGTGTACCTATAGACTCGGTTTGCTCATCGGGGTGCCAATCTAGCTGCTCTATACTAAGGCCCGCGACCTCTCTCTTGAGGTCGCTCCGCACTTCGCTCATCTGCGCCACATAGCGCCCAAGCTGCGGAGGATAACCCTCGGCAGGGTCGCAGGTAGTAATCGCTGGATTGGCAGCTGTAGGGTTTGCAGGTTCAGGCATGGACAAGCGCTCCGTTTTCAACAGCTTTGCGGCCGATCATTCAACATACAACAGATCTACTAATCCCTGTGGGTAAAGCGGGCTATGCTCGCTGAACTCATCAAGCGACTTCCACACTACCTTCAAAGTCATACCGTCATCTTCCTGGCCTTCTATAACTTCTTTGTCGTAGAGCGACTTGTCGGCCAAATCTGCTTCGTACACAAGCACTATCTCGTGTCCCATTTGCCCATCATAGGTGAAGAGGTTTTCGATTGTGCCTATGTAGCGCAGGTTGGTGATCTCAGCCCTTATCTCTTCGCGTAGCTCACGCACGACCGCCTCCGAGCTCCTCTCGCCAAACTCTATTGCACCCCCGAGCGGGCGGTAGAAGGTTTCCTGCGCAGACGGGTCGTACAATTCGGATACCAGGATCTTATCGCCGTCGTGGAAGATGCAAATAGCTACAGGTCTGATTAGTCCAGCTTTCATAACGTTGTCAACCGAGACTCCTTCCGCCATATATGTCTCGTATCGCACTCCGCTTACCAGCATGAAACGTACACCCTGCTGCTTGCTAAGGCATCGGGTGTCTGTAGCCCGCCGAATATCTGCCTGTGACAAAGTACTCCAACTGGCGTTCTATATCGGTGAGGAGGCCGCTGGCCCCGATGCGAAAGAGGTCGGGCATCATCCATTCGATGCCTAGCTCCTCTTTCATCAGGATCAGCCAGTCGAGCGCTTGTTTGGCGGTTCGTATGCCACCGGCTGGCTTGAATCCTACTTGGTAGCCCGTTCTCTCCAGGTATTCTCTTATCGAGCGCACCATGATTGTGCTTACGGGCAGGGTGGCATTGGTGGCTTCTTTGCCTGTGGAGGTTTTAACGAAGTCGGTGCCTGCCATCATGCAGACTATGCTGGCCTGGTAGATGTTGCGTAGCGTGGCCAGATCGCCTGTGGCAAGGATTGATTTCATGTGAGCATCGCCACATGCCGCCCTGAACGCTTTCACCTCGTCGTAGAGAGCATGCCAGTTGCCTGTGAGCACGTGAGCGCGTGAGATAACAATATCTATCTCATGCGCTCCTGCCTCGACTGAGGCTTTTATCTCCTCTATCTTCTGCTCAAAGGAGATTTGACCCGCCGGAAAGCCTGTTGAGACAGCCGCCACCGGAATCTCTGAACCTTGTAAGGCTTCGACCGCCACAGGCACAAGGTTATGGTAGACGCAGACTGCGGCGACCGTAATGCCGAGGTTTCGCACGCCTAGAGCTTCAACAAGGTCCTGGCGAAGCGGTTGGCGGGCTTTGGCGCAGAGGCGGCGCACATTGCCCGGAGTATCGTCACCTGAGAGGGTAGTGAGGTCTATGCAGGTGATAGCGCGCAACAGCCATGCCGCCTGCCATTCCTTCTTGATGGTGCGGCGGGTAACGAGGGTCGCGGCCCTGCGCTCGACCGCGCTCTTGTTGATACGCGTGCTGTATACCCAATCGAGGTCTAGCGGCACACCGGGATTGCGCTGCGTCGCGGCATCTGGGGGAGCTTGAGGCTCAGCGCGTTTAGATGCGCCGTCGCCTGTGTGCGTATCACGGCCCGCGTCAAGGTCATTGGTCTCATTATCGGGTCCAGGCCGGTTAGTCCTGCTCAGCGTAGAAGCCATTTTCTCACCCTCGTTCTCCGCAAAACAGCCCCGCGGCTATTTCACATTTGATGCTAATTGAAAGCGCACCCTGTAACTTACTATCTGCCAATGTAACATGAATGTCAAGCCTCAGCAACACGGGGGTAATCAGGTTACTGTTCAGATTTAGGGTGGAGCAATCTTCTTGGGGTATCCGTGCGGGTGCAGCGCCAACTAGCCTCACCCGCCCTCACCCCCAAACCCCCTCTCCCACAAGGGGAGAGGGGGCTTTGTGCATGGGGAGTATACAGGGGATATAGCTCTCCTTCCATGAAGGGAGGAGGGGCTTTATGCAAGGCCGAGCGTTAGAAGAAAAACTACCTCTGTAAGCTCCACAAACAGGAGGCTTTCAATGCGCCAAGCAGGTTGTACTTACTTGCCCGCGCCCTCCAGCACAGGAGCAGAGCCTGTCTCGGCCTGTGTGATATGCGTATTTGCTCCGGCTAGAGTCTCTGTGCGCCTCTCTACGCGCCAGACGAGCAGCCCACCTACAACGCTAATCACCAATTGCACTGACGCCAGCATAAGAAAGGGGTAGAGCATACTCATGCCGTAGAGTATAGCTACCAGCATCGAGCTTCCGAAGCCGGCTATCGTGCGCACTGTGCTTATGATCCCTTGCAGCCGCCCTCTCCCTTCGGTCGGCGACAGATCAGCTATGTACGCGCTCAAGGCTGGACCCATGATGGCGATAAGCGTGCCCTCTACTACGCCAATGCCGGCGATCACCAGCAGGTTGGTCAGGAAACCGTAGGTCACATAGACGAAGCTGATGAGGATCCCCGGCAGCGCTATGAGCATCGAGAGCCTGTATTTGTCAGCCCACTTACCCGTTACAGGCATCAGCACCATGAGGGGCAGCGAGAAGGTTATGAAGGTCAACCCGATGAAAGAGTTGGAGGCGTGCAGATCGTTGAGCCACAGGGTCCATATAGATATGAAGAGCCCATCACCGAAGCCCGCCGCTATCGTGAAAACGAGTGCGCCAACGAATGCAGGGATGAAAAGCTTCTTAGGGATTTGCCGTCGCGCCCTGGCGTTTGCTTCGGCTGTTGCCTGCGCAGGCTCCTCAACATCGGGCTGTTTGGCTCCAGGTTTGAGGTTGCTCATCTTGAGCATCAAGAATAAGGCAGCAAGGAGAGTGATGATCCCGCCAAAGATGAAAGGCGCTGTGTAGCCAAGCTCATCACCCATCAGGCCGCCAAGCGCGGGCCCCATCATCAGCCCCGCGCTGAACGCCGCGCCGAGCCAGCCGAATGCTGAGCCACGGTCCCTGGCAGGGACAGCATCAATCACGTAGGCGTTGGCGGCGGGGCTGATCGCGCCGCTGGCCGCGCCCTCGATGAAACGGAGCGCGATAAAGTACCAGGGCTGGTCATTCAACAGGAAGAGAAAGGAGATAAGGCCTGAAATAGCTATACCGCCAACGAGCAACGGTTTGCGACCCCACTTGTCGGAGGCCCACCCGCCCGGCAGTTGCGATACGAACTGGCCCAGCAGGAAGCCTGAGGCCATCAGCCCCAGCTCGGCCATTGTCGCGCCGTGATCGCGGGCATAAATAGCCCGGATAGGCAGGATAGCGCCGACCCCTATCAGCATGACGAAGACGCCGACACAAATAAGCCCCAGGTCAGGGTAGCGCATAGGGGGGCTGTTGCGGATGCGCGCTGTAAGACGCGACCAGATACTGTTCTGTTGTGCCGCTGTGAGGTTCATGACGCACCATTTTATGCGCGCAACGTAGTGAATGCCACGCGATGAATAAGCGCTCGACGCGCGAAGTTGCTGGATGTAACTATACCAAAATCTCCGGCATCTACGGTACCGCCCACAGCCCTATCATCCGAGGTTCAAAACTAGGGCTTAAGTCTTAGTGACTGCTGACGCATGGGCTGCGCGTCACGATGCATATATAAAGAGAGACGTTTCTCTTGCCGGTTCTATAGCAGCCCTCTGGCGGCGGCCTCAGCTTGCTTTTCGGGGTGAGAGGCGAAGTAGTCGCACCATTCGCGCAGGATACATTCCGGGCATTTGGGGTCACGCCAGACGCAGATGCGCTGGCCGTGCAGGAGCATATCGCGGTGAAAGGCGAGCACGTCGTGCTCGTTGCCAGGGTCGGGCAGAAGGGCAAGTATTTGCTCGTGGGCATCGTCGGCGCTAACCTTTGGACCTATCAGGCCGAGACGTATGCTGACGCGGTGCACGTGTGTGTCTACCGGTAGCACCGGGCGGTGGGCCGCGAAAAGCAGGACGCACGCCGCCGACTTGGGTCCAACGCCGCTCAGCTTTTGCAGCCACGCATTGGCCTCATCTGTCGGCATGGTATCAAGGAAAGAGAAGTCAAGGCTGCCGCGCTCTTGGGTGATCTGTTGCAATACCTTCTTGATACGTGGGGCTTTCTGGTCGGGCCAGGTGGTGCCGTGGATTGCCGCCTCGATCTCTTCCACAGGCGCATCCCGCACTTCTTCCCAGGTGGGAAAGTAGCGGCGCAGTTCTTTATAGGCCGCCCAGGTCTGCGGGTCGGCGGTGCGGTGCGACAACAGCACCTCTATCAGCGCGCTCAGCGGGTCGAGCGCAGGCCATCGAGGTTCGCCATAGGCGCTTCGCAGCAGGGCGAGCACGGCCCGTGCTTTGGCGCGCAGCGGCTCGGCGGCCACTTCTTTGAGAGCCTCAGCTACTTCCGCTTCAGTATCGGCTTCGCCTGGTGCGTCGTTGGGGGCGGGCCACTTCTCGCGGGCTTTGGTATCTATCGGCGACATTCAACACTTCCTGCGGGGTAATTAATAGCTGCAACTGGTCGCAACTTGCGTGCCATGAGCTACTCAAAGGGCGGAGGCGGATCGTCAAAGCGCGGGCTGTAATATCGCCTGAGCCAGAGGCATAGACCATCGAGGCCGGGGAATAGCACCCGCTCGGTGATATTCGCCTGGTCCAGTTTGTCGCGCACTTCCCACTTGAGGGAGGCGGGAATGATTATCTTGCGGCACAACTCCGGGTGCGCGCGCACCCACCTGTCCAGGCTGGCTGTTGGGCTGGACATGAGCGAAAAGAGGGCGTATTGGTTCACTATCCGATCATCAAGTGAGGGCGGCTCGAAGAAGAGGACGAAATCATCCTCGGCGAGCGCATCAAAGTCGCGGAGTGTATCCGCAGCGCCGTGCAGCATCTCGGCTGTCAGCACAACTGAGTCTTCTTTTTCCAGTATAGCCTTCAGCGCGGCGGGAAGAAGCTCGTGCGCTCTAACGTAGTCAATGCACCAGATGACGGCGTCAACGTTATAGAGGCTGAGATTGGCGGTGGCGAAGTGCATGGCTACGAAGGGCGAATAGCTCCAGTCGAGGAGGCGGGTGGGGAGGCCGTGATGCTTGGCGAGGGCCAGCCAGTTCCAGAGAGAATCGCCAGGGACAGCGTTCCGGTAAGCATACTTGCGGAAGTTACGCAGCAGATCGTCTTCCTGCCGCTCGTAAGCACCTCCCAGCACCATGAGGCTTGTCTTGAGGTCGTAGGTGGCGTCGGGCATGCCCCTGAAAGCAAAGTTCGACCTGAAGCGCCCCAGGTGCTCACTCCACGACTCCTCATAGAGCCGCTCGTTTAGCTCGTTCCAACTGGAGACAACGATATCAGACATAGCAGGGTGTCAGCGGCCCACAGGGTAAAGAAAGACCGGTGAAAGGTGAAGCGAATAGGGCAGTGGGTGCTTGCTATTGCGCACTGTGTATTGCGCGATTTTTGGGATGGAGAGTACCTATCTCCGTAATTCCTCACCTTTCGTGCCCTACGGTTCAAGATCGCTGCCGGGGTAGTAGTCTATCTTCATAGCTTCGCGCACCATGCGTAGTGTTTCATCGCCTACTTTGCGGGTTTTGCGGGTGCCTTCCATCAGCACTTCGTGTACGTAACGGGGGTTAGCTTCGTACTCGGCGCGTCGCTCTCTGATTGGATCGAGGAAGTCGTTGAGGGCTTTGGCAAGGGAGCGCTTTACAGCCACATCACCTATGCCGCCTATGCGATAGAGGCGTTTCATCTCCTCTACTTCTTCTATGGCGGGATTGAAGACATCGTGGTATGAGAAGACAGGGTTGCCCTCGACGTGGCCGGGGTCGGTGGCGCGCAGGCGCGTAGGGTCAGTGTACATGCTCATAACCTTGCGCTCGACGGTCTTTGGGTCGTCCTTGAGGAAAATGGCGTTGTTGAGGCTTTTGCTCATCTTGTTTACGCCGTCGGTTCCCGGCAGCCTACCGACTTGGCCGATCAGCGCCTCCGGCTCATTGAGCGTCGGGCCATATATGTTGTTGAAACGCGCTACTATATCTCTGGTTAGCTCGATGTGCGGCCTCTGTTCTTCACCGACGGGGACGAGATGAGCGTTCACCACAGTTATATCGGCAGCTTGCGACACAGGGTAGCCGAGGAAACCATAGGTGACGTTGTCCTCCATCCCCTTTTCGCGCATCTCATCTTTGGTGGTCGGGTTCCTCTCAAGGCGCGCCACAGTTACCAGGTTCGAGTAGAAGACAGTCAATTCAGCTATCTGGGGCACGAGTGATTGTATGAAAAAGGTTGCCACGTTGGGGTCGAGGCCAACAGCCATGTAGTCCATTGCCACTTCGACTATGTTGTCGCGCACCTTCTGTGGGTTGTCGAAGTTGTCTGTAAGGGCCTGCACATCGGCAATGATTATATAGGTATCATACTCGTGCTGTAGCTTGACTCTGTTAGCAAGGGAGCCGACGTAATGGCCGAGGTGCAGCGCGCCGGTAGGCCGGTCGCCTGTAAGTATGCGCTTCTTCATTTACTTCCTTTCAGGGGAGAGAAACTCGGCCCTATTATAACACAGGGAGCAGGGATTAGCAGCTAGTCCCTGCTCCCTGCTCCCTGCTCCCTGCTCCCTCGTCTCCTACTTTTCGGGGGCGCCAGGCCCGGTGTAGCCTGCTTGTTCGACCATCTGGAGGAGGTCTTGCCAGGGGCCGCTTAGCCCATCGTTGGTTACGCCGTAGAAGATGCGCATGGAACCATCTGGATAACGACTTACAAGATCGCAACGCGCTGCCCCGGCCCGCTGCTCGCGCCGCCAGAGGCCAATGGGGAGCCCAGGGTGCCAGAAGATCTCTGACATGGCGGGGTCCCCATGCTCGTGCTGCACAATTGCGTAGTGCCACAGCCGCCGTGCTGATTGCTTGGTGACGTTATGCACGGTGCTTTCGTTCCGCAAATCGCGCATGGTGTGGTAGCTCCCACCATCGCGCGCCTCGGTGCTCACGATCTCCACGCCTGTGGTGGGCGGGGCGGGCGGCTCACTCTGAGGCGCTGCGTCAGTGGTTTTGCCTGAGCTTTTAGCTCGCCCTTGTCGCCTACCCTTTTCAGGAGCGGCGGTTTCCGCAGGCGCGCTTGCCCCAGTCGCCTCACTCTTCTTTGCGGTGTCAGATTCCGCTTGTGCCAGCGCGGCCTCGGCGGCCTTTTGCGCGGCGCTCTTGCGGCGTGAACGGCCACGGGTTGCGGGGGGCGCGGTTAGCTCCGGCTCTTTTTCTTCGGGCGTTAGCTCGCCCGGTATCTGCGGCCCAGGCTCAAGCTGCGCTTCAACCAGAATGGCTTGCGCCCCGGAGGCGGTGGCGGCTGACGCTGCTGAGGGCGCTTCTACCTCCAGCTCTTTTGTAGAGGTGCGCCGCCTGCCGCGCTTCGGTTTCCCCTCGGCTACATTCTCCTCGCGGCTGACATGCTCGGCTGAGACTGTGGTTTCCATAGGCTCAGCTGTTGGGCCTGCCGCTTCGAGCGCGGCTTCGGCAATCTGAGCGCCGCTTTTGCGCCGCGAGCGGCCTCGCGCAGGCTTCTCAACTTCGCTTTTCTCTGCTATCTCAAGGGTGGCGCTGGCGGCAGCTTCCTGAACGGGCGCTTGCTGGGTGCTTTGTTCGGTTATCGCCGCGCTCTCAACTTTGCCGCGCCCTGTCGAGCGGCGGCCTCCACGCCCTCGCGCCCTGCCGGCCGTTTCTATTTCGGGAGTGGCGGCTGTCTGCTCCGGTTGCGGCTCCGATTGCGGCTCGGATGTGACCTCCGGCGTTTGTAGCCCTGCCGCAGACAGGGCTGCCACTTCGGGTGGCGCTGCACTCTCCACGACAAGGTCATCCTTCCTGACCATCGGCTGAAGCTGGCCTTTTATCTTCTCAGGAGGAAGGTTGGGGAAGGGGGTGCGCGCCAATCGCTCTGGGCTGGGCACGGGTTGTTGCGCTCGCTGCTCCTGAGCTGCGGGCCGCTCCGTCTGCGGCTCCACAGGCTTTTCTTGGGCCGCTACCCGCTCCGGCTGCTGCTGAGGCAGATGCACCCTTTCCCCACGCATGGGCCGCCGTTGCGTAGCTGGCTGTGTTTGGGGCACGGCTTCTGCCGACACGGCAGCAGGTTGAGGCTGCTCGCGCCGAATCGGAACCGGTCGCTCGACTTTGGCCTCGCCCCCCAGCACCAGGCTTACGATTTCGTCGCGAGTGGCGACCAGGGTTTCGCCCTCTTTACGCAGATAAATCTGGCCCGTTGGTGTGTAGGCGTAGGGCTTGTCGTCGCCCTCCGGCACATCGATGATTATTACACCCCGCTCACCGTTCTTCTCCACATTAAATGTGACGTCCAGCGGCGGCTCGATAGTGCGTTTTACATCCTCTTTCAGTATACGCATATCATCATCTGCCCTATCGAGCCCATGTATCGCCAGGTGGGTATCAGGGTGAGCGCCGACATATATAGCGCCGCCCTCGCCGTTGGCAAAGGCTACGATGTCATGCAGGATGGGCCGGGTCCGGTGCAATTTGGAGAGGGCGAGTTCGTGGAAGGCCTGCACCGCGCTTGGACCCTGCTGGCGCGATTTCTCTACAGCTTCCCAGGCCTTATTGGACCTATATGGGCGGGTACGCGTGAAGTCGGTGCCTAGAAGCACCTCTTTTAGCCCTGCAAAAGATGCTTCTCTCACCAGCACCTCGGTGATACGCGCGCCTACGCCCAGGCGCTTGTTCATGCTATCTGCTTGTTCGGTGTTCACCGAGTGCGCGTCGGAGCCTTGTATACAGTGCATTCTGCGTGGATATTCCGGTTTGGACGCATTGTAGAAGGAAGCTGTATTGCGCCTTCCGGGCGACTCAAGGTCTGTTACTTCGAGCGCGGCCAGGTTGGGGTCCTGGGTATAGGCTATTTTGGTCTGCCCGCCAAATGGAAAGCCTTGCATAGCCACGCCGTTAGAGGAGTTAGCGTGGGCGGCAATAGCCAGACCACCGGCGGCGGTTATCGCCTGATATGCCCTCAGCACATCGGATGTCGAGCCTGCATCGGGCGCACCCATAACCATTTTCTCCTCCGGCACATTCAAGTCAAGGAGGAGGTGCTCCAACTTCCTGACTGATGTCTCCTCTGGGAAGACGCCCAGTATATGAAAGCCGAAAGTGGCTGTGAACTCAAAGGCCGGAAGGACCACCAGCTTCGCCAGGAGGCGGCGGTATTCTTCAAGGGTGGTGCGCTCTTCATCGGTGAGGCGGCCCAGCCTCTCAAGAAGGGAAAGGGTCTCTATCTCCCGGTGCATAGAGGCATAACCGCCAACGCTGTTATGGTCTGCGAAGGCAATAATGTCGAGACCTTTCTCTTCGGCCTTCTTTAGTATGTCCAGGTATGATATTCCTGGGTCGCGGTAATCTGTGGAAGCGGGCGTATGGATGTGGAGGTCCATACGCTTCCATTCAAGGCCGTCTCCGGCGGGGCGATTGTGCGCTATCTCTCTGTCTCGGTCGTGGGTTCGATAGGCCGGGTTGGCGGACGGGCGTCTGGCTCCGTCGCGGTAATAGTTTTTTCGATTTATGCTCAATTATTTTCTACCTCTCAGTACAGCGCAGAGGAATGCAGAACGCGCGCTATCAGGGGACAAGTCCCATGTAAAAGTATTCACGTTCTAACATCTATGCGTCTGTCTACTTCGCGAGGCTGTTGTTTTGATCAATTGATAAGGTTGCAAGGTGTGGGTCTAAGCTATGTCACAAGGAGGATCAAAGCTCGTTAGCCACAGATCACACCAGAAAATCCCCCTGGGGCGGGAGGAAGGCCTGGGTATCTTCCTGAGGCGCATCTGCTTTCTTATTTTCAGGTTGGGCAACTTTCTTGTTTCGCCCCGAAGACGAGCTTCGCGAGCTATTCTTTCCCTGGGCCTGGGTATGTTGCACGTCCTGGGTATCAGGTTGCAGTGCGCGAGGTTTCTTTAGCGAACTATCTTGGGTGGTGGGTTGCTCAGCGCTTACGCTGCCAGGATCGCCAACGGGTACGGCGGGCGACTCATTAGCGGGGTGGAGCGCCAGGTCTATAACCTGATCCATTGTCTCAACCCAGCGAAAGTCTAACTCGCGCCTGATAAGCGGGGGCAGCTCGGCCAGCTCCGGTTTGTTGGCAAGGGGGGCTACTACGCTCTTGACGCCCCCTCGATGGGCTGCCAGCGCTTTCTCCTTGAGACCGCCTATCGCCAACACGCGCCCCGTCAGCGTTATCTCGCCTGTCATGGCTACATCGCTCCTCACGGGGCGATTGGTGATAGCCGAGATGAGGGAGATCGCCATAGTAATGCCTGCCGAGGGGCCGTCTTTGGGGATAGCGCCTTCAGGGAGGTGAATATGCAAGTCTGATCGCTCCAGCTCAGCCACATCAATTCTGAGCTGCGCTGCCCGCGACCTGGCAAAGGTGAGCGCTGCCTTCGCCGACTCTTGCATCACGTCGCCGAGCCGCCCTGTTATGATTAGCCCCCCATGGCCGGGAACTACTGCTACCTCAACGGGCAGCAGTTCGCCGCCATGTTCGGTCCAGGCGAGACCCATCGCCACGCCCACCTGGTCGTGCCTGATCTCGACCTCTGCGCGGTATCGTGGCGGCCCCAGGAACTCCTCCAAATTGTGGGGAGTAACCCTGACTCTGGTGGTGCGCCCCTGTACCACCTTACGTGCCGCCTTGCGGCATATGGTCGCTAATTTGCGCTCAAGTTCGCGCACCCCAGCCTCGCGGGTATAGGTGCCTATTATAGAGTGCAACATGCGGTCAGGTACTTCGAGGAATCCCGGTTCCAGCCCGTGCGCTTCAACTTGCTTGGGGAGCAGATGGCGGCGGGCTATCTGCGTCTTTTCCTCCTCGGTGTAGCCCCCTATTTCTACTACTTCCATTCGGTCGCGCAGAGGTTTGGGTATGTTGTAGAGTATATTGGCGGTAGTGATAAAAAGCACGTCCGACAGGTCGTATGGTACATCGAGGTAATGGTCCACGAAGGTGTGGTTTTGCGCTGGGTCCAGTACTTCCAACAAGGCGGCGGCGGGGTCTCCGCGCATGTCTGCTGCTAGCTTGTCAACTTCGTCGAGCAACATGACAGGATTGGATGTGCCTGCGGTCCTCATAGCCTGGATAATACGGCCCGGCATTGCGCCCACGTATGTGCGCCGGTGGCCCCTTATCTCCGCCTCGTCATGCACCCCGCCCAGAGACAACCTGACGAATTTACGGTGCATTGCCCTGGCAATCGACTCGCCCAGCGAGGTCTTGCCGACGCCTGGGGGGCCTACGAAGCAAAGTATTGAGCCTTGCTGCTGTGAGCGAGAAGAAGTCGCGGGATCATCGCCATACGCCGCGTTCCCTGTGCTC
>JADMIH010000329.1 GCA_015478675.1 Chloroflexota bacterium | reverse complement strand
GCGTTATTGGAGGCTACAGCAGGTGAACAACTCGATAGAGACATTTATGGCCGCTCTGGATCGCGGCTGGTCTGTTATCCCTGTATCCAGGGAGACCAAGAAGCCATTGCTGCTTGCATGGAAACGGTACCAGTCTGAGTGTGCCCCCCGGGAGGACGTTGCGGGCTGGAGGCGTACCTGGCCGTATTGCAACGTGGGGATTGTGACTGGAAAGGTCTCGAACATCTGGGTGCTTGATGTGGACGGCGAGGAGGGATTTGAGGAGCTTGCACGGCTAGGAGTAGCCGCGGCCAGGCCGGGCGTCCGGACGGGGCGTGGCGTGCATTTATATTTTGAGCATCCTGGATTCCCGGTGCCCAATTCGGTTTGCAAAGTTGCCCCTCACGTTGATGTGCGTGGAGACGGCGGCTATGTAATAGGCGCGGGAAGCGTGCATAAAAATGGACGGCTATATGACTGGCTGGAGACGCCTGAGATGTGCCCCATCCAGCCGGCCTGTGCGCGGCTGATGACCCTCGTCATGGAACAACGTGATGCGGGGGCGGGAACGATGCGTAAAGTGTTACCGGTGCTCTCTGGAGCCTCTGTACGCCCCGGTAGTCGTGAAAAGGCATATGCAGGCAGCGCTCTGGTAAAAGAGCTTGCGTGGCTCGCCGAGGCCGCGCAGGGGGAGAGAAACGACAGGCTCAACAGGGCGGCCTTTGCGATAGGCCAGATGGTGGGGGCGGAATGGCTTGCTTATGAGGAGGTGGAGCGCAAGCTTGGCGATTGTGGGCGGGACCTGGGCCTCACAGCGGCTGAGGTGCGAGCTACTGTGACGTCGGGACTGCGCGCGGGCATGGAGCATCCTCGCGAGATGCCTGCACCACAGGAGGGGGCATATTCTGTTGCTCCCTGCGGGCAAGCTTTGAGAGAGACAGATGCGGGCGAAGGCAATGAGGATATGGAGAAGGCAATGGTGGATGAGCACCGTTTTGGGCTGACCGATATTGGTAACGCGGAGAGAATGGCGGCCAGGTACGGGATAGATTTGCGCTACTCTCATGAGTGGGGGAAGTGGCTTGTGTGGAACGGTAGCTACATGGAGCCTGACGCGACGGCTGCTGTGGAGAGGCTAGCCAAGCAGACGGTGAGGGGGATGTATCGCTCGGCGGCTGATACTGAGGGGGACGCGGAGCGCAAGGCGATTGTCAAGCACGCACGCGCCTCGGAGAGCAATATCAAAATCAGGGCGATGCTGGACAGGCTGAAGGCGGAGGATGGCATCCCTGTCCGGGTGGCGGAGCTTGATGCTCACCCATGGCTACTGAATTGTCTGAACGGCACGGTCGATCTGAGGACCGGCGCTATATACCCCGCCAGGCGGGAGGATTTGATGACGCGCTCGGTGCCTGTTAATTACGATCCCGATGCGCGCTGCCCCACCTGGACAGCCATGCTTGAGCGGCTCATGGCGGACAATAGCAAGCTGACCGATTTTCTGAGGCGCGCTGTGGGCTATTCGCTGACGGGGGACACGTCGGAGCGCACTATTTTTATTCTGTACGGCACGGGGGCTAATGGCAAGAGCACGTTCCTGGAGACGCTGCGCTCGGTGCTTGGCAATTACGCGATGAGAACGCCTACCGAGACTCTGATGGCCCGAAGGGATAACGCTGCCACTAATGATATTGCCCGCCTTAAAGGGGCGCGCTTCGTTACGGCCTCGGAGAGCGAGGAGGGGAAGCGACTCGCGGAGTCGCTGATAAAGGACCTCACGGGCGGCGATACGATCAGCGCGCGCTTTTTGAATAAAGAATTTTTTGAGTTTCGCCCTGAAGGGAAAATATGGCTCTCAACCAATCACAAGCCGGTGATTCGGGGCACTGATAAGGGTATATGGGATCGTATCAAGCTGGTGCCCTTTCAGGTACTTATCACAGCCGCTCAGAAGGACCGCGACCTTGTAAGGAAATTGGCTGCTGAGGCTGATGGCATCCTGGCGTGGGCCGTTCGGGGCTGTATCGAGTGGCTCAGGGATGGCCTGGCAGCGCCATACGAGGTGGTGAGCGCTACGGAGCAATACAGGGGCGAGATGG
>JADMIH010000089.1 GCA_015478675.1 Chloroflexota bacterium | reverse complement strand
CCACCCGTACCGCCACACGTACCGCTACAAGCACCACAATACCTACTCGTACTGCTGTCACTACAGCGACCAGGACCCCTCTTCCTAGCCGTACCAACACGCCCGGAGCCACGGCAACCCGGACTTCGGTGCCCGCGACCAACACGCCCATTCGCCCAACAGCTACCGCAGTGGCCAGTGTTACCAGCCCCGTCTACAACGATGCGCTGCGGAACGGCTGGCAAAATTGGTCCTGGGGTTCAACTATCACCATGGCCAGCACTGCCTATGTGCATAGCGGCAGATACTCTATGCTGGTAAAATACAATTCGGCCTGGGCGGGCTTGCAGCTTGGAACTAACGGCTTCAACACCACAGGTTATGATAGGCTTACTTTCTGGATCAACGGCGGCGCTAATTCGGGCCAGCAGATGGAAATCTATGTAGCCGACGCTAACGGCAATTACCTGCCTTCGCAGCCTCTGGATAACTTTATCAGTGGGGGCCGTGTGGGTGGCAACGTCTGGCGGCAGGTCACAGTGCCTCTGTCCAGGCTCAGCGCCACCAACCGCATAATCACTGCGCTCGTTCTACAGGACACAACCGGCGGCGCGCAACCCGCCTATTACCTGGACGATATGCAGTTTGCAGGCGGCCAGTAGCCACAACCGCGGCCTAGCACAGTGCACACTGTTTAGCGTTACTGGGCCCGTTTTAAAGTCGTTTTCCACGCGCAAGTGCTAAAGAACCTTCGCGCTGAAACTGCACTTTGAAAACGGGCCCTATGTGATCGAGAAGGTGAGGTAGTCTATTCACCGGGCTTTAGGCCTCGTCAACGGCCACTGTGCGTTGGGCTTCTTTGGGCACAAGGACCACCCGCACATTGTGCTCTCTCTCGTCATCCACCAGCTTTATCCAGCTATCTGGCTGCGGCACACCATCAATTTCTACATTGCTGACCCCGCGGCAGAGGCGGTTGCTGTTCTCCACCGCTATCCGGTAGCTGCTCTTTCCGAAGCGGTAAATCATACTATAGCCGGGCCAGCTTGAGGGTATGCACGGTTCTACAACAAGCGCATCGCCTCGGCGCTTCAACCCGAGTATGTACTCTACCGCCAGACGATAGAACCAGCTTGCTGAGCCTGTATACCAGGTCCAACCGCCGCGCCCCAGGTGCTGAGGGTGCGAGTATACGTCAGCGGCTATCACGTAAGGCTCTACTTTGTAGAGTTCTATTTCTTCAGGCGTAGTAGCATGATTGATAGGATTTATTACTTTGAAGAGGTCGTAGGCCCCGTCGCCATCTCCCATGAGCACTTTGGCAACCACACTCCAGATAGCGGCGTGCGTGTACTGCCCGCCATTCTCTCGCACTCCTGGCGGGTAGCCTTTTATGTAGCCGGGGTCGTGCTCTCCCTTGTCGAAGGGAGGGGCCAGCAACAGTAGCAGGCCGTTTTCCGCCTCCGATTCCGCGCGCGCGTTGGCCTCTTCGCTGGTGATCAGCAAGCGCTCTTCCAGCGACTTCATAGCTCGCCCCGTGCGTGCACTATCGCCCGCCCCTGAGATAACACTCCAGCTCTGGGCTATGGCGTCTATCTTGCACTCTTCACTCTTTGATGAGCCGAGGGGCGTACCATCGTCGTAGTAGGCGCGCAGATACCATTTACCGTCCCAGGCATGATCCTCAAGCGCAGCTTTGAGCCTCGCCGACTCATCGCGGAAGTTGGCGACTTGCGCCTCATCGCCGCGTGCCTGGCAAAGAGGCAGAAAGTCCAACAGAACAGCGTACAGGAACCAGCCAACCCAGACGCTCTCCCCTTTGCCGCCGCTGCCGACCCTGTTCATGCCGTCGTTCCAGTCGCCCGTGCCCATGAGGGGCAGGCCGTGAGCGCCGGATGTCGTGCCACGTCTAATGGCACGCAGGCAGTGCTCGTAGAGGGTGCCAGCCTCTTCAGAGATGGCGGGCAAGCTGTACATATCCTCTTCATCAGGCTTGAGAAGAGGCGCTTCGAGGAAGGGACGGCTTTCATCCAGAATCTGGCTGTCCCCGGTGGCCGCCACGTAGTACGCTGTGACAAAAGGCAGCCATAATAGGTCGTCCGAGAAGTGGGTACGCACCCCGCGCCCGCCCGGTGGGTGCCACCAGTGCTGCACGTCGCCCTCCTTGAACTGGTGCTCAGCACAGCGCAAAATATGCTCGCGGGCTATTTCGGGCGCGGCGTACACCAGCGCCATCACGTCCTGCAACTGATCGCGGAAGCCGTACGCGCCGCCGCCCTGGTAAAATGCCGAGCGCCCCCAGTAGCGGCAGCTAACCGCCTGGTAAAGCAGCCACCTGTTGACAATAAGGTCCATATTCCTGTCGGGAGTGGACACCTCTACCGCCGATAGGAGGCGATCCCACATTTGCAGCACGCCCGCATAGGCGCTCTCGGCAGCCTCAGGAGCGCGATACCTGGCAGCCAGGGTACGCGCTTCCTGGGCGTTCTCGCCTTCCCCCAGAGTAAAGAGTATTGTCCGCTCCTCACCCGGCGCTAGCTCTAAAGCGCACTGCAATGCGGCACATGGGTCGAACCCAGCGCCGACGTGACCTGAGAGCTTTTGCCGCCCCCTGAGGGCCGCCGGGTTAGATAGAGAGCCGTCACGCCCCAGGAAGTCGCGACGGTCGGCTGTAATCGTACAAGCCTCCGCGCTTGTGGCGGCGAAAGCTACTCTGTCAGCGAACTCGGCGTTGTAGGGGTTGCGCGCCAGGATTGCCCCATGCGCAGCATCACTTTCGGTAATTACGTACCGAGCAAAGCCGTCGCGGTCTACGCCCATAACCCACTCGGCGTAATATGTCACCGACAGCCGTCTTCGGCGAGCAGAAGCGTTACGTAAGGTGAGCTTGCAAATCTTTACGGGGTCATCAGCGGCAACGAAGATCCGCAACGTCTGCTCTACTTCATCGCTGCTATGCCCGTAAATTGTATATCCCTGGCCATGGCACACAGTGTATCTGCTGTTGTCACGCATCGGCAGAGGTGTGGGGGTCGAGATGCGCCCCGTCTCATCGTCGCGTATGTAGATTGCTTCAGCCGGTGGGTCCGAAACAGGGTCGTTGGACCAGGGGGTCAGGCGGTTTTGCCTGCTATTCTCGGCCCATGACGACCCCAGGCTGCTCTCGGTAGCCATGCAGCCAAAGCGTGGGTTGGCGATCACATTGGTCCAGGGAAGCGGCGTCCACTCGCCGGCATCGAGCGTTATCAGGTATTCGTGCCCATCTGCGCTGAAGGCGGAGTGCGGGGTGCGCGAGGGATAACTGGCGGTCGGAGAGGAGGGGGGGGACGGAGGCCGAGAGCGCTGGGCAGAGGTGGCAGCTGTTTCCACCAGGCGCACGCCTGATTCTGGGCCGAGTATCTGGCGGTCAAGCTGAGCGGCCAGGTTGCCGCGCCCGCCTATGAGTATCACACGCGAAACACTGCTCAGCAGAATGCGGTCCGCCTCGGGCATGATGTCGGCTCGTTTGACGTAAACGCCGCTTGTCTTGTTGAGAAGGTCGCGAGCATGGCTGGAGTTCACTATTTGCTCAAGCTCGTCCTGCACAGGTTGTATGTACCCGCCGGGATATTCATTAAGGATAACGAGGTCGGCCTTGAAGCCTTTGTTGCGCCAGTATTCATGTGCATGCAGCGCCTCGCGCACTATATCTACCTCGCTCAACTCCGAGACGCGCACAAGGAGAAGAGGCAGGTCGCCGCTGATGCCATAGGCCCAGAGGCCCTGCTGCCCTTTGACATTGCGGGCTAGCGTTTCAGCCGATGGCCGCGTGCCGCGCATCGGGTAGATCATGCGCGAGAAGAGGCGCTGGTACTGCATCGCCGCGTCGCCTGAAAGCCCAAGCTGCCGAAGTTCTATACGCTCGCGTGTGAGGGCCATGCGCATTGCGCGTGCTGACCAGACAGGATCATGGTACTTATCTATCAGTGATACCGCCTGCTCTCTCGACGCGGCAGCCGCCGTCGTAAAGGTGACGCGCACCCTCATTCCAGGGCCAATACGCACCCTTTGCCGCAGGCTAAAAATCGGGTCCAACACTGCGCCCGCGCTGTTGTTTAGAGAGTGGCCTTTCTTCAAAGCGGCGGGTGAGGAAGGCGTGCCGCCGCGCCCCAGGAAGAGCGCGCGGTCGGTTTCGTAGTGCTCCGGCACCGGCGAGCCGAGGACGCTTGTTGTAGTGCTCCCTTCCCTGTTGATAGAGAGCACATGCACTAACCAGTTGCGTGGGTCGCTTGCAGAGCGAGGTCTGCGTGTGGCTAGTAAAGCTCCATACTCAGGAGAGTACTCGGTTTCAACGAAGAGCTTGCTGAAAGCGGGTGCATCTTTATCCCCACCCTGCGATCCGAGCACTACCTCCGCGTAGCTGGTAAGCTCTAGCACGCGCAGGCGGTTCCCTCTGTTGGTGAGGGTAACGCGGCGCACCTCGGCGTCGTCCTCGGGGCTTACCACTATTTCGGTGTGCGTTTCGATGTCGCCGTCGCGCCTGCGGAACTCCACTTTATCGAATTGGAATGAGGCGTTGTACTCCTCAGGTTGCCCGCCGAGAGGAGCCGCCGCCGCCGACCAGACTTTGCCGCTGTGAAGATCAGCAATGTATATGAAGGAGCCGTACGCATCGAGCACGCTGTCGTTGCGCCATCGCGTGATCGCCAGCTCCTTCCAACTGCTGTAACCCGCCCCGGAGTTGGTGAGCATAACAGAGTAGCGGCCGTTAGAGAGTAAATGGGCGCGTGGCACATTGGTGTACGGAGTGTCGTAGCTTCTCATGACGGGTGGTGATACCTCTCTTTCTGTGCGTTGGCGGTCTATCTCAACGGGGTGCGGCAGGGTAAGGGGAGCCTGCATCGGGGTGCGCTCCTGTAGAAGCAATTCAGAGGAGCGTATCAGAGGCTCAGAGTGGAAGCGGCGCACCATACAGTTGTCGTGCAGGTAGTTGTTGACAGCTACCATCCCCATGCCTACGTGATGCACCATGAAGGTGCCGACACGAGCGGCGCGCTCGCCGGGGGCCAGGCGTGAGCGGGTGAAATCGAGCGACTCGTAGAAGCCGTAGCGGCCTTCCATGCCGAGGTTAGATAGACGCCTCAAATTAGAGAGCGCGTGCTGCGGGTCAACAGGCAGGGCCAGCAACGTAGCGTAAGGCGCAACGACCAGATCATCGGAAAGACCGCGCTTGAGGCCAAGGTCCGGCACGCCAAAGGCTTTGTAGCTGTAACTCCCACCAGGGTCGAGGCTGTTATATGCCGCCTCAGAGATGCCCCAGGGCACGCTTTCTGTGCGCCCGTAATGCTCTTGCCGCCGCACCGCCCCGGAAGTGGCTTGAGCCAGCAATGTGCCGCTGTAAGTAGCCATCACCAGGTTAGGCATCAAATATTCGAACATGGTGCCGCTCCAGGAAAGCAGCGTCAAATTGTCGCCGTGCCCTGTGAGAGGGCGGCCAAGGACGAACCAGTGCTCGCGGGGTGCCTCGCCACGAGCTATAGAGAGGTAACTCGCCAGGCGCGCCTCGGAAGCGAGCAAGTCATAGTATGAGTGGTCGAGCCTCAGCTCCGAGACGTTATAACCAATTGAGAAGAGTTTGCGCCCGTAGTCCATCAGGAAGCCGAAGTGCATATCTCCGACTATAGCTTCTATGCGCGAGGCAAGGGTGCGCGCCTCGCCGAGAAGCACTTCGGTGGCGCTCCAGCCGGAGGATACCGCCTGCCTTAGCTTCTCCAGCCACTGTATCGCAGCTGCACCATCGGCCCCAAGCTCCTTTTCACGAATCAGCAGCTGAAGGCGGCGTATCTCCGCGATGCGCCCGGCTGACCAGACAAGGTTGCCTCTGAGCGAAGGCACCGGCTCAGAGAACTCCCGCAGCTTACTCCATTGGTCAGCTATCTCAGGGTGGCTGTCGCTTTGAAGCAAGGGGTGAGGCGATGAGGTCATAAGGGTGCAGGGCACCAGCTTTCTAATCTCCTCCTCGCCGCTTCGCACGCTGAGAACAAGCCTCTCCGCCCAAAACGCCAGGTCGTCGAGCATAGAGCGAAGTTGCAGCGTTCCTGTGTCCGGGGTGCTGCGCTCAGCGCCCACAGGCCGGCTCTTTCCGTTGTGCCGGTCTACATCTTGCGGCCGGGGGCCGCTAACACCTGCGCGACGCCTTAGCTCCGTCGCCAGGTTAGTCGCCGGGTGCAGCAACGAACGGAAGAGGGCAAGCCACTCATGCAAGCTTGCGGGCGTCTTCACAAGCATATCGCTGACCACTTTCAGCTGCCCCTCGATAGACTTTATGTCAACTTCACGTCGCTCACGCAGAAACTTTAGCTCCTCAGAGATAATAGAAGTTATGTCACACAGGCCGAGGAGCGTTTGCTCGGTGAAGATAGGTCTGTTGGGCAACTCGCCGCAACCCTGTTTGAGGGCCAATAAGTGGCCTATAAGGTTGCCGCTGTCTACGGTGGAGATGTATTTGGGAGGGAGAGCTTTACCTGTCAGGGTATCGTACCAATTGTAGAAGTGGCCGTTGTACTTCTCCAACCCCTCCATGCTCTTCAGGGTGCAATCGAGGCGCGCCGCCAGCTCTGATTTTGTGAGATAGCCCATGTCGTGGGCAGAAAGGGTGGAGATAAGTAGCAGGCCCAGGTTAGTGGGCGAGGTGCGGTGCGCCAGCACGCCGCTCGGCTCTTCCTGGTAGTTATCGGGTGCGAGCCACAGGTCACCAGGCCCTGTGAACTCCTCAAAGTATCGCCAGCTTTTGCGGGCCACTCGCCGCAGATATGCACGCTCAGCAGCGGTGGCGTTGTAGACTTTAGCCACAATAGGCCGGCTGATCCAGTAAGCAAGCTCCGGCGCAACAAGCCAGAGGGTCAGCAGAGGTAACGCCACAGGGAGTGCGGGGAGGTTGGTGAAGACGACAGCAACTGGAAGCAAAGCGGCCACTACGCTGCTTTGCCACATCCTCTTCCAGAAGGCGAGAGGCTCGCTACCGAGGGTGCGCTGCGCCTCGCTCGCCGTTGTCCACTCCAGCAAGCAGCGATGGGTAATGTACATTCGCACCAGGGTTGTCACCACCGCGTTCACCATTATATGCGAGCGGTAAACCAGGAAGCTGGTGGTCAATATGAAACTCAACAGGTTTATGCGCGCCTGCTGCGTAACCGCCGAGAGGTGCCGCGCCCAGGTTGCGGCGGGTGGCTTGCGCCACGCGGAGGTAAGGATGTGAGAGTAGAGGGGGAAGGCTATCACCGCCAGCACAGCGAGCGTCCAGGAGAGCGGTGAGCCGGGCAGCAGGGTCCAGCTAAGAGCCAGGAGCACAACAGAAGCTGGGGCAACCAGCGAGCGGCGCAGGTTATCCAATATCTTCCAGCGATTGATGATGGAGAGTGGATTACGTTCGGTGCGACGAGTGTTGAGGAGTGAGAACCGAGCAGGATTATCGCCCTTGTTCTCAGGGTTCCCTTCAGGGGCAGCCCTTGTTGTGGGCACACGGGGGAAGAGCCAGGGGAGTATTTGCCAGTCGCCGCGCACCCAGCGGTGTTCGCGGGCCGCGAAAACGTTCTGCCGTGCAGGAAAATCCTCATAAAGCTCGATATCGCTGGCGAAGCCGACGCGGGTGTAGGAGCCTTCCAGCAGATCATGGCTCAAAAGTGCGTTCGTGGGGAAACGACCTTCAGTTGTGGCTTCAAAAGCTTCTACATCGTATATACCCTTGCCTATGTAAATCCCTTCACTGAAAAGGTCCTGATAAGCGTTGGAGACCGCGGTGGTGTAGGGGTCAACCCCGGTGTGCCCTGAGAAGATGCGCGAGAAGTACGAGCTGACCGAGCTTTGCCAGGTGGTGCTTACACGGGGCTGGAGTATGCCGTAGCCCCGCGCGACAATGCGCTTGACAGGGTCGATCTCTGCTCTATTGAGGGGGTGAGCGAGGGTGCCTACGAGCCGGTGAGCGGTATCCCTCGGCATTTCGGTGTCGCGGTCAAGGGTGATAACATACTTCACGCCGGAGAGAAGCGATATGTCTCCTATGGTGACGCTAAATGGGTTCTGCTCAGGATCGAAGCTTATCCTGCCGCGGATCAGGCCGTTGAAATCGGCCAGCTTGCCGCGCTTGCGCTCCCAGCCCATCCACACACTCTCCTTGGGGTTCCACTGGCGCTTGCGGTGGAAGAGATAGAAGCGATCCGGTGTGCCATAGCGCACGTTGAGGTTGCGCACTCCCGTGGAGAGGCTCTCCAGCAATTCGGCATCGCCGGGCATCTCCTCCGCCGGAGCGTCGGTGAAGTCACTAAGGATAGCGAAATGCAAGTTAGGGCCGGGGCTGGCGAAGTAAAGAAGCTCGACATGCTCTATGAGGGCGAGCGCATCCTCACAGCTGCTCACGAGTGTGGGGATTACCACGAACGTGCGCTGCTCAGCAGGTATGCCCCCAGAAAAATCGAGCTTGGGGAGCACTCTTGGTTGTAGCAGCAGCGTCACAGCCTGGTTGACAAAGTAGACGGCGAACTCGCCGGCGGGGAAAAGAGCCAGCAGGCCCGCCAGAATCCACCACCCTGTGGCATTCGCGCTGCTTCGGTCCATGCCGAAAAAGAGGACAAGCGCCAGGAAAAGGCAAGCAACCACTGTAATCGCGCCCAGGTAGAGCGCGGTGCGGTTGCGCCTAAACGCCCGCGAAAGCACCTCGCCCAGGCGAGATCTGTACCCCACAGCACGCCGGAGTTGATGTACTCCTATGGCAATCAGGTAGTAGCCGACGTGCGAACGTCGCATGTCGCCAGGGTCTGCCGAATGCGCAGCTCTCGCCAACTGCAATAATGTGCTCGCCACATCTCCTTCAGAGATGCGGGAGCGGCGGGCGATGCGCTCTACAACGCCTCGATAGCGATTCCTCGTGGCAAAATCCATGCTTGAGTAGACAGACGCGGGGTCTTCACGCAGCAGCGCCTCGACTAAGCTGTGCTGCTCTACGAAGCCCATCCAGTTGGTTGCAGCTATGGTGCGCATGCTGACTATAGTATTCCCCACCGAAGCTTGAAGCGCGCTCTGATTACCGAACTCAGCACGCACAACTTCGTCCACGCTAGTGCCTTTAGCGGCCATTCTCGATTGCAGCCATGAGAGAACCGATTCAACAGCGGGGCCACCGTCGCGCAGGCGCTGCACGAAGCGGGCGACAAAAGCGGGGGTGAGCAGAGCATCACGGCGTCGCAGGCCCGGGGGGAGTTGTACATCGCCGCCGTGATTTTCCGCAACGGCATCGGCGAGGGTAAGGAGATGATCGGCCCAGCGGTCGGCAGTTTCAAGCTGGCTTCTCGTCTGCACCAGCACCCCTGCCAGGTGCGCCAGATCCTCGATGAGGGCAAGTCGCAGCATTATGGGAGTTGCCCAGAGTTCGCCTGTGGTCAGTGGAATGACAGATTGGTATCCACGGACGAACGCTTCAACATAGTAGCTGTTGACTACACCGTCAGTGTGCCCTATTAACTCCCAGGCGAGCGCGTAAACGCGTGGATAGCCCGCCCACGGCCCTCCCGCAAGCCTCGGAAGTTCCAGGTAGTAGCGGCGCGGAAGGTCTACTCTTACCTCGGAGATGTTGTCCTGCACGATATGATAGTTGTCGAGCAGCCATTCCTCGCCGGGCAAAAGAGCGGCTTTCCGGTGAGCCACCGCCGAAAGCCGCATAAAGGCCGCTTCGATGGTGCGAATGCTCGCCTCTAGCTGCGAGAGGGCAGGAATAGCGGGCGCACGCCGGGTTTCGGCTTTGTGCGCGATAGCAAGCTCACGAGCGTACTCCTCAAGCCTTTCCAGGCTCAGCAGCTCGCCGCGATAGGGCTGCCGCCCTGCGGCCTCATTGGGCTGCCAGGGCAGGCGTAAAGAGGGCAATGTCGGTCTGGTCTTCATCTGGTCGGTTGTCGTGACTAAAGGTTGGAGGCGGCTAGGCCACTACATGCCACACGTCGGACAAAGCGCGCGGCAGAGGTAGCAGCATGGCGCTGGTGTCCATACCCGCCCGCTTGTATTCCAGTATATAACTTGTTGCCTTTTACTTCGAGGGGGCAGACTGCTTGCGTTCAGCCTGGCTCGACCAGGTGAGAGCCTCGACTATGGCGTTCAGCAGCTCGGCGAGGCCGGTTACGCCCAATATAGCTACAAAGAGCCGGGTAGGACGCGGGGCGATGCGCATACCGTAAACCAGGCCCGCGCCTACCCAGGTTCCTATGCAGGTCGGGCACGACAGCAGTTCGCCAAGAACGCGGCGCGCGCCTGTGCCTTTCTCAACAACCATCTCACCTGCGCCGTATTCGTCCTCTTTGGTCACGGTAAAGGGCGCGCGCAGCGTCTCGGTAACTTTGTCGTAGGCAATCAAACGTCCACCGCGAAAAGTCGCCAATCCCAACAGCGCCAGCTCTAGTGGCCTTAGCTCCTTATCATCATCAGTTAGCTGAGCCTTGAGTGAGAATGCGCCAAAGAGAGAGAGGAAAATACCTATCAGTGTCAGACGTGTGACGGTCTCCTGCTCCTTGTTTTGTTTGTTCGCCTTTGTGGGCATAAATTACCTCCTGGAATAGACAGTAGCGGGTACTCAGCGTTATTTAGTGGCGCGGGACGTTACCTTTTCCTTGCTAACAGCGCAGCGCCTACCGCCGCGGTTATGCCTGCTCCTGCCAGAGTAAACCAGCGGCCACGTGTGGTAAGCCAGAGCTGCGTGCTATGCTCATGGGCACGGTCATCGAAGGCTCCGTGCGCACCATGATCTCCTCCTACAGGCTCCCACAGGTTGTTGGGGCGGTTCGGGTCGGCGGGCTGGTCTGTTTGCTGCGACTTGTAGCCTGTCTTGCCGAGATACCAGTCGCCAAAGCCGGGGACGAACTTGTTGCCCCACAGGAAAATGCTGGTAGAGAGGCCCACGTTCACCTCGCGCATGTAGTTGTGGGCGGCCCAATAAATAGCTTCGGCGGCCACTTCCGGCTGGTAGATAGGCGGCACGGGCTGCGCCTTGTTGGGCAGCTTGCTCTTGACCCACCCGAACTGCGGGGTGTTTAGAGCGGGCATCTGCACCATTGTTATCTTGACGTTGCTCTTGTCATGTATCAACTCGCAGCGCACCGACTCGGTAAAGCCCTGAATCGCATGCTTTGCTCCACAGTAAGCCGATTGCAAAGGTATGCCCCTGTAAGCCAGGGCTGAGCCAACCTGCACTATCACGCCTTTGTCACGGGGCAGCATCCGCCGCAGAGCAGACATAGTGCCGTAGACAAACCCCAGATAAGTCACCTCCGTGACGCGGCGGAAGCCATCCGCCTCCATCTCCTTGAAAGGGGAGAATACTGACGTCATGGCATCGTTGACCCAGATATCTATGGGCCCGAACTCCTTCTCCACTGCTTCAGCTGCCGCTTCAACCGCGTCCGCATCGGCGACATCAGTGGGCAGCACAAGGGCTTTGCCCCCAGCCGCTTCCACTTCGCGCCGTGCACCCTCCAGGCCATCTCGGTCGCGCGCCAGCAGACCGATATGCGCGCCCTCTCTGGCGAAAGCGCGCACAGTGGCACGCCCCACGCCGGCCGATGCGCCTGTAATCACTACTACCTCAGCTTTGCTCGATTTATCCATTCTCTTTCAGATGTCCTTTCTTTCTCTGCTGTCCAATTGTCAGTGGGTACTCGTAATTCGTAGCTACCCTCCGGCCTCCAGCCAACCGCCGCTAAAGCCCGCCCGTTGCAGGCCCTTCAGCAGGTACGGGCTGCGGCGCATGAGCTTCCATATTGAGCCTGAGCGATAGTTCTCGATCATCAGCACCACCGGCCCCTGGTTGATACCATAGTGGTATGACGAAACCCAGCCGGGCGCTTTGCCTGTGCCGTCTGTGAAGGTCGGGTTGAAAGTGCCCTTGTAGCCATAAGTGTTATTAATCCGCAAGTTGAGGTTGTCGAAGTATTCAATGGCAGGAAGTACGATCTCCGGCGCGAAGGGCAAGGAGGCTACCGCGGCCCAGGGCGCAATGGTGCCATCATCAGGCCCGTAAGGGACGCCACGCGCCAGGTAGTTGTAAAATCGCCGCTCTATGCCGTCTATGCGCAGCGTAGAGGGGCCGGGGCCGTCGCTGGCTGTGGTCCCCCAGCAATCTTTGCAGTAGCCGCTGAAGTTCTGCGGATTGCGCAGTGCGTATTGTTGTTGAATCAAGGTGGCTCGGCGGCTGTTCTCAAAGTAGTCTATCCCTTTCTCCCGCATATAGCTATCCTGTATCCCTTTGAAGTCCACCCACACATGTGAAAGCTGGTGGATGAAGAGCGGGCCGGCGTAGAGATATTCATGCCCGTAAACCTTCTTCCACTTGTAGGTAGAGGTCCAGGCAGGATAGCTCTCATTGGGAAGAGGGTGCGTCGGCGAGCCAAGCCCCAGCAGGTAAAGTATGAGAGCTTCGTCGTAGCCCTCCCACTTGTAGCTCAGAAAGCCGCTCTCCGCTTTCCAACCGAGGCTGACACGCGGCTCGCCATTCTGCGCCCACTGCCAATCGACCCGGCAGTAAAGTTCTTCAGCAAGCTTGCCTATCTCCTTCTCTTCAGGGGTATCGTCGTCGAAGTAAAGCGCTGCCGCCAGCATTCCAGCGAGCAGGAGCGTGGTGTCTATGGTAGAAAGCTCGCAATTCCAGGCGCGCCGCCCACTCTTCATCTCTAAAAAGTGGTAATAGAAGCCTTTGTAGCCTGTAGCATCGTTCTCCATCCCTTGCGGGCTGCTATAGAAGAAGCGGAGGGCGGCAAGGGTCCTTTGCACCGCCTCCTTACGCTTCATAAAGCCACAATCTACCCCCACAAGGTAGGCCGTGAGCGCCAGCCCCACCGCCGCGATACTGGACGGCCAGCCTTCTGCCGTTTTGTCGGCCACCAGTCCATTCTCCGGGTTGACCTCATGAAGGAAATAGCTAAAAGTCTCCCGTTGCAGACTTTCCAGCCTCTCACCATCACCGGGCCGCGAATCGCTCATGTAAGTTACTCACCGTCTTTGCACGAAGCGTCAAATAATTCATGATTCCCGAAGGGGAGCCAGCTCAATAGTGACCGCCGCTACTGAGTGCGGGGGCAAGCCGAGGTCTAAATGAATAACCCCACCCAGGTAATCGCAGCTGACCGGCTCCTTGATCAGGCACGACGCCGATTGCAATTGCGACACCTGGAGCGCGCTTAGATATTCCGGTTCACCCATATCACGCCAGGCGCGAGTGGCATTGGCGTGATACTCATCAACGCGCTCGACATATGCGGCACGAACCTCAGGCACGTTAGTAATCTGCACATGTGCTAACTCTGTGCTGATCGGGTGGCGCGGCATGGCGTGGTTGGTAAAGAGGAGGGTCAAGGTGTCGCCTTTACGTATGCCCCAGGCGCTGACCGTGCTCTCCTTATCTGTGCGCGAGAGGTCCAGCAGTTCTGTACCCAGGTTGTGCAGCAACTCAAAAGCGCGGTAAACAGGCTTGGCGATGCCCTCTATGTTGAGGAGCCCAAAGCCGCCCTGGAAAGGTACGGAGGGGAAATAGTTCTCCTCGAAGATGTCCGAGAAGGTCCACCAGCTATAGCAATCAACAAAGCTATTCACCTCCATAACGATTCTGGCGGCAAGTGCAGCTGCAAACGGCTCGTCGTGCAGAGGGTCGCGTGGGTTGGAAGATGTGCTCCATTCTGTATAGTAGACAGGCTGGCCTTTGGCCCAACTGCGAGTTTTCCTGGCGTGATCGCTCATCACGCTACTGTTGCTATTGGCAAGTTGGCTGATTGTGTCATCGCCTATCTTACCAAATGGGTCCGTTGGGTAGATGTGCGTGCTGATGAAGTCGGCTGGGAGGTCATTCTTCTCGCAGAACGAGATAAAATCCTCAATCCAGGCATTCATGGCGGTCACAGGCCCTCCCACTCGCAGTGAGGGGTCTATTCGCTTGAGCGCACCGGCACTGTAGCGGTAAAGCTTGAAGTAGTCTTCCTGCTTGCCTGTCCAGAATGCCGTCAGGTTAGGCTCATTCCACACCTCGAAGTACCATTGGCTCACCTCTTTGATCCCATAACGCTCAACGAAATGAGCCACCAGTTTCTCGATGAGTGTAGCCCAGGCATCATAATCGTTGGGCGGCGTGGCGTTTGCCTCATAGTGGAAGACTATCTTGCTGCCCGATGCCAACGTCTCAGGCATGAAGCTAAGCTCCACAAAAGGCCGCATACCGATAGAGAGGAGAAAGTCCATGATCTGGTCAGCGTTGAAGAAGGAGTAGAGGAGTTGATTCTGCTCACAGAGCAGAGTGCCCATATCATCAGAGAGGAGGGCATGGAAGCGCACATGCCTGAAGCCCAACTCCTTGTGGCATCTGATCAACTGCCTCTGCCAGTCGGCACGCAAGGCAAGGGTAGCATGCCCGCTGCCTACGGTATGCTCCCAGTTATGCGCGAATGGTTCGCCCTTCAGTGAATAGTCACATGTAAAATCAGGCATGGTTCTTCTAACAGCAATGAGTGCTGAGGACTGAGTGGCCGGTGGTCAGTGTCAGTGACGAGCTACTATTTCAACTGACCACCGGCATCCGGTCACAGCTTTATTAGAGGCAGGCCGGTTGCCTCATCCATCTCCCTCGTGAGACCTTCAGGCGTGGCAGTAAGGAAAAGCTCCAGCGTTGGGCGCACGTGGCCTTCTATAAGATGGCCGCCGAGCGCCACGCCATCAGAGTTAGCAAGCACTACATGGGCATGCAGCTTCGGCTTTCCCTCATAATAGCTTACATTCCCAACAAGGGCCGTCACCTCCACCTGCTCGTCAATCGAGTTCTTTTTGTAATCCTTCTTCGCCGGGTCGTACCAGCCGACGATGGCGCTGCTGAAAGCGCCAATAGCCGTGAAATGAGCCGATAAGAGCCCTTCCTCTCCGGCGAAGTTCGTTAGCCCTTCCATAACCTCATCTCCCGTCTCGAAGACAAGCAGATAGCTGCTTTTCTCCAGCAGGCTCAACCTCTTTGATTTCAACCAAACCTCCTGTAGCTGGACTGAGTTAGCTTAAACCGATCCAGACACTCATTGCTCGGCCCTCAGCGCGATGGATTGCTCGTGTGTGGCTTCTTGCCCAGGTCGCGCCAGTCCTTTTCCTCAACGTTAACGCCGTAGTGCTCCGCTGCCTTCTTGATGTTGGCGAACGCCTGGTCGCGCTCCGCGTCCGAGACGCCTTCAACCTGGTCAAAGCGGGCCAGGGCATTTTTTACATGCGAGGCGTCGGTGAGCGGCTCTTTTCTCTCCTTCGGGAATGCGTAAACGCTGTCGGGCAGGTCGTCCCTCTCTGAAGAGCTTAGTTTCCCATGCTCTGTATGCGGCTGCCATGTTGTTTTAGCCATTGTTATCCTCCTTGTTGTTTTTGTAGTCACTGCCGGAGCTATCTGCTCCGCCTCTTATAGCAGAGTGCAAGACCTGGGCCAGATGGAGCGGTCGGCGGCCTGTGCATTGCTCTATTTGCTCCCGGCAGCTGAAACCATTTGTGATTATCAACGTCTCCGGGTCAGCTTCGCGCACCGCCGGAAGCAGGACTCTCTCACCCGCTTTGATAGAGACATCGTAGTGTTCTCCCTCCTCGAAGCCGAAGGCCCCCGCCATGCCGCAGCAGCCCGAGTCCAGTATCTTGTAATCCAGCCCCAGCTTTTGCAAGACCGCGCTTTCGGCGCCCATCCCCAGGATAGATTTGTGATGGCAGTGACCATGCACAATAGCCTTGCGCTTGAGCTGTGGCAGGCGGTAATCACGGGCCTTCTTCTCCAGGAACTCGCTCAGGAGGAATGTCTGCTTGCTGAGCCGCTGCGCGTCATCATCGTCCGGGAACAAGCTTAGGAGCTCGTCCCGGAAGACCGAGACACAGCTAGGCTCCAACCCCACTATCGGCACCCCCGCTCGAATCTCGCCTCGCAGCGCATCGAGGATTTCCGTGAGCATATGCTCGGCGAGGTTGAGCATACCCCAGTCATAAA
>JADMIH010000088.1 GCA_015478675.1 Chloroflexota bacterium | reverse complement strand
GAGTTGGGGTGTAGCCAATCTGCAAGGAGTAGCGCTCACCTACCCTCACCTACCCGCACCTACCCTCTCCCCATGCCCCTCTCCCCCAACGCACCCTCACCCCAAACCCCCTCTCCCATGAAGGGAGAGGGGGCTTTATTGCTGGGGAGTATTATGCGCACAGCGTAGCCCTGACACCTCTAACTCATCTCACGGCGCTGTAACCCGCACGTTGTCGAATCGGGTGGTGCCGTCGGCATATGTATACAAACCTACGCCGCCTTTTGCGTATTGCGCATCCTGCGCTTGCAACAGTTGCAGCCCGTCCACTTGCACGCTCAGGTTGGAGGCGGCTGCTTTTACGCTGAGCAGGTGCCAGCTTCCCTGAGTGAAACCGGGCCAGGAGGTAGCGGCGGCTGTTGCCAATGTTCGCGACGCGCCGTTGGTGATAAGTAGCAGCTCGGCTTTGGCGCTGTTGTTGGGAGCGGCAGGATATAACTTCACGAGGTAAAAACCATTATCAGTATAGCGAACCACCGCGCCTACGGACTCGCTGCCGGTGGCATAGAAGTCGGCATCAATAACAGCATCGCTGAACTGGGCTGTGGTAACAAGGAGGGCCTCATCTGCGCCGCTTCCTTCTGAAGCCACGCTTGACTGTTGCAGCATATTGTTCTGCACTTGCCACGTGGCTGGGCTGCTTGCCTTCGGGTTGAGAGCAGAGGAGGGCCGCCAGGCGCTGAGGTCGGGAGACGAGAAATCACTGCTGAAAAGAACCGGGCTCGATGTAGGCGCGAGAGGCGGCGCGTCAGGCACGACGCTGGGCGAACCCGTCGGGGTCCCCGCACCAGGAGACGTTACGATCCCGCCTGGAGGGACAACGACCCCGCTGGTGGGAGGGGGATAGAAGGTTGGCCTTCCCAGATTGGCAAAAGCCCCTGGCCCGCCCTGCGCATCAAGCATCTCGGAGCCGAGCAGGCCAAGTTGCACCTCAAATGGGGTGCCCGCAAGCTCCGGGTGAAGTTCAAGGCGATTGCGCTCGAAGTACTGCACCTGGTATGACTTGCCGTCTGCCAGGCTCTTCTCGGTGAAAGGTTCGGATATCGGATAGCCATATATCGTCACTCCTCCTGTCCGGCTCCAGTAGTCGAGGAACTTACCCGACAGGTTGTGGGAGGTGGCCTGAAAGAACTGGCCGCTACCTGCATCTTTAGCAGGCTGGAAGGGAGGCTCGCCCTGGCGTTTGGCCGTATCAAGAGAACCGAGTAGCTGTAGCTCGACCTGATAGGCTTCAGGGTTCTTCGGATTGAAGGTGAAAAGAGCACGCTCGAACCACTGTGCATCATAACCCTTTCCTGTAGGAAAAACACTAGTTCTGGGAAGCCCAAACTGGGCGAGGCCCCCATGAGCCTTCCAGTAAGCTTCAAACGGCCCCCAGGTGTTTGTCTGCGTTTGTGGAAAGTAAGTGTCTGCCTGTGCGCTTCCAAAAGTTAGCAGCGCGGGCACCGCCAGCAAAATAACGGACGCCAACCTGGTTCCGCGTGACATCAGCCGTTCCTTCATTCTTTTTACCTCCTGAGGATCCCTGCGTGGCCTTTCATAGCCAATCACCTTGTTATTATAGCATGTGTACGAGTGACGTAGGGCCATCAGTATGCAGGGCGATTGCATCTACAGATTCCGACAAAGTACTCATGTTGCAGAGGAGGGCGCAATGCCGTATATTGGCGAACAGTGAGCACAAGAGGCGCAACGGCGCAAGACGCTTACTATACTTACAACGAATGAAGGGAGAAAAGGTGGCAACTTACCTGGTGACCGGGGCGGCGGGCTTTATCGGCTCCAACATAGTGGAGGAGCTCGTCAAACGGGGGGAGAGTGTACGTGCTCTCGACAACTTATCGACTGGGCGAGCAGAAAACATCAACCCTTTTTTACAGAAGATTAGCTTTATGCGCGCTGATCTGGCTGATCAGCCGGCGCTGGCTGAGGCGATGAGAGGTGTTGACTACGTTATACACCAGGCCGCCCTGCCATCGGTGCCGCGCTCTGTTGAGGACCCGCTGGCTTCACACGAGGCGAACGCCACAGGCACCCTGAAGTTGTTGGTCGCCGCTCGCGACGCGGGGGTGAAGCGCGTTGTCTTCGCCTCTTCATCTTCAGTATATGGTGACAGCCCTACCCTTCCCAAGCGCGAGGATATGCCCACTCAGCCGTTGTCTCCCTACGCTGTCAACAAACTTGCGGGGGAGGAATATTGCAAGGTTTTTGCACGCGTCTACGGGCTGCCGACCGTGGCGTTGCGCTATTTCAATGTTTTCGGCCCCAGGCAAGACCCCAAATCGCAGTACGCCGCCGTGATACCGGCCTTCGCAAGGGTGATGCTCAACGGAGAGGAGCCGACGATCTACGGTGATGGGCTACAGACGCGCGATTTTACCTATGTCAGCAATGTGGTGAATGCAAATCTCCTCGCGTGCCAGGCTGAGGCTGCCGTAGGGTGTGCGCTAAACATAGCGTGCGGAGAGCGGATTTCACTTCTGGATTTGGTCTCCGAAATAAACGCTATCATAGGGGCGAATTTAGAGCCTCGGTTCGAAGAGGAGCGCAAAGGGGATGTGAAGCACTCGCTCGCCGACATTAGCGAGGCGAGGAAGAAGCTGGGCTTCACACCGAGTATCGGCCTGCGTGAAGGTCTTACCCGCACCATCTCTTCGATCATGGAGAAAAGCGAGGGCCAGCCGCCCAGTGGAGTTTGAAGAGTATAAAATCATGTACGAGGCGGAAGATACCCATTGGTGGTATCGAGGCCTGCGCGGTGTAATGTTCAACCTCCTGCAACTCGATAGAGCGAAAGGGCGCGCTCTAAAGATTCTCGACGCGGGCTGCGGCACCGGCGGCAACCTCAACGCGCTACGTCTGGCAGGCCAAACCAACGCGGTGGGCTTCGACCTGAGCAATGTGGCGTTGGGTTTTTGCAAGCAGCGCGGCCTGGATAACGTGCGGCACGGCTCTATCACCGATGTGCCCTTCTCTGAGGATAGCTTTGATATAGCAATCTCGTGCGACGTGCTCAACGACGCAGGAAACGAGGATGAGTCGGTGGCGTTGCGTGAGCTATACCGCGTGCTGAAGCCGGGCGGTAAGCTCTTCCTGAACTTGCCTGCCTTCAGCTTTCTGAGGAGCGAGCACGACCGCGCCACATCCGTAGCTCACCGCTATACAAAGGGAGAGATCAGCCGCAAGCTGAGAGCGGCTGGTTTTATTGTCAAGCGTGTTACTTACTGGAATATGCTCCTCTTTCCGATAGTGGTGTCGGTGCGCCTTCTCAGCAGGGAGAAGCCCGAAGACCTGCATAACCCGGCTCGCTCTGACATCGTCCTGCCCCCGCCCTTAGTCAACAACATTCTGTCTGGGTTTGAGTGGATAGAGCACCATATGCTCCGCTATATTGATCTTCCTATCGGCTCATCAGTAGCGGTTGTTGCGCGCAAGCCCCGGCAGCGATAGCGAGTGAATTGTGGGCAGAATCGTGCGTGAAGGGGTCAAACTGACGCGTGAGCGAAACTTGACACTCCACAGGCTTTCTGATATACTGAGCACTGGTTGATAGATGCGGGCGTGGCTTAGTGGTATAGCGCGTCCTTGCCAAGGACGAGGTCACGGGTTCGAATCCCGTCGCCCGCTCTAGAGGGAAGCCGTAGGCGCTTCCCTTTTTGTTACCCTGCCGCGCCTTCTGGCCTAGTGGCTGGCGAAAGAGCGATTTCCGATTTATAATTCGCGTGCAAGGGTGCAGGCACGGGTGTGTAGCCTCTGCATGGGCCGGAGTGGCGTAATGGCAGCCGCGCTCGACTTAAAATCGAGTGGGGAAACCCGTGCGGGTTCGAATCCCGCCTCCGGCACAGATAAACCGCGCGATCTTGGCTCAAGGCTGTTTGACAGTTGAAGCTGATCCGAGCTAAAGAGACGCAGCTTAGAGCGTGTTATGAACTTTTGATTCTTGAAAAGGAGGGTGATAGAGTGCCGACGGCCAAAGAAGCAATTGATGCATATGTAGATGCCTGGAACAGTAGCGACCCAGAGACGGGTGGCCGCCTGGTTGAGCAAGCCATGACAGAAGACGCGCTAATGGCTTATCCAAGATTTGAAGCCCGTGGTTGGGAAGCTATTTCGGAGTTGATAGCTACATATAAACACCAGTCACCAGGTGTGAGCATTGAATTGACGAGCAATGTCGAGGAGCATCACGGCTGGATGCGGTTTGGGTGGCGCATGCTTGGTGCGGATGGGTCTGTACTTGGTGAGGGCGAAGACGTGGGTGAAGTAGGTGATGATGGGCGATTTATCAGGGTGCTCGGCTTTCGAAATCCTCTGCCACCGCTTGGTTAGAGCTGGTGGCGAAAAGCACACTCCTTTGTGAGCACCAGCCTTGCGATGCCGCAGTTCATAACAGGCTCTAGATCACAAACTTGCCGTTCTCATATAGCGTCTCATCGTCTACTGTGATGCGGCCATGGTGCATGTCAGTAACTATGTCCCAGTGTAGCGCAGATTTGTTGGTGCCTCCGGCGTTCGGGTAGGCGTTGCCGAGGGCGCAGTGTATGGTGCCCGCGATCTTCTCGTCAAAGAGAACGTTGCGGGTGATGCGCGTCACGCCTGGGTTGGTGCCTATTGCGAACTCCCCCAGCTTGTTGGAGCCTGCATCAAGCGATAGCATCGCGGCCAGGTAGTCCTCCCCTGCTTCCGCGCTGAAGCGGGTCACTTTGCCTCCCTCGAAGGTGAGCTTCACGCCTTGTACCGTGCGCCCGTTGTGGGAAGCAGGATAAGAAAAGCTGATCTGCCCTTCAACGCTATCCTCGACGGGCGAGGTAAAGACCTCGCCGCTGGGGAAGTTGCGCTTGCCGTCGGAGTTGACGAAATTACGGCCCTGGATGGACAATCGTAAATCGGTGTCGGGCGCTTCCACATGCACATTGCGCTTGCCCGCCAGCCAGTCTATTATCTTCTGCTGCTCGCGAGAGACCTGCTGCCATCGCTCCACAGGGTCTTCATCGCCGTCGAGCAAGCAAGCGTGGAAGACGAAATCCTCGAACTCTGACAGGCTCATCTCAGCGTCCTGAGCATACGCCTGGGTTGGGAAGAGGGTGAGGCTGTGGGGACGGTTCTCCATTATTCGCTGCATATATGTGGCCGAGATAGGCGACTGCCCCTGGGCGAGCAACGCCTGGCGATCTGGGTCAATGTTGTTGGCCTCTCTGGTGTTTTCTTCGCTCAAAATTCGCAAGATCGCGTCTGATTTCTGCACCATCATCAGGCGATATGGGTCAAGGTGGGTAAGTTGGTCATTGCTGCCCGTGCGCAACAAAATCTCCTTCACGCCGGGAGTGTCGAGTAGCACGTAAGGGTGCGCGCCGCGCCGCAGCACCTCGGCATAAACCGCCTGCACAAGTGGTATTGCTGCTGTGGTAGCGTTGATCGTCACCATCCAACCGGGCTGCACACCCAGTGAATAACCGACCAGCACCTGTGCCATCTTCTCGATTCGTGGGTCTTGTAACACTATAGCTCCTGCTTTCGTTTGCTGCTGAGGTCTATATGGGCTGACACTTGGCAATTGGCTATCATGCGTTTCACGCGACAACTTCAAGCACAGAAGGCGGCGGGTCAACGGGTACATCGGAGATAACGAAGGCGGTTTCCAGGGTAGGCCTGATACTGCCGGCAATCTCCTCTGTCTGAGCGTATATGCTCGCAAGATTCTCGCCTGCTCCTACCGCCTCGCCTATCTTCTTGTGCACCACAAAGCCTACCGCGTGGTCTACCTGCGCGCCTTTCACCGCCCGGCCCGCGCCTATCGCGACTGAGGCGCGGCCTATCGCCTCGGCGTCTATCGCGGCGATGTAACCGGCCTTGCGGGCGGGTAGTACCTGCTGCACGGCTGCCTGGGGCAAGAGGCCGGGATCGTCGATAAAGGCCGGGTCACCACCCTGGTTCTGTACGAATTGGCGGAACTTTTCGAGGCCTTTGCCCGCCTCCAGTGTCTTGCGCATCAGAGCAATGCCTTCGCCCACAGTCGAGACTTTGCGCGCCATATGTAGAAGGTGAGCGCCCAGGGTGAACGCCACCTCAACCAGGTCGGCTGGGCCTTCACCTTTGAGTGTTTGCACAGCCTCAGCGACCTCAAGGGCGTTGCCTACAGCCCAACCGAGGGGCTGATCCATGCCCGAGAGCACCGCGCGCACCTGCAAGCCAACGTCGCGACCAATATCGCGCATAGCCACAGCGAGGGCCTGCGCCTCCTCCAGGGTCTTCATGAAGGCGCCTCGGCCCACCTTCACATCCAGCACCACGGCGTTGGCTCCCGCCGCAATTTTCTTGGACATGATGCTGCTGGCGATCAACGGGATGCTCTCGATGGTGGCCGTCACATCGCGCAAGGCGTAGAGCTTGCCATCGGCGGGCGCGAGATCAGCGCTCTGCGCCGCCACCACGAGGCCAACACGCCTCACAGCGCTAACAAAGTCGTCTGGGGAAAGCTGTGTGCGGAAGCCTGATATAGACTCGAGCTTGTCTATCGTGCCGCCGGAGAAGCCGAGGCCGCGCCCCGACATCTTTGCCACCGGCACGCCTGCCGCAGCCACCAGGGGCGCAACCACCAGGGTGGTCTTATCTCCGACACCGCCTGTCGAATGCTTATCGGCCACAAAGGGGCCTATGCTCGACAGGTCAAGGCGCTTACCCGAGGCTACGATAGCGCGAGTGAGGTTCGCGGTTTCGCTGGGGGTCATCCCCTGGAAGAAGACTGACATGAGCCAGGCGCTCGCCTGGTAGTCGGGGATCTCGCCACTCGTGAAGCCGGAAACCAGCCATGATATCTCGTCAGCCTGTAGTTCGCGACCATTACGCTTGGCGGCAATCAGGTCAACCGCTCTCACCTGCTCATCTCCTTGTCGGGCGCGTCCGGCTCGCCCGTTGGAGTGCACCCCAGGAGATTGCAAAGCTCTACCGGCTCTCCATTATGCATATAGCGCCGCGGGACGCGCGGAGTTAAGCCGCAAAGTATCTCGTAGGAGATAGTGCCTGCCCAACGGCCCAGATCGTCGGCGGTGACTACCTCGTCACCCTGGCGTCCGATAAGCACCACTTCATCACCCTCGACCACCTGGGGCAATTCGGTCAGGTCAACGCTCATCTGGTCCATGCTGACACGCCCCACCACGGGACAGCGAACTCCGCGCACCAGCACTTCGCCTTTGTTGGAGAGCGCTCTATTATAGCCGTCGGCGTAACCCACCGTGACCAGGCCAATCTTAGATGGGCGCTCTGCTGTCCAGGTACGCCCGTAGCCCACTGTGTCGCCAGGCTCCGCGCGGAAGACGCGAGCAAGGCGAGTGCGTAAGGTAAGGACAGGCTGGAGGCTAATAGTATCTCTCAGCAAGGGAGAAGGCAAGTGCCCACTCAGGATGATGCCGACGCGCACCATGTCAAAGCGCGCCTCCGGCATCGCGAGTGCGGCGGCGGAGTTGGCGGCGTGTACAATCTCAAAGCTGATACCATTCTCGGCTGCTTGCCGGCGTATTCGGTTGAAGCGCTCAAGCTGCTGGCGGGCGAAGCCCAGGTCGGGCGCGTCTGCATCAGCGAAGTGGGTCATCAAACCCTCAAGTCGGAGATGAGGCAGTTGGAGAATGGCGCGAGCCAGCGGCAAGAACTCGTTGGGCAGGCAGCCATAGCGCCCAAGGCCGGTGTCAACTTTGATATGAACAGGTAGTTGGCCTAATGGTAAGTCACACTGGTGGGCGGCTTCCTCAAGGGCTATTGCTGTGCGCGTGCGATGCAGTGTGATGGTCAGGTTGTTGCGTACAGCGAGCAGGGCTTCGTCGGGGGGCACATAGCTCATCACAAGAATGGGCACGCTGTAACCTGCGCGGCGCAGCTGTATGCCTTCGTCAACACAAGCCACAGCGAGCATTGACGCGCCGCCTTCGAGGGCCGCCGCCGCGACCCAGGGCGCACCGAGGCCGTAGCCATCCGCCTTGACCACAGCCATCACACGGCAGCGAGGGCCAATCACTCTTCTGAGCGCCCGCACGTTCTGCGCGATAGCCGAGAGGTCTATCTCGGCCCGCACTGGCCTGCCCCAGCTTGCCGAGTCGTGGCCACGTATCGCACCGGCAGCAATCTCTAGCTCCGCCATCTCGATTCTCTCAGCCTTACGCGCCCTTGCCGCTGCTGTCACGCAGCTTGTGCTGGGCGCGAGCGATCAGCACGGGCAAGTCACCCGCCAGCCCACCTGACGGGCCATACTCATCCCTGAGCAAGTCGCCCGCCATGCCATGCAAGTAAACTCCGGCGCATGCTGCCTTCACTGGCGCAAGCCCTTGTGCGAGCAGCCCGGCGATCACACCTGCCAGCACGTCGCCCGTGCCTGCGGTGGCGAGAGCGGGATTAGAAAATGGGCTGATATAAATCTCCCCAGCCGGGTCTGCAATGACAGTGGCAGCGCCTTTAAGCGCCACTATCTGCTTCCATTTGGCGGCGGCGTCGGCGGCTACTCTCACCCGGTCGCTTTGCACATCTTCTACTGTGCTACCGAGGAGGCGCGCCATTTCGCCGGGGTGGGGAGTAAGGATACTCCCTTGCGGCACGATGCTAAACCACTCTTCATTTTCCGCAAGAATGTTGAGCGCATCCCCATCGAGCACCAGCGGCGGCAAGCCGACCTGCGCCTTCTCTGCTTCCTTAGTGGCGCTCTCATGTACTCGCGACGCGAAGCCGATAGGCTCGGCAACCGGGCGCACAGCGGCTTCGGCAGTCCCAAGTAGAGCACGAAGGAAGCTTGCTGTTTCCCGCTCCTTGCTGATACCGCAGCCTACAAGGAGCGCCGAGTAGCCCTCAACGGCGCTATGTACTTTCTCGGCAGCATGGCTCGCGATCACCCCCATGTCCGAGGGAAGAAGCACAAAGGTGCTTTCGGTCAACCGGGAGGCGAGGATCGGGAGCAAGTCACCCGCGCAGGCGAGAGTGACTAACCCCGCGCCTGAGCGCATGGCCCCCTCTGTGGCGAGGGCAGCCGCGCCTATATAGTTTACCGAGCCTGCGACAATCATCGCCTTGCCGAAGGTGCCCTTGTTGGCGTCGTCGGGCCGCTCCGGCAGCATCTCGCGCACGCTCTCATCTGTAAGCAGCTCCCCTGATGCCGTTTTGTTGCTGGTGGTGCTCAATCCAATATCTCCTATTGCTATCTCGCCCGACAATCTTTTGCCAGGCTCTAATACGTGTCCATATTTGAGGTATCCCAGGGCGACGGTGAAATCGGCGGGCAGCGCCACACCCCTCACGCGCCCCCTATCGCTGTCAATGCCACTTGGTATATCAACCGCGATTATACGTTTGCCCGAGCGCGCTGCTGCCTCTATGATGCCCGCCAGCTCTCCTTCAACGTCGCGCACCAGGCCCGTACCAAGTAAACCATCCAATCCAACGGTGGACCAGTGAAGCGCATCTTCAAGCGTCTGTCTGTAATTGCCAGCTTCAAGAGCCGTTATCTCGACCCGCAGTAACTTGAGTGGATCGCGCAGCCTTGCGTCCTTTGCGGAGGCTCGCGACCATGTATAACAGCGCACCTCCCACCCATGTTGGCGCAAATAACGGGCCGCCACAAGAGCATCCCCGCCGTTATTACCGGGGCCGGACAAAACCAGCACTCGTTCGTTTGTTTCCGCGCCGAGCCGATTTATTGCAAGGCGGGCAATTTCCTGGCCTGCACGCTCCATCAACCCTTCATACGTTGCGCCTTGCGCCACCGCCTGCGCCTCAATTGCTCGCATCTCCCCGGCTGTCGCGATACGGTATTTCGTGGTACCTGCATAAAGCCGGCATTCCAGGCTCAAGCTGCGGCCACCGATGCTACAACCATCGCGCAGGCCAGCATACGGCTGTGCGTGAGGCTTATAGCCCATGTGGTCAGCCCTATCTCCGCCGCGCGCTCTTTGGCTCCCCCGTGCAGGAAGATAAGAGGCTTGCCGCGCCTATCCGGGAGGATTTCGATGTCGCGCCATATCAGGCCAACGATGCCTGTGCCCAGTGCCTTGGAAGCAGCTTCTTTGCCCGCGAAGCGTGCCGCAAGCTCCGGGTACCTGCCACGACAAAATGCAAGCTCACGGTCAGTCCACACTCGGTGAAGGAAACGCTCACCCCAGCGCGTGATAGCCGCCTCGATGCGCTCTATTTCGATCAGGTCAACGCCACATTGCAAGCCGCCGTCGAGGGCGTCAGAAACAGCCAAGCCCTGCATCATCGGCCAGGGCGGCAGACCTACAAGAGAGCTGGGACTGCGGTACTCCTCCGGTGACATTGCTATTTGCGGCCTACACCGGCGTAAGTGAAGCCGAGGTCTCGCATCTCCTTTGGATCGTAGACGTTGCGTCCGTCCACCAGTATAGGGTGTCTCATCACTTTATGCAGCTTCTCCATGTCGAGCTGCTTGAACTCGTTCCACGCCGTGATGAGCAAGAGGGCATCGGCTCCGGCTGCGGTCTCATATGCGTCAGAGCAGAAGTGTACACCTTTCACCTGCGAGCGGGCCACCTCCATAGCAACAGGATCATAGGCATGTATCTCCGCGCCCTGCTCGCGCAGCGCCTGTAGAATATCTACAGCAGGGCTTTCGCGCATATCATCAGTATCTGGCTTGAAGGAGAGGCCAAGCACGCCTATGCGCTTGCCGTTGACATCTCCACCAACCAGCCTCACTACTTTATCCACGAATAGACGACGCGCGTCTTTGTTTATGTCAATCACAGCGTTGAGAAGCGCGGGACGAGTATTACTCTGCTCTGCCATATGCGCCAGCGCTTTTACGTCTTTGGGGAAGCAGCTCCCACCGAAACCAACGCCAGCGTTCAGGAATTGGGCGTTGATACGCTTATCGTAGCCCATCCCTTGCGCCACCTTCTTCACGTCCGCGCCGAGGCTTTCGCAGATCATGGCGATTTCATTGATGAAGGAGATGTAGGTCGCCAATATAGCGTTAGAGGCGTACTTGATCATCTCGGCTGTACGGATATCGGTGACGATGATCGGGGCTTCCAACGGCAGATAAAGCTCGCGCACAAGCTCAGCTGCCCAGGCATCCTCGGAGCCTAGCACTACACGGTCGGGCTGCAAGAAGTCTAACACTGCTTGCCCTTCGCGGGTGAACTCAGGGTTGGAGACGACAGCGAAGTTGAAGTCGGAGGGGGCATTACCCTTGACGAGCCGCCCGACGAGGTCGCCGGTGCCGATGGGCACGGTGCTTTTGTTGATTACGATGAGAGGTTGTTCTGATCTGCCTGGGGCCGAGCGGCCAATATTGCGAGCGGCGGCCTCCACATATTGCATATCTGCGGAGCCGTCGGCAGCCTCCGGCGTGCCCACAGCGATGAAGACGAACTCGGCCCCCTTCAACGCTTCTTCATAGCTGGTAGTGAACTCCAGCCTGTGTGCCTTCAAGTTGCGCCCGATCAATTCTTCAAGTCCAGGCTCGTAAATTGGAGATTGGCCTTCTTTTAGCTTGTCTATCTTCTCCTGAACCACGTCCACACAAGCCACATGGTTGCCGAGATCGGCAAAGCAGGTGCCTGTGACGAGGCCTACGTAACCGGTTCCAACCACTACAATTTTGCTCAAAAGTTCCTCCCTCTCACAGCTGAATGAGTTGCATCTTGATTGGTTTGAGTGCCCTCTTTAGCCAAACAAGCTAAAGAGGCAAGGTTGCACGGCGTCCGCTAACGCGCCACCAGCGACACGCCGGTGACGCGGCTCTCAAACTGGGTGCCATACCCGTAAATCTCTATCGCATTGATCACGGCTACATCTGTGCCAACGCCGGCGGTGGTTGACTTAAGAAGAAATGGACTGGGTTGCCCTTTTGATACATCCCGCTTTTGCTGAGCAAGGTCGGCGGTAGCTGACCAGCGGGCAAGGGGCACCAGAAAGCTTGAAGTTTCTCCCGCAGGCGCAGGTCCCTGGTAATAGAACGAGCGGGTCCATGAGTGCGTATTGCCTTGCGCATCACTGTAAAGTATATTGATCATCAAGGGGTATGCATTGCCCTGTGGGCCACCGGCACGCTCACTTTGGCTGACCACGTTGACGGTAGCGGCCAGCTCTATACTCTGGAAGAATTCGACTGCACGATTGATTTCCTGCCTGATGCCTACACGCACAAACTTGCCCTGGCCATCGCCTTTGATGTTGGCATACTGAAAGGCCCCTGCCACCTTTTCGGTTTCTACTGTTGTGCTACCGAAACCACCACTCGCGCCCGAACTCTGATCGCGGATGGGGAGCCAGGCAGCCGTTCCCAGGCCACCATTTTCAACCTGCTCAGCGTGGCTGGTAGGCCCCGCATCAAAGTTGCCGTTCTGCACAAGCTCGTCTTCTGCTGGAACAGGACCGATGGGCGGGTCGTTGCCTGTTACCGATGCCATGACGCTTGCCGGGGAGCCTGCGGGCGCACTGGTAGAGAGAGCAGCAGCTAGATCAATCTTCTTACCGTGCGATTGTAGGGTAGCAGAGCCGCTATCTACCACCAGCTGTGTGGTCTCCTGATCTGCGGAGCCTTTCACCGACACGCGTACCCGGGTATTATCTGAGACGGTAATTTCCGCCTGGTTAGTGGTAATGGTATATTGATTGGACGAGTAGTCCCCGAGTGCGCCCGTCGCCATGATTGCGGTTCCCGAACCGACATACAGGTTCACCTCTTTGGTGTTCTGAAAGAAGCGAGTGACATCGAGCTTATCAATCCGTAGCGTTGTTGAAAAGAAGGTATGGACAGTTACGCTGCCGTTAAAGAGCTGCACAAATGCCTCACTGTCTTCGCCGGTGGTCGCCTGGTCGCCAGCCTGAAGGGTTGTGGTGTTGGTGATCAATTCAGAAGTTACACTGCGGCGGCGCTGAACGACGAGTTGTGTGCCGTGGCTGAGCTGTATCGCGGCGGTCTGCGGAGTGGTCACGGTGTTAGCATAGTTCCAAACGCCGCTCGCAAGCAGAGCGCATAAGCCGAAGAAAAGAATGCTTCCCACTATGATCGCAGCCCAGACATGGCGGGCGCGTTGCGCTTCAGGCACGGTGAGAATATCAGTTTGCGAATGTGCTCCCATCAAGGCTGCACCTCAAAGCGCGAGGCTGATAAATTCGCAGTGTCATCAGCCCATTCGTGGCGCACCGCGCTAACGCGGGCCATAGATGGCCCACGTTGTAATAGCTCTAGAAACTGCTCCAGCATAGCACGCTCACCACATGCTGCCACATACACTCTCCCATCGGGCATATTACGCACATAGCCGCTCAGGTTGAGCCGCCTTGCTGCGTCGCGAGCGAAAGCTCGAAAGCCAACTCCCTGCACATGGCCCTCAACTGTTGCGTAAAGTACCATACCGCCGACTGGCAACTCCCTGGCGCGATCGAACGCTGGACAAATCCTGATGGCCATCCACTTTTTCTGCTGCCTCTAATTGTACTCTCCGCCACTCAGGGCGTCAAACAAAGAAGCCGAATACCGCAGCGAAGTGGCTGGCAAAGCTCGCCTTCACCTCAGCCATTGAGGGCACGTCTGGCATGAGCTTTGCCATTGAGGAAACGCCTTTATTGCTGATGCCGCATGGCACAATCTTACTGAAGTAGCTCAGGTCAGTAGTGATGTTGAGCGCGACGCCATGAGTGGTTATGCCCCGGCCATCTACTCTGACGCCTATAGCTGCGATCTTCTCTTCACAGCCCGCTTCGCCTACCCAGACGCCGCTGTAACCGGGCAAACGATATGCGTTGATAGCGAAATCGGCCAATGTGCCAATCAGTACCCATTCGAGTGAACGTAGGTAGGCGTGGTAGTCAACAGTCGGGGTATCACGGAGTAGATTGATAATAGGATAACTTACAAGTTGACCAGGCCCATGATACGTCACATCGCCACCGCGATCCACATCAAGCAGAGCAATGCCTTCGCGGGCCAGTTGGTCCTCACTCGCGAGAATGTGATCACGGCCTCCTCTCCTGCCACAGGTGTAGGTATGAGGGTGCTCAAGGAGAAGAAGGGTGTCGGACGCTTCGCCGCTCGCCACCTGCGCGGCCAGGCGGTTCTGCATCTTCCAGCACTCTGCGTAGCCGATGACGCCCAAATCCACAACCGAGAGAGGACGCGTTGCTGAACGCGCCCTCTCTGTTAGCTCGTTCAACATTGTCAACTTACCCGGCTGCCTGCTTTACCTGCTCGTGGGCATGATAAGACGAACGCACGAGCGGGCCGCTCTCAACATGTTTGAAGCCTATCTCAAGCCCGATCTCTTTCAGCATCTTGAACTCATCTGGAGTGTAATAGCGTATAACAGGCAAATGCCTGAAAGAGGGGCGTAGATACTGGCCTATTGTCACAATGTCCACATCGTGGTCGCGCAGGTCGTGTAACACCTGCACCACCTCGTCCCACTCCTCTCCGAGGCCGAGCATCAAGCCCGACTTGGTGTATATATCGCCTCCGGTGGGGTCCATCTCTTTGGCCTTTTTCAGCAGCTCCAGAGAGCGGCTGTACTTGGCCTGTGGGCGCACAATATAATAGAGGCGCGGCACAGATTCTATATTATGGTTCAGGATGCTGGGGCGAGCGTTCATCACTATTTCAAGCGCCCACCAGACGCCCTTGAAGTCGGGGATCAACACTTCGATTCCGCAGTCGGGCGTGTACTCTCTGGAAAGCCTGATCGTTTCAGCGAAGATGGAGGCCCCTCCATCAGCCAGCTCATCTCGGTTCACCGAAGTGATCACCGCATGGCGCAGCTTCAACGTCTCGATTGCGCGTGCGACGCGCTCCGGCTCCTCCTTATCGAGTATAGAAGGTCGGCCTGTCTTAATAGCGCAGAAGCCGCATGAACGCGTGCAGGTGTCACCAAGAATGAGGAAGGTTGCAGTGCGGTGCTCCCAACACTCGGAGATGTTGGGGCAGTGAGCTTCTTCACACACTGTGTGCAGGCCCAGCCCGCGCATCAAGCCCTTGAGGTCGCGGTAATTCTCACCTTGCTGCCACTTGACCGTCAGCCAGGGCGGCTTGCGCTCCACCGGCACAGGTTCTGCGCTCACCGGGCGGGCAGGCCCACCTGGGCGGCTATAAGGTTTCAATTCAAGAGGGGAGTATGGCGGAGCATCCCTTGTTATATCCGACATTGTATATGCCTACTTTCGTTATATGGTGGCGTTTTTACCTGGTTCATTATAACATAGTGGGGAGATCCCCAACCTGTAGCGGGAACTTCGGGGCAAAGGTGACAGAAGGTGACGGAAGGTGTCAGTAATTACAGGTAAAATGACTGTAGGCGGACGACGGGAGCACTACCAAGAAGGGGGTAAAATATGAAAGAGGACAATGAGAGGGGTGGAACGAACGGCTTAGAAGCACCAGAGCCGGAGCCGGAGAGACCCCAACTACCCGAAGAGTACGGCGTGCCCACAGGCAGCGAGAATATGCTGCCCTGGAGTTGGGCGGTTGAGCGGCTGGAGAAGGCGCGCAACTATTGGGTATGTACGGTTGGGCCAAACGGCAAGCCGCATGCGGTGCCGGTGTGGGCCGCCTGGCTGGACGGCGCACTCTATTTTGACGGGCACCCTATGACCCGATGGGTGGACAACCTACTGAAGAATCCGGCGATCACAGTCCACCTGGAGAGCGGGGATGAGGTGGTGATCCTCGAGGGTACTGTAGAGGACATAGCGCAACTTGACAGAGCGCGCGCCGAATCGCTGACGCAGCTCTTTGTGGCTAAATACGGGTATGCGCCTAACTCCGGCCAGTGGGTAGAGAGCGGTCTGCTTGCCCTACGTCCACAAAAGGTGCTCGCGTGGAGTGAGTTCCCCACGACGATGACCAGGTGGAGATTCTCCAAATAGGATAAAGCAAAAGCGGTCTTCGGGGACCGCTTTTGCTTTATCCTAGCAGGCTCCGTCTAAAGGCCGGCTGTTTGCGGATTGAACTTTTCCAGCGATTCTTTAATGATC
>JADMIH010000087.1 GCA_015478675.1 Chloroflexota bacterium | reverse complement strand
TGATTTAGCACCCCTTTATACTACTACCCTTCGCATTTTTAGAGGAGTTGGGGTGTAGCAATCTGCAAGGAGTAGCTGTGGAGGCGTACCGTTACGCACCCTCACCCCCAAACCCCCTCTCCCATGAAGGGAGAGGGGGCTAAGCTAGCCCCTCCACCCTGAGTCTGAACACTTACATAGCTTTGTAACTGTACTGTTCAGATAAGGGGTGCTGCAAGGGACCCTCGTTTGCGAGTAATGGGGGCTAAGGACCGGCGATGAGCGCTGAGGAGCTCGTCTCCCACTCCACCACGTGTAATGTGAGGTAACACCATGCGAGTTCTCTTTACCAGTCAGCCAAGCTCCGGCCACTGGCACCCACTCGTCCCGCTTGCACGGGCATTGGAAATGTCAGGCCACGAAGTTGCATTCGCTTCAACACAGGGGTTCCGCCCGGTTATAGAGGCCAGCGGCTTCCGGTGTTTTCGTGCGGGGGTTGATGATAGCGATGAAGAAGTGCGGCAGCGCAGAGAACAAATGGCGGGGCTTGGCCCACAGGAGCCGGCATACTTTACGTTGAAGTATGTCTTCGCCGGCGTAAGAGCACAGCGCGCGCTCCCCGACATGCTGGGCATTATACGCGACTGGCGTCCCGACGTTGTGGTGCGGGAGAACACCGAGCTCGCGGGCTGCGTCGCCGCCGAATGCGACGGGGTCCCGCACGCCGCCGTCCAGATAACGGCGGCCCGAACGCGCTTTTTGGAGGTAATGGCTGAACCACTCCACCAACTGCGTGCATCAGTCGGCCTCCCTCCCGCGGAGACGGCTGATGTGCTCTATCGCTATCTGTTGCTCTCCCCACGCCCACCGAGCCTCTGGAGCCGATCGTCTCCCGTTCCACCCACCACTCATCCATTTCGATATACAGGGTTCAGTCAATCTGGCGAAGAAAAATTGCCGGGGTGGGTCGCCAAATTGGGGCAGCGACCTACTGTATACGCCACCCTCGGCACTGTATTCAACCATATGACCCCGATCCACTCGGCCATTCTTGAAGCTCTCCGAGAAGAACCAATCAACTTGATAATTACTATTGGCCGCAACCAAAATCCACTGGATTTTGGCGAGCAGCCGGCGCATGTGCACGTAGAACGCTATATCCCTCAAAAGTTGTTGCTTCCCTACTGCGACCTGGTAATCTCGCATGGAGGCTCCGGTACAATGATGGACGCTCTCAGCCTCGGCCTACCGATGGTGATTATCCCTATAGCTGCTGACCAACCGGAGAATGCCCAGAGTTGCGCCGAGCTAGGGGTGGCGCATGTTATAGAGGCGGAGAGGCGCAGCGCCGTGGCTATAGGGGACGCTGCACGTGAAGTGTTATACGACCCAGCTTACAGGCGAGCTGCACAACGCCTACGAAAGGAGATAGAGGAACTGCCGGGCCTGGAATATCCGACGGCACTGCTGGAGCGGTTAGCAGCCGAGGGCACTCCGCTTGTATTACAACCCCCGGCCAGTCAACAGTGCACATGATGCAAGGCGAGGGACAACTAACGCCAGACGCCTCTCTCGGTCAGCTTGAAAGTAAGCCTGGACAGGTCCTCTCGTCATTGTCATTTTGACCGCGTTCAGAGTGACAACGCACGGTTTGTTCGCCAAACGCCCCAATGCGCAAGGCAGGTTAACAGCTTACTTTACGCATACTGAGTAATCCTGGCTTTGTACCCACCGTATCACCTGGCGAGTACTGCCTGAACTCCCAGAGCAAAGCTGCATTAACGGCCGACCCGACGGAGTGGGGCGAAGCACAAACAGAAAACCCAAACAATCCGTGAGGACCGTCTGGGTTCCTGTTCCTTCGATCCTACAACCGAAGTTGTAATCTCGAAGTAGCCTTAGTATACTGCCCCTTGCTTGCTCTGTCAATAGCCTGTTACCAGAGTTTTCCACATCCGCTCGCGCCCTGGAAGGCCTGCGTCCATTATCCGGAGGAGGACACAGGCGTGGCGCAAATTTCCACACGGCCTTGAGGCAGGGCACTGAACGCTGCTTCCACCTGTTGCAGGCGCTCTTCCTAGATTTCATCCTGGGCGATTGCTGTGTGCACTTCGACCAACAGGCGCATAGCAGTCCTTTCTTGGCCGCCGATTGTAACCTCGAAGAAGGATGGAATGAAGCCGATTTCTATGCAGTCAGGGCGGAGATAGCCGCGCGCCACAGCCACAGCTTTGATCGCCTGGTTAATTGCTCCTGGGCCGATTGCCTGTATCTCAACGTGGCCTCGGCTGCGTATTATGCCGGCGATTGCCCCGGCAATAGCATTGGGGTGCGACTGCGCCGCAACTTTCAGTACTGCATCAGGGTCATATTCGGGCGACTGGCTCATGGCTGCTGCTCCTATGCTGCTGATACAGTCCATTTCTGCTCCCTCCTCGGTTATCATCCTGGCTCTCGGTCCACTTTCCAACAACATATAACAGATACAGGCTGGTTGTACATCAGTAATATTGCTTACTTTGTAGGGTCTATTCATCGTTCGGCTGAACCATAACCCGCAGCTTTGACGTGATTATCTTTGTGCCGGATAATAACCGGAGAAGCTATCTAAAAATCGATAGATAGGAGGAGCATACACGGTGCAGAAAATTATTGAGGATCAGCGGCTAAACCCCTTTCCGGCTTACCGCCTGATGCGTGAGATGCACCCGGTTTATTACCTTGAGCCATATGACACCTGGCAGGTGTTCAGCTATAACGACGTTATGCGCGTCCTCTCTGACCATGCCGCATTCTCTTCGAATTTTAGCGGCGGGGAGAATGAGGACGACCCTTTGAGCGCCAGCGTGATTTCGATGGATCCACCACGGCACCGGCAACTGCGCAACCTGGTGACGCAGGCTTTCACTCCGCGTGCTGTGGCGGCTCTCTCGGAGCGTATCACTGCTATTGTAAACGAGCTGCTTGCCCGAGTAGTCGCCCAGGGACGCATGGACGTGATTGACGACCTGGCCTACCCCTTACCCGTGATTGTGATCGCAGAAATGCTGGGAATACCACAGGAGGATCGCTCACGCTTCAAAGCCTGGTCTGATGCTATCGTCGGAGCCGGCGTCGGAGGCGCCACCAACCCGCAAGCCGAAATGAGCGGTTACTTCCTGGGACTGATTGAGCAACACCACGAGGGAAAGAACGACCTCATAAGCGCCTTACTGGAAGCTCAAATCGACGGAGTACACCTGACGCAGCGCGAGTTGCTGGGCTTTTGTATCCTGCTGCTCGTGGCGGGGAACGAAACCACCACCAACCTCATCGGCAACGCTATTCTCTGCTTCAACGAGAACCCTGGGATCATGGAGCAGTTGCGGGCCACACCCGAATTGATGCCCGCCGCTATCGAAGAAGTCTTGCGATACCGCTCGCCTGTACAGATGATGTACCGCAGGGCCGCTGCTGATGTGACCCTCGGTGCTGAGCAGATCCGCAAAGGCCAGATGGTGCTCGCGCAGATCGGCTCGGCCAATCGCGACGAAGCCCAGTTCCCCGATCCCGACCGCTTTGACATCAGCAGGACGCCGAACAGGCACCTCGCCTTCGGGCATGGCATTCACTTTTGCATTGGCGCGCCGCTCGCCCGCTTGGAAAGCAAAATCGCTATAACGCTAATGCTGGAACGGCTGAGAGAAATTAAATTGGATGTCGCTACGCCTCTCGAAGCCACCGGCAGCGCTATCGTCTACGGCGTAAAGCACCTGCCGGTCACTTTCCAGGCAGCCTCTTGATCCCCGCCATCAGGATAGCTTAGCATGGCGCTTTGGAGGGCGCGGGCACTTTGATGGCCTGGCCGCCCCGCCTCACGCTCTCCTCAGCCGCCTGCGCAACTACCAGGGCCTGGCGACCGTCGAACCCTGTGGGGCTGACGGGCTTACCCCCCGTCACGTTCTCAGCCCAGGCCTTCAACTCGTCCAGATAGGCCTGGCCGAAGCGCTGGGGGAACCAGAACACGTGATCCTGTATAACAGCGTCGGGCCGGAACAACGTGACAGGTGTGGCGTTATGATAACCCCCCATAACCGATGCTTCCGACCCTATTATCTCGGTACGTACATCGTAGCCGTAAAGCACGCCCCGCACAGCATCTATCTGCCCGATGACATCGTTTGCGAATCGTACGGTAATAGCCGCCATGTCAGGCTCACCGGAGGAGGTGAAGCCGGTGGCGGGGCCAACCGACGCAGTAGCTGTGACCTCCACTATCTCCTCGCCCACTATCCAGCGCAGGGCGTCGAAATCGTGTACAGACGTATCCTTGAATATCCCGCCTGAATCGGCGAGTATAGTCGCGGGCGGCGGCTCCGGGTCGCGGGTATGGGAGTGTACGAGGAGGAGGCGTCCAAGCTTACCCTCGGCTACCATGCGCTGCGAATACACATGCGCGGCATCGTAACGCCTTTGGAAGCCCAGCTGCAAAGGCACGCCCGCGGCTCTAACGGCGGCCAGCGCTTCATCGGTTCTTGCCAGGTCGCGATCAATCGGTTTCTCGCAGAAGATCGGCTTACCCGCCTCGGCTGAGGCGATAATCAGGCTGGCGTGCGTGGCGTTGGGGCTGGCTATCACCACGCCATTCACACTCGGGTCGCGTATCAACTCCAACGCATCAGTGGTCCAGCGAGGGCAGCCCACGCGCTGGGCCGTTTCCTGGGCCGTTCGTTCGTTTACATCGGCAATGCCTGCCAGACGGGCAAGAGGTACAGCACGGGCCAGGTTATCGGCGTGAACCTGGCCGATGCGCCCAGCGCCTATCAACGCGACATTCAAGGGAATCGTCATGTACACAACCTCATAAGGGGAAACTCCAGCCAGTTTAGCATCGGGTAATTGAATAGTCAACTGACATCAGTACTGTAAGCGTTCAGAGTATGGGTGCAGGGGCGTCCCTCCCCTCACCCCATGCCCCTCTCCCACAAGGGAGAGGGGCATGGGGTGAGGGCGTACAGATACCCCAAGAAGATTGCTCCACCCTAAATCTGAACAGTTACTCAGTACTGAGTCCAGGGCGATTACATCTAAATAGAGGTCGCGAGGGAAGGCAAAGGCGCAAAGCATCACCCCGCATTCTCCACAGCGCCTGGCGGACGCCTGCGCGCCGCCCACAGCAACACCACTGACACCAGAGTGAGCGCACCAGGCACCAGTACATCCCACGCCCCGGGGAGCCCTGCATCTTGCAACGTGGGGCGCTGTATTGCCGATGTCACACCAGAAAGCAAGTAGCCCGGTTCTTCGATCAGGGGCGAGTGGGTGGGATCGTAGATGGTGGCGGCCTCGCCGGGGTCGCCCGCCAGCACAAGGCCATGTTCCTCAAAGTAGAGCTGGAAATTGACCAGGGCTCCAGGTATGGACACTAGCGCCCCCAGCACAACCAGCGCCCCCCAGAACCAGAGCAACGCCTTGTGCGACGTGCGCTTGCCAATGGCGCTCGCAGCCCCGCGCATAGCGTACTGTCCGATGGGCGCGAGGGTCCATGTCAGCAAAGGCAGCACAGGTATGATAAGGCGTGGGCCCCAGGCGAAATTACCTGTCCAGGCCCACCACGTAGCATTGAACAAAAGGCTCGCCAGCGTCTGGGCCGCCACCAGGACGTAGGCCACTCTGCCACCGAGCAGGCCGCGACGATGCATGAGCCACAGGCCCAGTGGCGCAAGGATAAGGGGCGGCGCGAAGAGGAAGAGGCTCTTGCCTGGGCTGAAAAGCAGGCCGCCCAACCCTTCCAACAAAGGAGTGGTAAAGCCAGGCTCCTTCTCGTAGCCTGTGCGACGCCATGCATCGGCTAGAGGAGCGTATCGCAGCAAGTTGTAGAGAATCTGCACCACACCTGCTGCCACAGGCCCAATGAAATAGAGTAAGAGCGCAGTCGCGGCACGACGCAGCAAAGCAGGAAGCGATTTATGCACATTCGAGCGTGCAGCCAGCAGCCAGAGCACAACTACAACCAGGCCGGGCGCGGGCAGGAAGACCGCGAACGCGGGCTTGAGCCATATCATCCCACCTAGCAGCGCACCCGCGACCACAACGCGGCGAGGCGAAGGTGCAACCTCACCCTGGGGCGGCACGATTAGCAGCGTGGCAGCGAGCAAGAGAGCACCGCCTGCTGTTTCCGAGAAGAAAGTGCGGCCATAATTGAGCGCGGGGGTCGCAAGCAGGTAAGTGCCCGCCACTGCCAGTGACGCGCCGATGCCCGCGAAGCGCCGGGATGCACGATAAAGGAGCCAGCAAGTTATCGCTGTAACAGGCAGGTTGGTCATCGAGACGGTGAAGCGCGTGATCGCATCATAGCTGCCGCCCACCAGCGTGCCAAGCTTGCCCAACCAATAAAACGGCACCGCCAGCAGAGGCAAGCCAAAGCCGTATTTGGTGTATCCGTTGAGGCTTGGATACCTGCTGGGGCGGCCAAGCTCTGTAAGCCCACCGGCCACACTGTACATACGCTCCGAGTCGAAGGCGTTCAGGAACCCCTGTGTCAGTAGCAGTAAAAAGGCAGTAAGGGCCAGCACAATCAGCAAAGAACACCTGCGGACAGGGCCACGCGCCGGGGCGCGATCAGGGACGCCACTCCTTGCCCACCCACCCGCCAACCCCAGCAGCAAAAGCCCTGACAGTAGAGCAGGAGCTACCCACACCACTGTTGCCATCCAGCGGTCGCGGTAGACCACGAGCGAGCCGAGCAGAGAGAGGATAGCAACGCCCGTGCTCAGCGCGAGTAGCGGATTACCGAACCAGGCAAGCACAGAGAGATAAAGCAGTATAGCTGTAAACCCCAGGAGCGCAAGATTCAGGAAGGCGCGAAGGCGTGCATCAGGCGCATATATTTCCAATTCTCTGGTTAGCAGGCCCAGGGAGCGGTTGTCCCCAGGCGCGACAAGTGGCGGTGAGGTGACGGTGATTATGGGGTTGCGAGTCTGCGTCGAGACCCAGCCCTGGAGGGACCAGGCTTCTCCGGGCCGAGTACTGGTCTGGTCTACTACGCTGCCGTTGTAGAGAAGCGTGGCCACCCTGGAGCTTGCGCTGCCTTCCACGCCCCGAAATATAACATGTATTCTGCCCGGCCCCCATCCTGGGAGAGTGATTTGCGCGTCGGGGAGGGTCCAGCGATATGTGCCTTGCTCGGCGCTCTTTTCTAAGTCGTAAAAACCATGAGGAGTGTAGATAGTGTCTACCGGCGTTCCGAGTCTTACCTTCTCATCGCCCGACACCTCTTTCGCCAGCAGCGTGAAGCCGAGAGTGAGAGCAGCGATCATGAGAAGCGTCGCCAGGTGCCACAAGCGGCTTGCAGCCGGGAGTAGAGAACGAACACTCTTTGCAAGCGTTGTGGACCGAAGTGCTGTCATCTAGAAATAGATGCCTTCCACTCCCAGGTACCACGTAGCGCCAGGCGTGGGACAAGCCATTTTATGCCGCCATATAGGGAGGGTTAGGGGTGATTGGTCTTGAATTGTGAAACAACGTTTTGTTGCTCATTGGCGGGCCGTATACTGCGCGAGCAGCCGGATCAACGGGACCAGCGGCGCAGGTATGCTGCCATCGGATAGTTCGGCGGCATAAGTGCCTGAAGCTGTACGTGCCACGATCTCATAAACGTAAGCGTCAGGGTTTTGCACCCCCGACCGCGCGGGCAGCTCTTGTAAGTTGGCTTCATCGAGCGCCCTGTAGAGCGCGGCAAGCTCCTCATCGCGCAGCTTCCGAGCAGGAGAGGCTATAGTCATACCAGGTGTCGCGCTGCCTTCCACTGTAACCGTGCCATCAACGTGGACTATCACTTCTACCGACGTGAAGCGAAGACCTCCACTCTTGCGCATGGCAACCAGGGCGTTCTCGGGTAGCTCTAGCTTGTCATCGGCGGGTGGCGGGCTGGGTTGCGCCTCACCGGTGCTTTGTGGCGTCGGCTCCAACTCTCTGGCGAAGTCGCCGCCGGGGACCTTACCGAGCACGTGCTGAGGCTGTGGTCCTTGTAACTGCTTATCTTTGCTGGGCTTCTTTTTCATTGTATTTTCACCGTCTGAAGCATCCGGTCGAATTGCCCACTGGCGTTGTCAAAGTCGCTTTGCGGCGCTGCCAGCGCTATGTAGTATACCTTGTTTTTGGTGACCACTATATATTCGCGACTTTGTACGATTACCGGCAGTGAGATGGTCCGCAACGTGCCAATGGGCTGGGAGACGAATGCGTAGTCGATCTCCGCAGCCTTTGCTCCGTCAACTGTGCGCTCGCTGCTGGAGAGGAAATCAAAGGCTGTGAGGGTGCCATGCTGCACTACGCGCCTGTCAACAAGGGACTGAAGAGTTGGCGGGCTGGAAGGGTCCAGCTCACGGGCCTCAACTGTCACATTGGTCTTGTAAGCCGATGCGGTCTGAGGGTTCTCCACCCTGAGCAGTACGCTACTGGTAATGCTCTCGCTGCGCCAGGTGGCCGGATAGGACATGCTGAAGCTCTGATCGCTTGCCTGGTAGCCCCTGGCGCTTCCTTCTACCGAGAAGCGAAGAAGCAAGCCGAGCAGGAAGGCAAGCAAGACAACCGCAGCTACTCCTATGTCTTTGGGCAAAGTGCGCAGAGGCCACACAGTCACATTATCTATCGTTCGGCTCATAAGCTATCTCGCTTGTGGAGGAATTACGAGCTGCGAATTACAAGTAAGCGGTAAGCTGGCAGGCAAGATAATAGCGAACGTCTTGTAATTCATAATCATTGATCCAGCGTAGCGGTATGCGAGCCACGCATGGCCTGGTGCATGAGACCAAGAAGCACAAGGAAGGCCACGAGCGACGCCACCAATCCGAGGACAAGAGATCGCCAGGGGTCAACGGCGAGGCCGTCCGCACTCACCTCGCTAACCGACCACCGGAAGAGGCCGTTCATTATCGCGGCGATAACCACCCCTGCGGGTACCCACCACACGGGCCTGTGCTCGAACTTGGCCTGCGCCATAAAGTAGCCGGTTACGCCGCCGAATGACGCCTGGGCGAGGGCTGTTGTAACGATCTGCACAACGCCTGGGCCGAGTGCCACCCCACCGTTGTCAAGCACGTAGTGCAAGTTGAGAAGTGTGCCCACCCCTAGCCCGGCCATCGTGCCGTATACAATGCCGTCCATACGCTCATCGAACTCGGTCGTAGCATACACGACGGCGCGCACGGCAGTATATGTTATCCCCTGCCAGAGGAAACCCGCGATCAGAACAGAGGCCAGCAGCGACATGCTGCTCAAAGTCGATGCCCAGTCATCCAGCCGGAACCACTGCAACAGAGGAAAGCCGACAGCTTCGGTCAAAAGCATCGCAAGCAAGAAAACTTCGAGGATGCGCGTCTTCGGCTCGGGCCGGTCACGGTCCTGCAAATAGAAGTAGTAGAGCCATAGCGCTGACGGCACAAGGACGAGGGCTACGCTTACGGGGACGCGCCAGGGATCGTCAATAGGGCCAACATAGCTTGCCAGCAGGCTTACCACCACGCTAAATAGCCCCATTGCTGCTATTTGCGCGAGAGCTGAACGCCAAAAGCCATGATGCTGTCTGTTCACAACGGCGAAATGGCGGTCGCAGTAAATACGTTGGTTAATCACGTTGTAAGGCGGGGAAAGAGGTTGCCCGCAGATGCAACAGACGTGTTGCGCTTGTGGGGATTCGTTTTGGGCCGCGGTGTCTTGCATAGCGTCTTAGCGTCCTGCCCGCATTGTGGCGTCAATCTCTGTGGGGTTGGTTGCGCCGGAGGAGAGGGATATGCCGGCGTCAGCGAGCACGGGCCGGTAGCCGTTGGCTAGGATGATCACGCTATAAGAGCTGCCTCGCGCCACGGGGTCTCCGGTCTGGTAGTATCCTCTGCTATCGGTGGTGCCGTAGGTGAGCACTTCATCGTCAGTGACCTGCCCATCCTGTGCGGCGGCGGAGGCGGTAACACCGGAGTTGAGGATGAATATCTGGGCGCCCGCTATGCCACGCCCTGTGTCGGCGCTTGTGATATATCCGTTGATATAGACCTGGTTCTGCGAGGAGGTAGGTGGGGCGGAGGGGGCCTGGCCTGTGGTGCAAGCAGGCATTGTTACATCGTCAACAAAAAAGCTACTGACGTTGCCGCGTGGGTTAGCAGCCGTGAAGACGATGCGCACGTTCTGGCCTGCGTAGCGAGTAAGCTCGAACTGCACTTGCCGCCACTTGTCGTCGCCGTTCTTTGACGACACGCTCTCAATAGTCCCTATCTGGTTGCCATTAACATCAGCAAGGAGGGAGGTAAAGGTGGCGTCGCTCGCGAAGAAGCCGCTAAGCCCTGAGAACTCCTGGTGAACAAGGCGATAATAGCTCAGCCTGACCGAGGTAGCGTTGGCGGGCACGGCTACGTCCTGGTAAATATACTGCACAGATTCCTTATCGGTGCCCCCGAGCCAGGCACTTTGCGTGCCTGTGTGGGGCAGTTGTGGGTCAATCAACTCTGTCTGGCTGGAGGTTACCTCATTCCAGCTGTTGGTGCCCTCAAAGCCGCCATTGGCGATCAGCTCACGGCAGCCCGCCGGGAGGGTCTCAGAGGGAACAGGTAGAGAGGGGCCAGGAGTGGGCGCGCCTGAGTTACCGGGCTGCACGGGTGGCGCCGGGGCGGTCTGCGAGCCGGTGACATCTATGCCCACCTGCCTGAAAGCTGCTTGCACAGCGTTGACCTCTGTTGTGCCATACAGGTCGGTCGCCGCCTGAACGGTGGCGCGCCCTGCGTCCGTGAAGTTAGCATTGGGCGTCAGATACTGTGTGAGCGCACGATAGTATATTTGCTCCATCTTCTCTTTGCCGATGGCCTGCGCGATGAAGTAAGCAGCATGGTTGGGGATGCCGCTGTTGATATGCACGCCGCCGTTGTCGGCCTTACGGCTGAGAGGCAAGTTAGCATAGTTGCTCATGGTTCCCGGTTGGCCCACGCCTGTGAGTGGGTTCGAGGGGTCGTAATTACCGCCGATCTCAGGGTCCTGAAGGCTCCGCAGATAGGGGACGGGGTAAGGGGGCGATTTCACGATTGTTTCGCCAATCGTCCAGTTGGCGCGGTCAATCATCGCGCCGAAGACGTCGGAGTACGACTCGTTGAGCGCCCCCGACTGCCCTTCGTAGATGAGTTGCGCGGTGTTATCTGTGATGCCGTGTGTAAACTCGTGCCCTGCTACGTCAAGGGCATACGCGAGAGGTTTGAAGATGGTGCCCCCATCTCCGTACACCATTTGCTGCGCTTCGCTTATCCAGGCGGCGTTCTCAGCGTCCTCGGAATTAGCGCCATAATGTACAGTAGAGACCAGGGTGCCACCCTGCCCGTCAATGGCATCGCGCTTGAAAGTGTTGAAGTAATAATCGTAGACTTTACCGGCATCGTCCTGGGCCGCCTGCCCAACAGGGTCTGACGTGCGCTCTCCCTCCTGCACCAGCAGCCGACCTGGGATATCGGTGCTATTGCCGGCGCTATAAGTCTCGCGGTTCTTCAGATTGTCGATGGTATCTATGGCATGCACAACTACAGGGCGGCGGGCGTTGACAAAGATAGTCCACTCACCCAGAGGGGAGGTGGTGAGCACTTTGACATTCCACGATAGCGTCGCCTTGCCATTTTCATCCACGTAGACCGATAGGGCCGTCTTGTCGCTGAGCACGTTTACTTGAACTGTAGAGCTTTCCGCAGGGCCAAGCAAGCTCTCCTTCAGGTCCTGTAGAGCAACTTGGTCAGCCTGATCGCGGGTAATTGTCGGCTGGCTTGGAATCTTCAGGCCAGGCGCGTATTGACCGGCAACCGCTACTATCCGCCCCTGCTCATCGAGATTGACGACCATCTCTTTTCCGTAAACAGGTATGCCGTTGTAGATTTGCGGCAGGCGAATATTGGAGAAGCGTAGCTGCGCGTCCGGCTCCATACGCGCCGGGCCGAAGTCGTTTGCGACAGCATCGAGGCGAAAAAGAGCACGGTTCTCATCGAGGAAGCCGCGCGCGACGGCAAGAGGGTTGCCCCGCTCGGCTGCGGTTGGTGCATAGGGTATTCTAGCAGAGCTGCTATTGCCAGCGAGGAAACGCGGAATAGCTGTCTGCTGATCCCAGTAGACCTGGAGAGTGCCCCCCGCACGGCTATTGAGCGCGTCGAATGCAACCGCCGGCGATTGCGCCTGGCCGGGAGTGTCCGTGTAGGCAGCCAGAGTTACGCTTGTATCCAGAGCGTTGACAAGCCGGGCGCTTGAGGCCCAAAGCGCCTGCTGCGCGGCCAGGCTGCCGGAGGAGCTAACGAGGGCCGCAGCTGCGAGCATTGAGAGCGCCATCTGCATGGCGGTGAGATAGCGTCTGCTAGAAATCCAACTGTGCATCTTATTCTCCATCAACCAATGCTGATGGAGAATAAGCACGAACCGTTCCATTACAGGACGAAAGGCAACGCAAAAGCGCAAAGATGAGACGAAGCTTCCAAAGGGTTTACGGAGCAGTAGCTATTCGGTGATCCGTCGTGCATAAGGTGAGTTAGAGCTGTAAAGAACTCATGATTGCGCCGAGCGGCGGTAACGGTTGCGGAGCATCATCAGCGCGAAAGCTGCTCGCGAGCGAGGTGCGCCCGTAGCCATAAGCACACGTCTGTTTTGGCTGTTGGTGGCTCCGAAGCCCGACTTGTAGGCTTCGTCGCCGCGCCCAAAGTCAAGCAGACGTGCTCCTTCCTTGATCGCCTGTTCGATACGCAGAGCGTCAAGCACAGTGCCGGGCCTGCTGGCCGCCCACTGCGGATCAAAGCCCTTCATATAACTGTTCCATCTACCATTCATCAGGAAATTAACCGATGAAGCCACAACCTGACTTCCGGCGCGCAGGCTAACCAGCCGCAGCCAACCACGAGAAGGATTTCCCTCGTGGGCGGGATTCTCTTCAGCTACGGCAAAGCGCATACATACCTCCTCCAGAAAGGGAAGGAAGCCCTGCTCCGTATGCTCATGGCTCAGGCTCTGGTCTTTAGTCGCCCAACGCGCCATGTGCAGCTTATAGAAGGTGGCAATAGCATCCTCGACCTTCATCTTCTCGGCTACTACCTCCAGGCTGCCATCCTGCTCCCGCATGAATTTGCGTGGGAATGATGACACATAGTAACGCCGCTTGCGGGGCAAGGCGCTAACGTATGCCTCCCAGGAGGTGGGAAGCGCGATAAACGGGCAGTTGGTCTGAGGCAGGCAGGTGACGTTCAACCCGCTGATCCTGCGCGCCCGCAGGAAGCTGAGGAGTGAAGATTGAGCAGGCACTTCACTCAGATCGCCCAGGTCCCAACCCCGGTGGCGCCCTTGCAAGAAGGTCAATATAACGCCTATAGCCGCTTGCGCGCAGCGTGGGTGCACTACAAAGTCACTGTAGTCGCTGAGGCCAGCGCCGATGAACTCCAGCTTACGGAATGGGCCAAAGCGCCTCACCATCAACGGCGCGACACCTACAAGCTCGCCGGAGCCGTCGCGCACCGTGACTACGTTTAGCCTCTTTCCGCCGCCGAAGTGCCGCCACCAGGCGTCACACCACTGGAATGACGAGAAGACAGTTGAAGTGGGGGAGGCTAGCAGCAGGTCAGTCCACGCATCTTCAAGCTCATGCAGACCGGCCACCTCGTGTATCGCACGCAGATGATACTGCGGGAAAGCCGAATGCTGAAAGCTGAAGGCTGAAGACTGGATGTTGAATATTCGCATATAGTGTAGTAGTGTAGACAGGACAGGAACGCTAAAAGCCACAATTAGCCGTCTACCGGCCACCACAGGCATCTTCAGCCCGCGACGCTAGCCTTATACCAAGCTCGTGCAAATAAAGATCTTCCCACTTGCTGACCCAGGCACGCATGCTGTAGTTGCGAACCACCTCGGCGCGTGCCGCCTCACCAAGCCGCCTGCTAAGGCCGGGGTCGTTGATGCAGCGAAGAATGCTCAGTGCCAGCGTTTCGGCATCTGCTGGCGGCACCAGCAACCCTGTAACTCCATCCCGAACCACCTGGGCCACTCCTCCCACGTCAGTGCTCACTGTAGCACAGCCCGCCGACATAGCTTCGAGCAGCGCCACCGGCATCCCCTCCCAGAGCGATGAAAGGACAAATAGATCGCTGGCGGCGAGTATGTCGGGCACGTTGTCACGAAAGCCGGCGAAAACGAAGTTGTCGGCAACTCCCAGTTCAACGGCCTGCTCCTGCAAATCACCAAGTAGAGGACCTTCACCCAGCACGGCGAAGCGCACATCAGGGCGCGATAGAGTAACGACCCGGGCCGCTTTCACCAGATACTCCTGCCCTTTTTGCGGCGTCAGCCGGGCAAGATTAGTTACCAGAGGGAAGTCGCCACCGACCAGAGCCTGCTTGACAGCGGCTCGATCAAAGTCAGGCCTGCGATAGAAGCGGTCGGTGTCCACACCATTGGCGATGGTTAGCACACGACTCAGAGGGAAGCCGAACCACTGGGCCACCTCTTCGCGCAATAGCTCCGAGACCACTACCAGCTTTCGGCACCACAGGTGCGCTGTCCACCTCTCTAAGAGTTGCCGGTGGCGCGGCTCCTCATCGAGGTCTATAAGCCCATTGTGGATTGTGGAGACCACAGGCCGTCGCGTCGCAAAGCCAGCCATACGCCCCATAATGTCGGCACCTTGCAGGTGCGTATGTATAATATCAATTTTATGACGTCGTATATACCTGACTAGGCGCAGTAGCGAGGGCAAGTCGTAGGAGGCGTGCTGGTTGAGAACGATAACAGGCACACCCAGAGCCTTTAGCGCGGGCACGGTTATAGAACCGGGCCGGGGGCGCAGACCGCAAACATAAAGGTCGAAGCGTGTGCGGTCCAGGCCCTCGGCAAAGGTCCGTTGCAACACCTCCGCACCGGCGTTCCCAACCTTATCTATGATCTGCAAAACCCGAACTTTCTTCGCCATACTATAGACAACTATGTAGCGAGATAACTATGTAGCGCAGCAAGCGTAAGCGTTCAGAGTTGGGGTGCAGGGGCGTCCCTCCCCTCACCCCATGCCCCTCTCCCTTCATGGGAGATATACTCCCCAGCAACAAAGCCCCCTCTCCCTTCATGGGAGAGGGGGTTTGGGGTGAGGGTGCGTAAGGGTACGCCTCCACAGATACCCCAAGAAGGTTGCTCCACCCTAAATCTGAACATTTACCAGCAAGCAATAATTTTACCTGTTGTGATATACTGTGCTTCACTTTTCTGATTTCTGATTGCGCCAGGTGTGATTGGTCGGATCACAATATCCGTTTTGCTATTGCCGCGCCGCTGCATCACTGCGACTGCACAGCAGAGAGGGTCGCGACGTGCCTTCTAAAACGATGGCGCGAGCAGCGTCATTCTAACATAACGCGGGAAGGAGCACAAACCCGCTGCATCAGTGGTCTGTGGTGGTAGTCACTCGTAACTAACCACGGGCGATGAGGAGCAACGTGTTGTCTCAGCCTTCGGGGTCTCAATCCAACACAGGCGCGTTCACAGGGTTGCCATCGTGGGCGGTAGCGCTGCCCTTGTGGGCAGGAGCACGCTGGCTCTGGATCGCGCCTATGGCAGCGGGGGAGGTTCGTTACTACTGTGGCGGCTCTGCCGGCTTGCACCGATCATCTCGTGCCCCGGCTATGGAACAACTGCCTCTCGCCACTGCGTACTCAGTAGTGGTGCTCGACCACAGATCAGCAACTCCACAACCCTCGTGGTGGCGGCTTCTCGCCTCGGGTCTTGAGCCTGGGGGCGTGCTCTTTGTCTGCGGCGCTCGAACGGCGGGATTGCCCGCGCGGATTCGCAGCGCAGCGCCAGCGCTGCGCCCTTCCGAGTGGCACGTGATCGAGCGAAGTCAGGATGCGGACTGGCGGCTGCGCCCCGCAACCGGCGCAGCCCTCAAGCTATTTGACACAGCTTTGCAGCCGCCTCTCAGCTTGGGAGCGCGGCTCGACCAGTTCAGACGCCGCTGGGCACAAGGCGGGTGGTTGGCTTGTCTGCCGGTCTGGCGAGACGGCGAGGCGCAATGATAGCCCTGCTGGATGGAGCGATTCCAACAGCGTTGCTGGAGGCGGCGGCAGGGCACCCGGTACAACGTCCTCTGTCGTTGTT
>JADMIH010000086.1 GCA_015478675.1 Chloroflexota bacterium | reverse complement strand
CCGCTTCGACCCGGCTCTGCTCGCCTCGATGCCTGACCAACAAAGCGGGCCATATTTCTGGTTCGTGGTCGGCTCGTTAGGGGTGATAGCTGTGGCCTACGTCCTCGCCTCGGCATTTCGATGGCCGCTCTCGTTCGTGGCGCTTGGCGGCTCCGCATGGCTTCTCACGGCAGCATTTGTGGCCCGGCGGCTGCGATGGCGCAAACTGGCTTCGGAGATTTCCTGGCCGATCTTCGGCTTCATAGGTGGGATGCTGGTAATGGTTCAGGGGATAGAGAACCTGGGCCTTACGGCGGGTTTCGGCAGGTGGCTGGTAGCTTTGTCGGGCGGGCAAAGCTGGGGCGCTGTGCTCGCATCGGTCTTCGGTGCGGCGATTGGCTCCAACGCCATCAACAATGTGCCTATGGCGCTGGTGCTCATCTCGTCAATACGCTCAGCCGCCCCCCCAGGTCAGATTCAAGACCTCTTTGTCTACGGTACGATAGTGGGAGCCGACTTAGGCCCGAATATCACTACTGTCGGCTCGCTCGCGACGATGCTCTGGCTTCTCATCCTGAGGCGCAAAGGGATGGAGGTATCGCCGGTGGCATACTTCCGGCTGGGAATTACAGTAACGCCTGTCTTGCTGGCTTTAGGCGCGCTTGCGCTATGGCTGTCGAGCCTGTTTTGAGATGGAAGGGGTAAAGATATGATAGATAACAAGCGTGCAGTGCTATTTTGCCTGAGTGGTCTGGATACGAAGCAGTTCATCGAGCGGGCTGCGCCTCATGTGCCTGTGGACCGCCCTCTAATCCTCCTCTATGTGATAGATACGCGGCCTTCTGAGGAGCTTGGCTACATCGCCCGCAGGCTGCACAGTGGCGCTCGCGTCATGGCCGACCGTGAGGCTTTGATCGCCAGTGCTGATGAGCAGACCGCCGAGGCGGTGCTGGCTGAGGCCGAGAGCAGCTGCGTGCAGCTGGGCTTCAGCCGGCAAGCGATCACAACCGAGGTAAAAAGAGGCAGACCTGAGCAGGAGATTGTCTATCTCGCGGCACAACCGGAGTTGCAAATAGGGCTGGTGGTGATAGGCTCAAGCTACAAGCGCGGCCCGAGGCCACCCATCGGCCCCGCCAGCGTAGGCCATGTCGCCCGCTTCGCAGTAGACCACTCCCCCTGCGACGTGTTGATGTTGAGGTAGTTATCTGATGGACGGTGCGACTGATCCCAGCGCCCGCTTTACTTGCCGCGCTATCCTCTCAGCTTTGTGCCCGCCAGGAGCAGACCTAGCAGGTACAGACCAACGGCAAGCGCCAGCACAACCCCCGCCGCAGCCAACGACGCCGCCTCAACAGCGTGGTAATCAAAGCGGTCGCTCACCGGAAAGAAGAGATAAAAAGGCTGCACCAGAGGGGTCGTAAGTGAGTAGATCAGGTGGGGAAAAGGTATGTCGTCGCGCACGCCGAGCGCTCGCATAGCAAAGCGCATAACGAGGGCCGTCACAAGCGCCGCGGTGGTATACCAGAGGATAGAGCCAATGCCAGGAACAAATGCGCGAAGCCCCTGTAACGACCGCCCCAATCCTGAAGCTTTGAGCCTCAACTTGCCCTCGCTACTAATAACCCCTAATCTCTAAGCCGCAACCCCGCGTGTTACCGCTCCTCGACGCGCACAGAGGTCATCTTGTCGCCTTTGGCGATTTTCTTGACGACGTCCATCCCTTCGATTACCTGGCCCCAGTTGGTGTACTCACCGTTGAGGAAATCGGAGTCGGTCTTGACTATGAAGAATTGGCAATCGCTGTTGCGCGACTTGTCAGGCCCCCTGGCGACCCCAAGCGCGCCCTCGCTGAAGGCCAGCTTGTTATATTCGGCGGGCATCTTGCCCCCACCTGAGCCTGTGCCTGTAGGGTCGCCACCCTGGATTACCCAGTGCTCCACGCGGTGAAAGAGAAGCCCATTGAAGAAGCCTGAGTTGGCCTTTTCCTCGAAGTTGGCGATTGTCTTGCTCACACCCGCCGCAGGATCCGTGGCAAGACTACAAATAATATCACCTTTCGGCGTCTCAACTACCATAACTTTCATGCCCTGACTCCTTAGCGTATAGCTATTTACCCAATCGAGGAAACAGTTACTAACCTCTGCTCCTTTGCCTATCTACCTGTTTTCCACCTTAGCGCCGGTTATCTTGTCGCCTATCGCTATCTTGTTGACAACATCCATACCCTGAACTACCTGGCCCCAATTGGTGTACTGCCCATCCAGGAAGTCGGAGTCGGTCTTGACTATGAAGAACTGGCTGTCGTTGTTTATGGCAGGGTCCTGGCCTCTAGCGACGCCAAGCGCGCCTGCCTTGAAGGGTAGATTGTTATACTCGGAGGGCATAGTGCCTCCTCCGGTGCCGTTGCCGAGAGGATCACCGCCCTGGATTACCCAATTCTCTACGCGGTGAAATATCCGCCCGTTAAACGCCCCTGAGTTGGCTTTCTGCTCAAAGTTGGCGATTGTTTTGCTCACGCCAGCCGACGCATCTGTGTACAGCTTGGCGACGATTTGCCCTTTGGCGGTATCCAGCACCAGGTACTTACCAGGCGCAGTAGCATTGGCCGCTGGGCTGTTCACCGCCGTAGCGCCACTCACCGCCGGAGTGGACGAAGCCGGGGTCTGAGCAAGCGCCGGGCTGGTCGCCTGAGCCGCAGTTGGGTTGGCGTTTGGCGCTGTGGCAGATTGGAGGGTTGAGCTTGCTGAAGCTGCTGCGTTAGAGCCTGTGGCCGGGGCTTTTTGCTGGCCCTGTACAAGCACCCAGATCACGAGAAGCAGCGGGATCATCCCTAAGGCCCATATAGCCACGTAACGCCTGACGGTAAAGGGTGGCAGCGCCTTGTTTACCTGCTCTGAGCGTGAGCGCTGAGGTTGTGGCTGGACCGGACGATGGGCCGCAGGGCGCGCTGTGCTCCCTCTTTGCGTGGCAGCACCGCCCCCGGTCATCGAGCTTGAACTACGGCTGCTTGAGCCGCGTTTTTTTTGCTGTGGCATTCCTTGTGTTTCATCCTTCCAGGCGATATGAATCTAAAAATGGCATTGGCATTGCCCGCAGTCAGCACTTTGTAACACATTCCACAGGGCGCGTCAACCGGACTTGTAATGTGTTGGCTATGCCCTTTCGGAGTTTGAAGACAAGCCTTAGCTAGCTAACTACGTCTTGCCTACAAGAAAATAGGGGTCCACTCTATGCTAAAATAAGTGATGGAGAATAGCCAGAGATAGCCAACGTCGGCTACCCTTATAACCAGGCACGTAAGAAATGTCCACCCCAACAAACAACGAAGTTGGTTCGCAAAGAGGCGATACCCTGCGGGTGTTGGCCGTCGCTGATTATGTTGAGCCGCAGCTATATACCAGCTCTATAAACGAGTGGCTTGCTCCTGTTGATTTGTTGATTAGCTGCGGCGATCTGCAACCAAGCTATCTTGATTTTCTGGCTAGCACCCTGGGTGTGCCCTTGATGCATGTCCTGGGCAATCATTGCTTTGTGGAGCACAACAGCAGCACCGAAGACCCCGACAAGGACAGATATCTCGGTGCGTATGATCTCAACGGCCACGTGGCCGAATACAAGGGGCTTTTGCTGGCCGGATTGGAGGGCAGCCCGGTTTACAACAGCGGCCCACACCAGTACACAGAAAGTCAGGTGGCGTGGAACCTGTGGCGGCTAATCCCAGGTCTATTGAGAAACAAGTTGCTCACCGGGCGCTATCTTGATGTACTGGTTACGCACACGCCGCCCAGGGGCATACATGACAACGACGATATAGCGCATAGGGGCTTCGAGGCGCTGCTGCCTTTTGTCGATCGTTACAGGCCCATATTGCTTTTGCACGGCCATACACATCGCTACCAACCGATGCTGCCGACGCAGACCAGATGGAAAGATACAGAGATTATCAACGCCTACGGCCATGTGCTCCTGGAGCTAGCCAGAAACGATGAAAAGTCGGGCTGGAAAGTAAACAAAGTAAACAGTAAGAAGTACGAGCAGATGAAGGATAATACGTAGCGTGTAGCGCGTAGTGCGTATTACTCGTCACATCTCACACAAGTGGAGCAGAGGGCCAATGGACGACAATCTGAGTAATTATGTGGCACGCGCGGCGCAATCCGATTTTGAACGTGCCAGGCGTAGAGCTTTCATAAGTGACATAGTTGCTACTCTCAAGGGGGATTCGAACTGGCTCATCTCCTTTGAGGAAGTGCAAAAGATGTTGCCGATGCAAGGCCAGTTCTACAGAGGGCTTCAGCAGGTGCCTATCTCGCAAATAGTAGGGAGTGTAGACCGGTACCGCGACTTCGACAGGAGATTTCTGCCTACACAAACTCATACTCGTAGGCGCTGGGAAAGCGTTGACCGGGCAACGCTGAACGATGTAGTCCTTCCACCTGTGCAGCTCTACAAAGTAGGGGGCATCTACTTTGTCAAAGATGGGAACCATCGGGTGTCGGTAGCCAAAGAAAAGGGAGCAGAATATATCGACGCTGAGGTGATAGACTGTCCTACCAGGGTGCAAATCCCCGCGATCAGCGACCAGCGCGATCTGATACAGCTGGCGGAGTTTGCCCGGTTCCTTGAGCAGACCAAGTTGGATAAACTGCGCGAGAATGTCAACATCAGGTTCACCTCTCTGGGCCGCTACGACGTGCTGATAGAGCATATCTCGGCGCATCGCTGGTATATGGGTATAGACCAGAAACGTCCCGTAGAGTGGGAAGAAGCGGTGCTCGACTGGTATGACAATATTTACTTGCCTCTTGCTAAGGTAATTGAAGATAACAAGATACTGCAAGACTTCCCGAACCGCACGGCGGGCGACCTCTACCTCTGGATTATGGACCACCGCTGGTATCTGCGCGAGGAGAGCGGCCAGGATGTAGGCATGCAAACAGCCGCCCTAAGTTACGATGCCAACTATATGGGCTGGACGCGGAAAGTTGTACGCACTATGCGCCGCCTCCAGATGGCGGCAACCCGCCCCCTGGTAGTCTCAGCCCAGCGCATAGCGCGCGCAATTAAGGCCGCAGAAGAGGATTAGTGCGGAATTACGAGTTACGTCAGTCTCGGCATCACTTTGGAGATAAAGCGCTCAACTCCTGCTGTATCCGGGTAATCCATAAAGCGGATCTGGAAGTGATCTACTCCGGCATCGCGGAAGGCCTCTAGCTCGCGTGTAACTTCATCCGGGTTGCCCGCCACGATGTGCAGGTGGTCCCAGCGTGTGGCTTTAGCCGAGTCCTCCTCTATGCTGATCCAGGTAACCTGGGCATTGATGATATTGTCCGGGTCGCGCCCGACCGCGGCGCAGTGCTCGGCGAGAACCCCAACCTTGTGCTTGAATACATTAGCAGGCTCAACGTCGGCGCACCACCAATCGGCATACTCCGCCACCAGCCGCAGCGTCTTCTTCTCCCCGCCGCCGCCGATCATCAAAGGGATTGGCCCATCTGGTAATGGCGATGAATAGGCGTGGTCTATAGAATAGTAGTTGCCCGCGAAGGTGGCGGGGCTATCAGCCCATAGCGCCTTGATGATCTTGACAGCCTCCTCAGTCTGCGCTAACCGCTCGCCGGCAGGCAAGAAGTCGTACCCGAACTCACGGTGCTCACCGGGGTTGTTCCCCGCCCCGATCCCCAGTATAAAGCTGCCTCCGGTAAGGAGGTACATATTTACCGAAAGCTTCGCCAGGTAAGCCGGATTGCGAAAGGCCTGCCCGCAGACCATCGTGCCGTAACGCAGCCCTTCGTGCCTGCCCGCCAGCCACGACATGTTGGTAAAGCACTCAAGGTGGGCTTTCTCAGCCCACCCCATGTGGTCTTCCACCCAGATTGTGTCGAAGCCGCCGGAGCGAGCGAGTTCTATCTGCTTCTCGTTGTTGGTGATTAGCTCGCGTGCCAGGCTGATGTCACGAGAGTCTACGCCTTCAGGCGTGTTGACGAAGGCCGGCTGCATGATCCACCCGAATGAAAGTGCCTCTTTAGCCAAAGTAGTTCCTCCTAAAGAAATGCTGCCTTCAACGCAAGAGCAAGCAGGGTGCCACGCTACAGAGGCTTCCAACTGCCCCTTGCGTCCGTATAGTACAATAGGCATAGTGCAGCAACGGATGTTATGTAATGCAGAGCCGCCTTAGATGGCTCAAAGCTATTAGCCGGTGACTACCTATGCGCTACCTCGGCAACAAAGCTAGCCTCCTTTCGTTCATAGACGAAGTGCTGGCTATGCACGGCCTCACCGGCAGGCGTGAGGCGCCCCTCACTGTGTGCGACCCTTTCACGGGTACAACTGCTGTCGCCAGGCACCTCAAGAGGCAGGAGTGGCGAGTTGTCACAGGCGATATCATGGCTTATTCTTACGCTTTCCAGCACGCCTATATTGGGATAAACGAAGCGCCTCCTTTCGCGGCTCTCCTTGAAGCAGGGGCGCTCGACCCCGATATTAACCTGCCGGTGCCTATGCATCGCGCCATCGCCCACCTTAATAATCTGCGCGGGGTAGAAGGCTTTTGCTACTGGAACTACTCGCCCGATGGGCCTGAAGGACGGCGTTACTTTACCGCCGCCAACGCGTTACGCGTAGACAGTATACGCAGCGAGATAAACCACTGGTGGCAAATGGGTTGGCTTACCGAAGCCGAGCGTTACCTGCTGGTGGCTGCCCTCATAGAGGCTGTATCCAAAGTAGCCAATGTGGCGGGCACATACGCTGCCTACCTCAAAGGCTGGGATCCGCGCGCCCACAAGCCCCTTATCCTTGCCGTTCCCCAGGTGGTTCACAGCGCACATGAGCATAGCGTCAACTTGTGTGACGCCAACGAGCTGGCCGCCAGGCAAGAATGTGACCTTCTCTACGCCGACCCTCCCTACAACACCCGCCAGTATTGCACCAACTACCATGTGCTGGAAACGCTGGCGCTGGGCGACGCGCCGCAACTGAAAGGGGTAGCCGGGCTGCGAGCAGATAACGATAAACGCTCGCCCTATTGTCGCTCAGGCAAAGCGGGAGAAGCATTAGCGTGCCTGGTCAGCTATGCCAGAGCACGCCGGATATTGTTGAGCTATAACAGCGAGGGGCTGATCCCTCACGAGCATATCATGGAAATACTGGCAGAGCGTGGCAAGGTGGAGGTATTTGTTTGCGAATACAGGCGCTTCCGCTCTGATGCCGACGGTGAAAACCGCCGTTACAAAACCGGCAATACCGTGCAGGAGATGCTCTACTGGGTGGGAGAGTAGTAATTGCGAGTTGGCTCACTGTAATTCGCAACTCTTAACTCGTAATTCCGCCGAAGGCGGGAGAGGTATTTAGATGGCGTTGTCGGCACATGTAGCAAAGCGTAAGGTCCTGGATAAAGGTTCTGCACAAGGAGGCGCAGTTAAGGTTGAGAAAGACCCACGCAACAGGCTGAACGACCTTACGGGGCGTGAGTGGGTACACTTCTTGTCGTCTGTGGAGGCGACGGCATACCCTACCAGCGGCCCTCACTCTTACGGGCACAACTTACGCCGCGCCCACCCTTCTCCCAAGCCGCCACAACTCATGCGCCGCATTGTTGAGTTCTTCACCAAAGAAGGCGAGTGGGTATTGGACCCCTTCATGGGTGTAGGCGGCACCCTCCTGGGGTGCTCTCTGGCGGCTCGTAACGCCGTCGGCCTTGATCTCTCCGATGAATACATAGAGACATATCGCCACGTGGCGTGCCAGGAGGCTCTGCGCCCCCAGGTGGCTTTACACGCCGATGCGCGCTGCATGATGCAACATACGGAGGTGGCAGAGAGGCTTTTTGATATGGTGCTCACCGACCCGCCGTACGGCGATATGATGCGCCGCCCCCAAAGTGGCGAGAAGAAGAAAAAAACGGGCCGGTCGCCCGCAACGCCTTTCACAGGCAGTCCGCTCGACCTCGGCAACTTGCCTTATGAGCAGTTTCTCGACGAGTTGACCGGCGTGCTCACTACCGCCGTAAGCGCACTCAAGCCTTCGGGCTACCTTGTTCTTTTTGCCAAAGACCTGCAACCAACAGCACAGCACCACAACATGCTGCACGCCGATATAGTGATACACCTCGTCGCCCTGTCAAACCTGGCTTACAGGGGCTGCAAAATCTGGTATAACCAGACCCCGCGCCTCTATCCCTTCGGCTACCCGTACAGATTTGTAGCCAATCAGCTTCACCAGTATATCCTCATTTTCCAGAAGAATGGGTGACCGGTTACGAATTACGAGTTACTACCATCACGGGCCGTTAGCCGCCGGCCGCCCAGTCATACTCCATCCGGCGTGCGGTCCACCGAGCTGTATCAAGGCCGTGCAACCGCTCTACGACGTGCAACGCCATGTCTATCCCTGCCGATATGCCCGCGCAGGTGATGATACGCCCTTGGTCTACGACACGCATATCGGCAAGCATCTCCACCAATGGGTAGTTCTCGCGCATCCACTCGATGCTGCCCCAATGAGTAGTGGCCCGGCGGCCATCCAACAGGCCCGATCCCGCGAGGAGAAAGGCTCCTGTGCAGACGCTCGTGGTCAGCTCAGTTTGGCGGTCGCGCTCAACTATCCAGTCGAGCAGATGGGTGTTCAGACGCTCACGCCGCGTGCCGTTGCCGCCGGGCACCACAAGGATGTCAAAGTCGCGGTTATCATCTATAGTCAGACTGGGCTGCACAAGCAACCCGCCACAACACCGCACAATGTCCGGTTCAATCGCCACCGTAAAGACCTCAAAAAGCCTGTGCTCGTCACCTCTCTCTCCGGCGGGCCGCGCGCTGGAGAAAACCTCAAAAGGTCCGCAGAAATCCAGCACTTCGACGTCATCGAAAATCAATATTCCTACGGTGCGCATCTTCTCGCCTCAGCCCTCATTGCTCGTCACTCGCCCAGGGCAGGGCGGCGTTGTTGTGCGCCTGGCGGGTCGGTTCCGGGAGCCTGTAGCCGCGACAGCTTGCTAGAACGTACTCTACGGCAGTTGGGAGGTCTATCTTGTGTCCTGGGGATATATACAAGGGATTCGTGCGCAGCTTGGTGCGAACAGCGGCGGCCAGCACTTCGCCGCGCCTGTTGCGCCACTCGGTCCATGAGCCGGGTTCGGGGCCGGGTTCGGGGCCGCGCACCGCCAGAGGCGATTTTGCCACCCCGATTGAAGGCAAATCAAGGAGCACACCTATGTGTGACGCTATGCCGATCTTTCGAGGGTGAGCTACTCCCTGCCCGTCGAAAAAAGCCAGGTCGGGCCACTCTTTCACCTTGTCAAAGGCGGCAAGTATGGCAGGCCCCTCCCTGAAGGAGAGCAGACCCGGCACATAAGGGAAATCGAGCGGCTTTTCGGCGCGCTGCACTTCCAGCACTTCAAGCTCAGGGTAAGATAAGATAACTACCGCAGCACGAGCTACATCTTTTGCGCTCATATCTATCCCCGCCACCTTCTTCACCGCTCCTAGCTGAGGCTGCAAAGAGACCTTGCTTGCCAGAGACATCTGTATAGCAGTAGCCTCCTGGGGAGTCACATCCCACTTATGGTGGTAGCTTACGGGCAGGTGAGGCATGACGGGACCTTTCTTTGTGTTATAGACGAGTAGTGCGTGGTGGTATCGCGCGATATTCATTATATCCGACGCTTTACAGCCGTAACTATCAGATCGGCTAGAGTGTGCGCTGCCCCGCCCAGCACAAAGCCCGACACAGAATAGCCAATTGTGGCAGGGTGCCCGGCGATCCACCGGGCAATCGCCGAGGTGACGACAAGCATGGTACCTGAGGGATCAACGGGCACAAGGGAGTTGAGCAGCCCGAGCGCCACAAGAGCCAGAAGGAGCATGACCCCTGCGAAGTAGAGGATGCGCAGCAACGGACCAATTATAAAGCTGTGCGAGACCCAACTGCGGTGAGGCACCATACGCCGGTATGGTAGCCACGCCCACCTTAGCGCGCCCCATCGCCTGTATGGTGTAGAACGTAAGTCAAGATCGGGGCTGAAAAGGAGTCCCGAAGCCAGATACGAACCGATCAGCACAGCGGCATTGGTTGGATTCATATCGGGCCAACTGCTACTCAGAATCAGAGGCGTAGCGGCGGCTGCGGTAGCTATAGTGATAATGTCGTGTGTGCGAGCGTTGGGCATAGGGCAACAAATTACGAATTGGTGGTAAGCCAGGCGACAAGATAACAACAAGTATTGGGTAACTGGTAATTACTAACTCGTAATTCGTAATTCACAGCTCGTTCAGGAACTCGTAAATGATGCGGCCTGTGGCTCCCCAGATTTCGTAGGAGCTGTAGGTGTAAAAGTGGATTGTGCTGGTGACACCCCTGACTACGCGCGTCTCTGTATGGTGAGTGGCGTCGCTACGTAACACTGAAAGGGGCACTTCTATAATCTCGGCCACCTCGTCGGGGTTGGGCCGGAAGACAAGCTCTGCAACCTGGGGGGTCAAGCGTGCGACCACAGGTGTTATAACAAAGCCGCTTACCGGCACATAAACATTCTGGCGCACCGATACGACCTCGACCGCCGCCGGGTCTACCCCGAGCTCTTCGTGCGCCTCACGCAGTGCGGTAAATACCAGGTCAGGGTCGGTGTCGTCCTGCGAGCCGCCGGGCAGGGATATTTGTCCTTTGTGGTGTTCTACTGTCTCGGTGCGGCGCATGAAAACTATGTAGTCCTCACCGGTACGCGGGTAAAGCAGTAGCAAAACGGCAGCACGGCGGTACTCCTGCCCCGGTCGCGGGGACGGTCGTAGATCGCCTTCGGTGGGTGTTGCTTCCACAGCCGCCTATGCCTCCTGCAAATATCCCTGTAGCCAGAGGAAGCCTTCAAGGTCTACTCCAGGCGCGGCCTCTTCTATACCCTCCCCCAGGAGATGTCGGGCAACATACAGCGCCACGTGCAGCTCGTGGTCTTGCGGGATAGCCATGATGATAGGATAGACGAGCATCTCCTTGCCCGCAAGCTCGGCCTCTGAAACGTCACCGTCAAGTGGGCTGTGGAACCAATAATCGTCAATGTCAGCCCCTGGGTTGCCCAGGCTCGCAGGCATGTAAGCGTAGGCCCCCTTCAGCGATACCTTTGCTCCCATGTCGGTATCTACTTCCATATCGGAAGCAAGCCCTAACGTATAAGCAAAAGCGTTGATGTAGAAGTTGTAGCTCTCGCCAACTTTGTACCTGCGCCTGTTGGCGTAAAAGCGGGTATCAAAGAAGCTAACAGTCGCGCCGTAACAATCACCTGTAATCTGCCCCTCGATGCCGTTAGCCCATGGCGTTACCTCTTTGACTGTGACCGGCCAGACTGCCCCACCCTGGGCCTCAGGGTATGCGCTCGCTATCCGCTCATCTTTCATAAGGACACATGCGCGCAACTTTTCGCCTGGCGAGCACGCTGCCACCCCCGCCCCACGCGCCTCGAATATCTTAGGTTGCTCGACCTCACGTACCACCCGCCCTATGAAGGCGAGCAAATCGCCTTCCTCTGCGCTGCGTACCACGCAACCCCAGTGGTCGCCGTGCCCGCCTTCTTTCGCAAGCTCAGGCGGCTCCAGGCGTGCAGCGTCATCCTTATCTGCTTTGCCCAGGTTATGTATAACCCTCTTCAGCATAAAGCACCTGTTCGTCCGAGAATTGCAGCTGCCATGTAGCTTGGGACCTGGTCTGCCGGGAATAGACAAGCCACAACATAGCGAGGCACTTCGGGGTGGCTCTTCAGCAGTAGTCTGCTTCTATGGTGTTCTGTATCTGCTAATTATAACAGATACGGACGCTTGTCTCGTTACTGCGCAACACCCGCACGGATACCCCAAGAAGATTGCTCCACCCTTACTCTGAACAGTTACCGTTACTGCGCAACTGGACTCAGCGGCCATTTTGCGTTATCCTGCTATCTGCGGGCCAGCCTCTACTTTTTAGCGTTATATTCCTCCGCGTATTGCTGCACAGCGAAGTAAGAGGGACGCTTGCTGCCATCACGGCGCAGTATGCCCCAGCCGATGCGCTCGTCTTTGGGGTCGCTTGTGATGTTAGGGAGGGCGAAGTTTAGCTGGAAGAGGAGCATCGGCCCCATCCAGGGATAACGGTCGCGGCCCATGCGGAAGGCTTGCCCTATGTAATCAGCCTGTTCTTGCTCGCTATTTTGCGCTGCATAGCCGAAGCCTGGCGCGGGGTCCGTCGTGCTTGTCCAGCCAAACTCGGTGAGCCATATCTGTTTTTCGGCGTCGCCATTCTCCACCATCACCTGGCGAAGCTGCTCGATGCGGCGGAAGTAGAAGCTGGGGTGGTTAGTCCAGCCTGGGCCTGGACCCGGTTTGTCGGGGTAGAGGTCTTCGGGCGGGTTGGCGTTAGAGCCGGGGTGCGCCCCCAGCACGTCAAAGTAGCCCTTCAGCTCACCCCTGTTGTAGGCGTAGAGGCGCTTCAGAAAGAGGAGGTCGTCAACCGCCACCGACGGGTCGTTCACGCCTGTGGGGGTAAGGGCAGCGGCGATCACAACGGCTTTGGGGTCTACCGACTTGACGGCGTTATAGCCCTCTTTGAGGATAGCGGCGTAGCGGGCAGCTACCACATATTGCCCCGCCTCCTGTGCGATGTTCGGCTCGTTCCAGATCTGATAGCCGACTACCTTGCCTTTGTAGCGCTGCGCCGCTAGCTTCATAAAGCGTCCGAAGTCAGCAGGATCAGTGGGGTAGGTCACTTTGTTGGCACCTCCCCAGGCCCACTGCGGCGACTGAACAGGGTGCAGGATTATTCGCACCCCGGCTTTGTAAAGTGCGTCAACGGCGGCATCTATCTTATCCCACCTGTAAACGCCCTTCTGCGGCTCTATCTGGTACCAGGAAAGCTGGTGCAACGCCCACTTCGTTCCCAGGTCATCCATCCAGCTGACTACAGGCTGCGGGTCCTGATCGTAGATGGAGACGTTTAGGCCCGGCGCGGCGTGTGGGCCTGCCATCAAGGGGTAGTTATTGGGGCCTGATGACATGCCTATCTGCTGGAGGCCCGTCGCGGGGTCCATGGGCGACTGGCGCGACGCGGCTGTCTTGTCGAAGCGGAACTTGCCAAGCTGGCTCAGCAGCACATTATAAGGCGCCTCCTTCTCAGGGTGGTACTCCAAGACTGCGCGCTCGAAGTACTGCACTGTATATGTTTTACCATCCAGGTCGCTGCGCTCCTGGAACTCGTTAGAGATAGGATAGCCTTGCTGAGCTAAACCACCATGAGATTTCCAGTAGTCGAGGAAGAGTCCTCCCACCCGGTACCCTGTCTCTTTGAAGAGGACTGAGCCTGGCGAGGTGTTAGCCTGCTGGCCGGGCGCGCCTTTGGGGTACTTCTCCTTGTAGAGGAAGTTGCCCAGGAGGGAGAGGAGCACATCATTGGGAGCGGCGTTCTCAGGGTGCATCTCGAAGACTGCTCTTTCAAAGTACTGCACGGTGTAGATTTTGCCGTCGGTTTGGTTTTTCTCCTGCATCTCCTCTGAGATAGGAAAGCCCTGCTGGGCGAGGCCGCCCCGCGCATTCCAGTAAGCGAGAAAGCTGCCGCGCACGGTTTTGCCCGTTTCGGGGAAGGTTTGCGAAGCGCGTTCAGGCGAGGTAGTGCTGGCCGAGCCTCCCACAACTATCTCTGCCTTCATCCATGGGTGGAACTCGCAGTAGTAGAGATAGGTGCCTGGCTTGCTGAATGTCATGGTGAAGTTGTCGCCCTGCTTCATCTCAGGAGAGACGTCAAGGGCAGGCCCATCGGTGATGGCTACGTTGTGGCTCGCCTGGTCGGTGTTGGACCATGTAACGGTGTCCCCCACCGCGATGCTGACTGTGCTTCCCTGGCCCGCCCTGGTGGGGGCGAACTGGTAGTTCTTCATCAATATCTGGTTGGTGGCAGCGCGAGCAGGGTAAGCAAAATAGGAGAAGTTAGAATAAGAAGTGAGGAAGAGCACAACCGGGGCAACCAGCATCAAGCGAGAGCGCCAGGAGTGCTGCCTGCGTGGTGTGGACGAGGGGTGTTTCACTACTACTCTCAAACGAGACTCCTTTCAAGGTATGACGTCAACTGTGATGCGAGGAGCCGCAACCACAAAACTATACAAAGGAAGCCCGCATACAGGCCGCCCGTGTTACATACGGAGAGGGGATACAGGGGGAGAAAGGTGAAAGGTCAAGCGTTAGACAAGCTTGACCTTACATTACGCTCTAATTCGTGGCTATTAGCTCATGCCCTACACAGGCAATATGTGCTTCGGCAAGGATCATTTACGGTCATAAGCGCTTTGCATCAGCAAATTGCCGGAATGAGCGTCAAAGACTTGCATCGCATGCTTGTAGCTAATGGGACTTAGCCCCATAGGGCTATGAACCGCAAAATCACCGCTATATACTACGTAGCACAGCAAGGTATCACTTGCCGTCTGCAAGCTCACAGCCTCCGCACTTTGCGCCTGAAGCGCTGCTGTTGTCAGGAACTGGATTTTGTCTATGTTTGGCATGGCTCCAACGACGTCTATTCGCCCCAGTCCTTTACTGAGCGTGCTTGCAAATTGCCGCACGTCGTCCTCTGTAAAGGCCGGGGTATCGGGGCCTGCATTCTTAGTGTGCGGTTTTATAGCTGGCGCTCCTGTCTGTGGTGTTGTGGCGTGTGTATTGTTATCGCTGTTAGAGGGTGGCGCTACAGCGTTAGGGCCTGCCACAGGCTGCTCTACAGGAGTAGCTTGAGTGCTTGCTACAGAGCGGGCAGAAAGGGATGCTGCTTGCGAAGTAAGTGCGCCAAAGGCACCCTGATAATAAGCTACACTAAACGAGCCAGCTATAATTAGAAGTGATAACGCACCTGCCATGTAGAAGCGAATTGTTTGCATCTTGATCTCCTCCTACTGATGCTATGCTAAGTACAACGTGTAGGGTCACTGATAAGTTCCAAGAAGATGCAAGAGTAATATTACCTGGCACACAATTAGCTTTTATAGTAGAACATCCAATTTGTCTCGGAAACGCAGTGAGCAGTCCTAACTTATGGAGCGGCTCACCATGCCGGTCTCAGAGCTACCAGGTTTGAGGCTTCTGCAACCCAAGCTTAGGGGTTCGGCGGTGCATCGGCAGGCGTGGTAACAGACTGCGAAGTAGGTGTGACAAATGTCCATGTCTCTGTCGTCATGTCAAAGCTCCCGGACACTGTGCCTCCTAACGCGCCATCGTTGGTGAAGTAGACTATGTAGTTCAGCCCAGCAAAGTTCGGTGGATCAGCGCCAATGCCAGAAGTGCCATCCTTTCTCGCGACGTTAGTGATGTGAATCTTGCCCATAGCTTTAGGAGATGTCCATTGGCGGGTATACTTAGCTCGACTTTGTACAATTTTGCGATTGAAAGTACCATATGAGTACAGCTGGGCACAATAGTTTTCCAAGAGTTATCACACATCACGCAAAAAGGGGGATGTTTATAAACTCCCAGGAGTAAGCGAGAGCGTGGAGAGGCTCACGCACAACCCCAATTCTAAAATTGTACAAAGTCGAGCTTAGAAACTGTCTGAAAAGTCTAACCGAGTAACGATAACAGGGTCAGAATAACCCTCAAACCCACAGAACAGGCCGCCAAATTGGTAACTTCTGCCCGATATTCGCCCTACTATCCTGATGGATGAGCCGCCAAACTGACTTTTCAGACAGTTTCTTAGCGCTCTGGACCTGATCGCCCCCACCTCCGAAGGCCATCAGTATTGGATTGCCATCGTTTGTGTATCTCCCTGTGTTCCCCAGACTATTTCCTATGTAGGTGATAATCTGCAAGGGACTCCAATCGGTGTAATCAGCGTTCGGTACAGAGCCAGCCTGCCACAAACGGGTTGCTCCAACTTCCATAATAGGTCTACCCTGGCGTTCATCCGGATTCGGGCTATCCATCTGCTCTTCTTGGATGATCTTGGTATCGTCCGGTTGAGGCAACAACAGCGAGGCGCTAGAGCCAGGTATGGTCTGATAGTAAGTCTCCTGCTGCTTTTGAGTCATCAGTGTTTGTGCGTCCTGCCGCGTCGTCGCGTCTTTATCTCGACCGCACTGGTCTAGTACCTTGCCAGCTAAATAGTGACGGTTGGATAGAGATGACGTAGCTTGATG
>JADMIH010000085.1 GCA_015478675.1 Chloroflexota bacterium | reverse complement strand
GACGCGGCTCTCCATCTCTTATCCCTCTCTCTTGGGGAGAACGCATAAGCCCTGTTTATACTATGGATATATTGATAGTTACAGAGATTGATACAAGATGAACAGTACGATGATGCTTCGCGAGTTCGTCGAGGCTGGAGAAAAGAGGGAGAAATGACTCAGGTCGAACAACTGGCGGCTTTCGTCAGGCGTATGACGTATGAAGACCTTTCAGAGGGAGCTTGCCATCAACTCAAGATTCGCATATTGGATGCCCTCGGCTGTGCTCTTGGAGCGATTGAGGGGCCACCCATCAAGATGTTGCAGGCCCAGATTGAAGACTTCGGCGGCAAGCCTCTGGTAACGCTGATCGGTGGGGGGAAAACTGCTCCCGACCGCGCCGCTTTCTACAACTCGGCCCTTATACGTTACCTGGACTACAACGACAGCTACATTGCTAAAAATGAGACCTGCCACCCCAGCGACAATATCGGAGCGGTATTGGCGGCCAGCGAGTACGCACACAAGAATGGCAGGGAATTCCTGACAGCCCTGGCACTCGCCTACCAGGTGCAGTGCCGTCTCTCAGATGTCGCCCCGGTGCGGGCGAAGGGCTTTGATCACACGACCCAAGGGGCCTACGCGGTGGCCGCTGGAGTGGCTAAGGGACTGGGCCTTAACCAGAACGAGATCGCGAACGCTGTCGCGATGAGCGGAACAGCCTACAATGCCTTGCGCGTCACCCGCACGGGAAGCCTCTCCCACTGGAAAGGACTGGCCTATCCCAACACCGCTTTCGGTGCTACCCACGCCACCTTCCTCGCTATGCGTGGCGTTACCGGTCCGCTGGAAGTCTTCGAGGGCAACAAGGGCCTGATGGATGCCATCACCGGGCCTTTCGAGCTGGACTGGACGCAAGAGAACCTTGAGGCCGTGCGGCGCACCAGTGTGAAGAAGTACAATGCTGAGTTTCATTCGCAGTCCGCACTTGAAGGCGTTCTGGAGCTACGTGCGGCCCGGCATGTGCGTCCAGAGGAGATTGAGAGCGTCAGAATCGACATTTTTGATGTCGCGTATCACATCATTGGTGGTGGTGAAGAGGGAGACAAGCAACGTGTGCGTACCAAGGAAGAGGCCGATCACAGCTTGCCCTACATGGTGGCGGTTGCGCTTCTGGACGGCGATGTTTCCCCTGCACAGTATCAGCCAGAACGCATTGTGCGAGAGGATGTACAGAGCCTGCTACGCAAAGTAACTATCCAGCCCAACGCGGCACTGAGCAAACGCTTCCCCGCCGAGATGCCTTGCCGTATACAGATCATGCTCAAAGACGGTCGGACGTTTGACATAGAGAAGCAGGACTACGAGGGGTTTTATACACGCCCGATGGCGTGGGAGAAGGCCACCGCCAAGTTTGAGCGTCTCGCAACTCCCTATACCAACGCCACACAGCGTGCGGCCATCATAGAGACGGTGGCTCACCTGGAAACGAAAGGAGTAGAGCAGTTGACCGAGGTATTAAGCGCGTCTTTTGCACGCACGCATTAATATCCATTAAGTTGAGAATGAGAGGTAATACTATGAATGAGCGAGCATTTCCATTTATTCGCATGAACGAGCGCGAGGGCAAACCCCGCACACGCGGTATCACCGAGATCCGCGGTCCTTACTAGGGGTGATATGCGCGAAGCTGACATGAAGTGCAAAGTAGCCGCCCGGTTGCTTCCAACTCGTTCAGGAGCAAATATCGCTTAAAGCGCTTCCCACTTGCATTTTCCCCACCTTGCTGGTAGACTGGCTCGCAGCAGAAAACTGGCGGCAGAAGGTGCTTTCTGCTGCCAGTTCACTTCCCTACTTCTCTTCATAACAGGGTATTTCTTCACGAATCACTAGCATAAAAGTCCTTTCTCCCCGTTTCTCGATGCTCGTTCGCGTTTGCTGTGGATAGAGTAAGCAGGACATGAGAAAGCGCACCTCGACAGATAAAAGATGACGCCAGTCCTGTCTTTGCTGCCAGTCCTTCCTTATTAGAAGAAATGGAGAGACGAAGGCCAATGAAACGCCAATGGGACATCGAAGAACTGATTGAACACTTTACCCTGGTTGAAGACGATCTGGAATTCCTTGCCAATAAGACGGGCCCGACCCGCCTTGGCTGTGCGCTCTTACTCAAATGCTTCCAATATGAGGGGCGTTTCCCTCCCGCCAAGCACGACATTGCCCGATCTGTGGTGGACTATGTTGCTCACCAACTCAAGCTCGATGCGGCCTTGTATGCCCAGTATGACTGGGAGGGACGCACGGTGAAAGGGCACCGGACACAGATTCGAGAGCATCTCGCGTTTCGGGAGGCCACCAACCTCGATACGGAGGAGATGACGAGTTGGCTCATTACACACATCCTTGCTGGTGATCAAAACCTGGAGCATCTCAAGGTGGTAGTGACCACACGCTTTCGCGAACGCAAGATCGAGCCACCCACGACCGACCGCCTCGAACGGCTGATTCGCTCCGGCTGTCACACCTATGAGCAGCAGCTCTTTGCTGAGACCATGCAGCGTCTTCCTCCGTCAACCTGCACACTGCTCGATGACTTGCTGGCGCGCAGCGTCGCCGTTGCCGAAGAGGAAGAACAGGCCCAGGATGATGAGCCGCCACTCACAGCGGTGGAGGCGCGGCGGACTCCCATCACCTGGCCGGACTTAAAAACCAGCCCCGGAGCGGTTGGTTTGGAAAGCGTGCTGCACGAAATCGACAAGGTGCGCGTGCTCTTGCAGTTAGCTCTTCCTGCCGATCTCTTTGAAAAGGTCTCCCCCAAAGTGATCACGCTCTATCGAGAACGGGCTGCCACGGAAACGCTCTACGAACTGCGCCGCCATCCTGATGCGACACGTTACACGCTGCTGGCGGCCTTTTGCCAGCAGCGGACGGGAGAAGTGACCGATAGCCTGGTCGATCTCCTGCTGCTGGTCATCCGCCGCATTGGGGCCAAGGCCGAAAAGCACGTCAAGAAGCAGTATCTTGATGAGATCCAAACCGTGGAGGGCAAGCAGCGGCTGCTCCGTCAAGTCGCCGAAGCAGCACTGGCGGGGCCAGAGAAGACCATTCGGGCAGGCATTTTTCCGGTCATGAGCGAGGAGAAATGCAAAGCCGTTCTCAAAGAGTACCAGGCGAAGGGAGAGTATCATGAGCAGGTCTACCAGCGCATGCGCGCCTCCTACCGCGATCATTATCGGCGTATGGTGCCGATTTTAGTCAACATGCTCGATGTGCGTTCCAACAACACGGCGCACCGCCCTGTCGCAGACGCGCTTGTCCTGGTCAAACGCTACGCGGGAACTCCCAGCGTCTATTATCCGGTTGACGAAACGGTCCCCATTGCCGGGGTCGTCCGTCCGATGTGGCGCGACCTGGTGCTGGAAAAAGATAAGGAGGGGGAGCAGCGCATTAAGCGTGTCAACTACGAACTCTGTGTGCTCGATGCGCTCCAGGAGAAGCTGCGCTGTCGTGAGTTATGGGTCGTTGGGGCTAACAAATACCGCAACCCCGATGATGACTTGCCCAAGGACTTCGACGACAAGCGCACGGAGTACTACCAGGCGTTAGAGCAACCTGAAAAGGCCGAGGAGTTTATCACCACCCTGCGCCAACAGATGATCGAGGCGCTGACGTCGTTTGACCAGGCCGTGCCGAAACTGTCCTCCCAGGTGCGCCTCCTCAACAAAAAGGGCGGCTGGATCAGCCTGACGCCGCTCATAGCGCAACCCGAGCCGCACCACCTGCGCAAGCTCAAAGCCGAAATCAGCAAACGCTGGGGCGTGACCTCGCTGCTGGATATTCTCAAGGAGGCAGAGCTGCGCATCGGCTTCACCCAGCACTTCAAAAGCCCCGCTTCTCGCGAGGTACTTGATCGGGAGGTCTTGCAAAAACGCTTGCTGTTATGTTTCTATGGGATGGGCACCAATACGGGACTCAAGCGCATCAGTCAGGGGGAGCATGGGCAAAGCTACAACGAGCTGATCTACACCCGTCGCCGCTACATCCACCAGGAGCATTTGCGGGCTGCGATTATCGATGTGGCCAACGCCATTTTCCAGGTGCGCCAGCCCCACATCTGGGGAGAAGGCACGACCACCTGCGCCTCGGACTCCACGCAGTTCGGGGCCTGGGACCAAAACTTGATGACCGAGTGGCACTTACGGTATGGGGGCAAAGGGGTGATGATTTACTGGCACGTCGAAAAGCATGCCACCTGTATCTACTCCCAGCTCAAAACCTGTTCGTCTTCCGAGGTGGCGGCGATGATCAAAGGCGTGCTGCGGCATTGTACCCAGATGAAGGTCGAAAAGCAGTTTGTGGATACCCACGGGCAGAACGAGGTGGCCTTCGGATTCTGTCATCTGTTGGGCTTCCAACTCATGCCTCGCCTCAAAAACATCTATGCCCAGAAGCTCGCCCGTCCCGTGAGCGGGGAGCCTGACGCCTATCCCAATCTTCAGCCCATTCTCACGCGTCCCATCGACTGGGATCTGATTAAAGAGCAGTACGACCAGATGATCAAATACGCCACCGCCCTGCGACTCGGAACTGCTGAGACGGAGGCGATCTTACGCCGTTTTACGCAAACAGAGTTGCAACATCCCACGTACCGGGCCTTTGCCGAGCTCGGCCGGGCCATCAAAACCATTTTCCTCTGTCACTACTTACAATCAGAAGCCCTGCGCCGGGAGATTCACGAAGGCCTCAATGTGATTGAAAACTGGAACTCTGCCAATAGCTTCATCTTTTACGGGCACAGTGGGGATTTTGCGACCAATCGTCTCGACGAGCAAGAAGTCGCTGCCTTATCCTTGCACCTCCTGCAAATTTGCCTGGTCTACGTGAATACCTTGCTGATTCAGCGCGTGCTCGCTGAACCGCAGCAGTTCCAGCGGATGAAGAAGGAGGATCTGCGAGCGCTCACGCCGCTGATCTATAGTCATGTCACCCCGTATGGCCTGTTCCGCTTGGATCTCTCTGAACGAATGAGGATTGAGGAAGAACTGTCCGCATAAAGAAGCGCCTCTCGGAAGAGCAAAAGAATCTCCCCAGAACCAAGGCGAATTCAGGTCGGTCTTTCATCTGATACCTCCTTTGGGTTCGGCTCCCTTGAAACAATGCCGACCTCTGGATTGAGAAACGTTGTTGCTGGGGAGGGCAGGCAATCACACTTTCCCGGCTGGCTACCGCTCAGGTGGTGTTTTCAGGCACGCTCGCCTCTGTTCATGGACTAATAGGCCAAGATGAACCCGCTTCACCTGAGCCATGCTTCAGCATCTGGGATGACTCATGCCTCATGGGCGGGGAAGACCTCTCAGCAAGAACTGGAAAAGTCCTGACATATGAACTTCCAGCGCAAAGCCGTGGCCAGCTAGCCCAGGGCCGCGGCTTCCTCCAGGCGCCCACACAGGCGCAAGAGATGAGCGTAGCAGGCGCGGGTTTCCAGGGTCTTGGAGTGCTCTGGCCCCAGGTACTGTTCGCGGATGCGCAGGGCCTGCTGATAGAGTTCAAGGGCCTGCTCCGGCTGGTTGCGTCGTTCGTGCAGACGCGCGAGCCCATGCAGACTGTCAGCCGTTTCCAGATGCTGCGTCCCTCGCTGCTGGTAGCGAATGGCGAGCGCGCGCTGGTAGAGCGGCTCCGCCTCGCCGTAGCGGCCCTGTGCGAGGTAGAGGTCGGCCAGCCCGCCCAGGGGGAAGGCGACCCGGGGGTGGGAGCTCCCCAACGCCTGCTCCCAGAGGTGCAGCGCGCGCTGGTAGAGTGGCTCGGCTCGCTGGTAGTCGCCTTGTTCGCGATAGAGGTCGGCCAGGTTGGTGAGAGGAAAGGCGACCTCGGGATGTTCCGGCCCCAACATCTCCTCACTGAGGTGCAGGGCCCGCTGCAAGAGCGGCTCCGCGAGCTTTCGGTTGCCTTGATCCAGATAGAGACCGGCCAGATTGTTGAGGCGGGTGGCGGTCTTGCGATGTTTCTGGCCGAACATCTGCTCATCGAGGTGCAGGGCCCGCTGCAAGAGCGGCTCGGCCTGCTGGTACTGGCCTTGTTCAGCATAGAGGATGGCCAGGTCGTTGAGCAGAGCCGCAAGCTCGGGATGCACTTCCGCAGGCTCCTGCTCCCAGAGGTGCAGCGCTCTTCGGTAGAGTGGCTCGGCTTGCTCATACCGGCCCTGTTCGCGATAGAGATCGGCCAGCCCAGAAAGGGGGAAGGCCACCCGGGGATGGTCATGCCCCAGCGCCTCTTCAGCCATGGACAGGGCGCGCTGGTAGAGCGGCTCGGCCTGCTCGTATTGGGCACGCTGGCTCAAGTAGTCTGCCGCCCTGGTCAGCACAGAGGCCAGGTCCAGGCTGTGCGCCTCTTGGGCGGTGCTCGCCGCAACGCTGAGCACATGCGGCAAGAGGCGGCCGCAGTGTTCCCACTGTTCCCAGCCGTGCTGCATCATATCGGGAAAGAGCGCCTGGAGCGCGGCAATAGCTCGCTCGCTCCACAGCTCGCGCTCCTCTTCGCTCATCGCATCGGCCAGCACCGCCTGCAGCAGGCGGTGCATCGAGAGCGTGTGCTCGCGGCCGTTGCGCCGCAGCAACGAGTAGGTCCCGATCACAGAGAGCGCCTGGTTGAAGGCCAGGGGATTCTTCTCCAGGCCGGCGAGCGCGGGTCCCAGGTGGTCTGCTCCCTGCAGGAAGAGCTCCTCGGGAATGGCGTCGGGATGCAGCACGGCGCACAGCCGCAGCAGATCGGCCGCGGGGGCACTGCGGCTCTCTACCAGGCCAAAGGAGAGCGACCAGGTGGTGGCGACCGGGTCGGGATGGTCCGGGTCCACTCCCCCACGATGCCGCAGCAGGCCCGTCCGATGACGCCGATACAGCTCCAGGTACTGCGGCAGGCCGCACCCGGTCTCTTCCAGATAGGCCCCTGCCTGGTCCAGCGCCAGGGGCAGGCCGCCCAGTTCCTGGGCGAGCTGCACCGCCTCCTGCCACTCGGTTGGCTCGGCCTGGGCGAGCGGAGCATCGAGGGCGAGCAGCCCGGCTCGCCGCAAGAGTAGGAGGGGGGCCGTGTCCAGGTCGAGCGGCTCGATCTCGATGCGCGCGGCCAGCCGGCCCAGGGCCTGGGCGCGCGTCGTGAGCAGCACGTGCCCTCGCAGCGGAGTCGGCAGGAACTCCGGCACAAGGGCCGGGTCATCCGCGTTATCCAGGATCAAGAGCCAGCCGGTGTGCTGGCGTAACCAGCCCTTGACCACCTCCACGATGGCGCTCTGATCCCGTTCATCTCGTTCGGGCAGCGAGAGCGCGCGTGCGATCGCCTGGAGACCGGACACCAGCGCCTCGCGGCTGTCGGCTCGCACCCAAAAGACGGCCTGGTAGTCCCGGGCGTACCGGTAGGCATATTCGAGGGCCACCTGGGTTTTGCCGACTCCGCCCAGCCCGCTGATGGCCTGTGGCTGTGAGAAGGCCTTTGCCTGAGCCGCCTGCAACTGGCGGCGCAGGCGGGCCAGCACCTCTTCTCGGCCTAGAAAGAACGGGTTGGGCGGATAGGGAAGTCCCCCCATCCAGGAGGCTGTTTGCGGCGACGGCGAGTCCCTGCTCTCGAGCACCCCGAGGTCTTTCACGCACGCGATCGCTTGCGTCCGGCTTCTGACCCCCAGTTTGCTGTAAATCTGGCGATTGTACCACTTCACGGTATGCAAGCTCAAGAAGAGTTCGTCGGCAATCTGCTGATCGGATAATCCGCTTGCCAGCCGCTGCACAATCTCTTGTTCGCGTTCGTTCAGGAGATCCAGTGACCTCGCTTTTCCTTTCATGAGCTTGTTCCCTGCATGATGAGGAGCCTTCTGAAGGCCATGTCTTGACCACAACTATTCTACGCTATCTTGCAGGACATGTCCACTGCTTTTTCCATGCTTGTCTCCACTCGAAAGAATGGAGACATTCACCCTCATGTACCTTATGCTTAGGAAGACGAAAGGAGAAGAACCATGGTATCCCATCAATCACCATCCGTTGACTTGAAGGCGATCAAAGCACGTCAGCAAAAGAGTTGGTCAACGGGAGATTACTCAGTCATTGGCGCGACACTGGTTGTCATTAGCGAGGAGCTTTGTGAAGCTACCGACCCGTATGCGGGTCAATCCGTGCTTGACGTGGCAACGGGAAGTGGAAATACCGCCATTGCAGCCGCTCGCCGCTTTTGTGAAGTGACGGGTATCGACTATGTCCCGGCACTGCTTGAGGTTGGGCAGAGACGAGCTGAAGCCGAGCGCCTGCCCATCACCTTCCAGGAGGGAGATGCGGAAAATATTCCCTTTGCCGACGCCTCTTTTGATATCGTGTTGTCAACTCTCGGCGTGATGTTTACGCCTCATCAGGAAAAAGCGGCGAGCGAGCTGCTGCGGGTCTGTCGCCCCGGTGGGAAGATTGGCCTGGCGAACTGGACACCAGGCGGGTTTATTGGTAACCTCTTCCGTCTCATCGGCAAATATGTGCCCCCGCCTGCCGGACTACAACCGGCTTCGTTATGGGGAACCGAGGAGCGACTGCGTGAACTCTTTGGTGATGGAATCGCATCGCTCCAGACGACGAAACGGCATTTCATCTTCCGCTATCGCTCCGCCGCGCATTGGTTGGATCATTTTGGAACGTACTATGGCCCGATAGTCACAACCCTCAAGACCCTGGATGCGACGAGACAAGAGCAGTTTTCGGGTGAGGCGATCAGCCTCCTGGAGAGTTACAATCGTGCAAAAGATGGGACACTCGCTGTGCCTTCTGAGTACCTGGAAGCCATCGCGATCAGGCGCTAAGACCATCCGTGAAAAAGCAACCCACCAGGAAATGATGCAGTCGCTGGAGGAGTTGGATTGAATCTCCAACAGGGTATAAGGTTCAGCCGGAGAGGAGGATGTCTCGTGGCACAAACCGCTATCCATATCCGAACCATTCAGAACGCCAGTGTCGCCGTAGGATGGGCCGGGCATCGCACGCTTACGATCGACCGCGAAACGCAGGCGGGAGGCATGGGATTGGGCTTCAATGGAGCAGAGATGCTTGACTTGATTACCTCTACCGATTGTATAGCGGAGATTCCGAACTCATTGAGGCGGGGGACACCGGTGCGACTTCGGGATGCTCAAGCCATACCCGTAGAGAAGTAGTGAGGCTAACTAGGCATGACTCTTCCATTCGACAAGAAAGTGGCTGTTGGCACAATGGGCATGATAGTGGGTGTAGCGTTTTGGATCAGCCCTGAACTCGGTCTCGTTGCTCTTGGGGGAGTCATGCTCCTGAGTCTCATCTCTGGCCTCTCCTGGTTGCTGACAAGGAGAAAAAAAGAGAACAAGACGCTTTTGAGGTAGAACATACTTTCCCAGTGATCAAAGAGAGGAGAAGTGACTCAATCTTCGTCCAGTGCTGTGGAGTACAGCCAGATGTTCATTCTATCATATGGCAGAACTACGGTTGATGATATATGAAAGGAATATGTTTTATGGGATGGATACTACTGATTTGCTTGATTGTTTTCGTGCTGGCTTGTCTGTTTCTTGATGAGACCGGCCTGGATTGGACTGATTTTCTTCCGTTCTAGTGTGCGGGCGTACAAGCTTGCGCAGAAGGATAACTCCGTGAGGTGTCAGAAGGAGCATAGTTCGCTCACCACCTGGCAGATGCGACACCGCTGCTCTCCCGCAAGCCGGAGCATGAGAGCACCTCAAGGGCCACCGCTGCCCAGAGGGCGGGAGCAGTCCACCTGGTCTGAGTCTGGAGTGTTTTTGAGAGTAGCACAGGGGTGATGATCACCTCTGGAGGAAATGTCATGAATCTGCACCCTGGTCTGATCATTTACCTTGTCATTGCTGCCCTGCTTTATGCAGTGGCCGCGTTCATCTACCGTCGGAAGGGAATGAGGACGAAGAGATGGGATACCTTGATTGGGGCTGCCCTGCTGAGCCTGACCATCCTCGGTTACTTCGGAGTCCTTCTCGATGCCCAATGGTGGGTAGCTGGAACAATAGCAATTATCGGAGGAGGCACCAGCATCACCCACGCTATGCAGCGGCGGTCTCCAGCCGCTCAAGGAAATGAGCACTGATTGACGCAACAGCTCTTGCCTGTTGAGAAAGGACCACACGCATGCGCCAGACGGTGTTTACGAAGGATGATCCGGCAGTGGCTGGGCCCCTCCCATTGGGGGAGGCCATCTGGCAGCTGCCTGTCCAATACGTCAAAGTCCTCAGCAACCCCTCGGCCGCCACCTTGAGCGAAGAGCTTGCTAAAGCGAGTTGGGGGATCGCCCTCGTCCAAGTGCTGGGACTGCTCAGCATCACGGTCACCCTGAGTGTGCTCGGGCATCTGATCCCCACGGCTGCGCTGCATAGCGTCGCCCGGCTTGGCATCGGGTCTGTCCACCCGCTGGGGTTGCTGCCTGCCCCTTGGAACGGCATCGCCTTTGTGCTGGCGAGCTTCTTCATCGGACTGGGGACCGCCTACCTGTTTAGCAAGGGCTCTGGCGGGCACGGAACATTTGTGGCGCACCTGTACTGCTTACTCCTCTGTACGGTCCCCCTGGTCACCCTCAGTGGTCTCGTGTTGTTGATCCCTGCTACGGGCTGGCTCGTGGTGATGCTCGGAGGCCTGGTGGGCGCCTTGTTCATCTACCGGATGGTCCTGCATGCCTGCACCATTATGGCGGTCCATCGTCTGGGTGCGGGCCGGGCCACGCTCATCGTCCTCATTCTCCCGATGCTGATCCTCGTCGTCGTGATGCTAGTAGCTCTCTTCTTCCTGACCGAGGGGGAAATTCTTGCTGGCGTGTCCGATTTCTTTCCGTGGGGTGGAGATACGCGCAAGAAGGAGGAGAGAGGAACACGGTGAGTCGTTGTCGGAGAGGCCATGGAGGAGGAAGGCCCCTGACGTGGACTGCACCCGGCAACCTGTAGGCAACGTACTGCGAGTAAATCGAGCAAAAGAAACACAAGGAGTACATCCCATGGCACTAGAAGACAACAAGGCTCTTGTCCGCCGCATGTTTGAGGAGGTGTGGGCGCAGGGAAACGTCGGTGCCGCCGACCAGTTTTTTGCCCCGAACTACATCATCCACAATCCTGCCGACCCGTCGGCGCAGCAGAGGGGTCCCGAGAGCGTCAAACAATTCGTCACCATGGTTCGTACCGCCTTCCCCGACATTTCGATCTCGATTGAGGAGATCATCACCGAAGGAGAGAAGGTTGCGACGCGCTATACATGGCGAGGCACCCAGAAGGGACCGCTCTGGAACATTCCGCCAACGGGCAGGCAGGTAATGGTGACAGGCATTCTCATCAGTCGCCTGGTCGATGGCAAGTTTGCGGAAGATTGGGGGGTCGTAGACATGCTAGGCCTGGTGAACCAGCTTGGGGTGGTCCCGCCCCCAGGACAAACCCGCTCGTGAGCTGGTGAAACGCCTCGCAAGAATGAGGAACATCTAGACTGGCAGAATAATAGTCCTCCAATCGCGAGAAAAGTGAGCAGAAAAATGACGACTGTTCCAATCGAAAAAAGAGTTGTTTTTGGGATGATGGGCATGATCGTGGGTGTGGCGTTTTGGATCAGCCCTGAATTCGGTTTCCTTGTTCTTGGGGGAGTCATGCTCCTGAGTATCACCTCTCGCCTCACTTGGTTGCTGACGAGGAGAAAAAAGAGAGCCAGTCGCTTGTGAGACCGAGTATGCTTGCCCAGTGCTCAAAGAGAGGAGAAGAGGCAAGAACGAGTCGTATCTCGCCTTTCATGGGAGTCGTTCAGCAAGAATTGCGAAGGAGGGAAGACAGGAGTGTTCGATTATGGTATTCCAATCCTCCAATTGATCATCACAGCCATTGTGGGGGTGATCGCGGCGGTGACGCGCACCCGACAAGAATATAGGGAAGAGGTGACGACCTCTTGATATCACCCATGACCGTAGAAAACGGAGTAAAGGAACACCCATGCACCCGCAACCAGAGAACCCTCGCACCTTCTTCGCTGACACGTTCAAAGACCGGCGGGTGGTCGAGGCCTACCGACACCGTCCCCCATATCCACAGGAGGTGTTTGAGATCCTCACCACGCTGCTGACGGATGAGCCGCGGACCGTACTCGATGTCGGGTCTGGCTCCGGCGATCTTGCCCGACCCCTGGTCACTCTCGCCAGGCGGGTGGATGCCGTCGATTTCTCATCGCCCATGATTGAGCGAGGCAGGCAGCTTCCAGGCGGAGACTCGCCCCGGTTACAGTGGATCTATGGGAAGGTCGAGGAGGTGCAACTTGCTCCACCCTATGCCTTGATCACGGCAGGGTCAAGCATTCATTGGCTGGAGTGGGAGAAATCCTTCCCGCTCTTTCGCCGCATCCTGACCCCTGCTGGCTCTCTCGCTCTCGTCTATCGCAAGACGCTGCCCATGCCCTGGGATGCCGATATGAGAGAACTGCGCGTCCGCTTTCTGCCGCGGGGAGGCCACAGCCCGGCTCACGTAGCTCAAGAGTTAGAGGCACGCGGCTTTTTCCACAAGCAGGGAGAGAGAGCAACGACCTCTGTCCCTTTCTTCCAATCGGTTGAGGACTTCATCGAGTGCCTGCATAGTCATTTCTCGCAGGAATACCTTGACCCGCAATCAGCCGCTGGCTTTGACCAGCAAATGCACAGCCTGCTGTTGCACCATCATCCAGATGGCATCCTCCCCTTGCACGTGATGGGGTTGGTGATCTGGGGGAGGCCAGCAACAGGAGTGAACCCTGAGCAAGTCGAGTGAACTCTCCCGAAACGGGGTCTTAGCCCTGCATATGGAATGAGTTAGGTACTTGCATCAGACATGGTATCATTGGAAAAGCAGAGAAAATAACAAGCGCAAAACACACTACATGGCCTGCCGGTGTTATTCTCACCACGAGCAATCTCCAGGCGCAATACAGCACAGCTTTCCAGAAGGAGAGAAAGACGATGGAAAACGCTCTCCCTCGATTCAGCAGCAGAGTCGAGAACTACATCAAGTACCGTCCAGGCTATCCAGCGGCCATCATCGACCTCCTGCGGAAAGAATGTCATCTGACCCAGCACGCCCTCGTTGCGGATATTGGCTCAGGGACCGGGATGTTGACTGCACTGTTTCTCAACAACGGCAACCGGGTACTGGGGATTGAACCTGATCCAGAGATGCGCATCGCCGCCGAATATGTATTACGGCAGTATCCCACTTTCACGAGCCTTGCTGGAAGTAGCGAGGCGACCTCGCTGGCTGAGCATAGCGTTGATTTTGTCACCGCAGGCCAGGCCTTTCATTGGTTTGACCACGAGCGCGCCAGAAAGGAGTTCGCGCGCATCCTGGCCCCTGGGGGATGGGTTGTGCTGGTCTGGAACCGGCAAAAAACCGCAGGGACACCGTTCCTGGTCGCCTTGGAGCAGTTTTGGCAGACGTACTTGACCCGCGAAGGGTTGCAGGCGGTAGCGACAGGTCAGGATCTCACCTCCCTCCTGCAAGAAACGAATCCAGTCTATCGCTGGAGACTAGATCCAGGGCTGATCTTGCAAGAACTCATCGCCTCTTTCTTTGGATCCGATAGATTCGCTCTGCAGACCTTTGAGAACCCTCAGATCTACGATTTCGAGGGGCTGAAAGGCCGCGTCTTCTCTGCTGGAAGTGCTCCCCGGGTTGACCACCCACGCTACGCCGAGATGCTGGAGAGCCTCGAGGTCATCTTCCAGATGCACCAGGTCAATGGCAGCGCGACGATTGACTATGAAACGCAGGTCTGGTATGGCCAGCTCGAGCCTGGGGCGGCAACAGACGGCTGAAAGCTGACAACAGGAAGCTTGCATGGTCGCGTCAATCTCGCCGCGTGCAGAGCGCTACTTCAGAGCGCCTCAGTGGGAACTGAGAAGCGGCGAATAGTTAGCGTCGAAGTGCAAGAATTAACTCGACAAACCACAAGAAGCCTCTCGTCCCTTGCCTTGGCTGTGTCGTCTTCCCTATCCCTTCAAGAGCCTCAACTTTTCTTTGACCTGTGCTCGGCTCACCTGAGTGTAGCGAACAGTGGTCTGAATCGCTGGAGTACCTTTCATCGTGACATGCCCCAGATAGTAGGCCACTTCTTCCAGTGTCCATCCCGCCTCCCTCGCTCGATGCGCAAAATCGTGCCGCAGATCATGGAAGGAGAGATCAGCGATGAGTTCCCATTCCTCATGGTTGGCCTGCCGCTTGAGGGTGCGAAACCAATGATGAATGCCATCTTCCGACAGACGCGGACTTCTCTGAGAAGTGAAGACGTAGATGCTCTCTGGATCACGACCACCGTGCTGGAGGTAGTCATAGAGAGGACGGCGTGCTTCATTGAGCAGATCGATGTCGCGGAACTTTTCTCCCTTGTGTCCCACATGGAGCCAGCCGATCTTGGGACCCACATGGGTATGCTCCATGAGCAGGTGTGCGACATCACTCACACGACAGCCTGCCCAATAGCCCAACGCAAACAGGGCCTTGCCGCGAACATCGTCAGCTTTCTCGACCAGGTTGCGCAACACAAAGCGCTGATCTGGTGAAAGAATACGAGGCGTGAGCGTCTGCTGGGCTTTGATTTCGATGCCGCTGGTCGGATTGCGCTTGAGTGCTTCTTTCTCCTCGATGAGCCATTGGCAGAAGTGTTTGATCACCGACTTGACCCGCGTGCGATGGCTCACACTATACCCGTGTTCCTTGAGCAAGGAGAGATAGCCTTCCACCACGGTAGCGGTGAGCTGGTCAGGCTGAAAGTGTTTGGCATGTCCGGGCCGCCTGGCAACCCACGAGGTGAACTGGCGCAAGATGCGCAGATAGGCATCAATAGTCGCTTCGTCGTGCTTCGTGAGACAGCTCTGCTGATAGCTCAGAATCCAGTCTTCACTTCCTGTGTTCGAAAAGGGAACGATGTTTGACGGCTCCGTCATTTTTCGTCATTTCCCCCTGCAAAAATTTCTGCTACGAGTTGTGCATCCTCATTTGTGGGCATGCGGAACGCTTTCCTCCTCATCTGAGCATGAATCGATTGCCTCGGAGAGGAGCATCCGTCGCCAACTCGCAGCAGAAGACGTCTTCTGCTGCGAGTTTTCTGCTACGAGTCAGTCTACCAGCAAAAGCAGAAAAACGCAAGGGGGATGGGACTTCAGTGGTATCTGTCTTTGGCTTGGTTGGAAGCGACCAGGCGGCTACTTTGCACTTCATGTCAGCTTCGCGCATATCACCCCTACTACACTCCTATGGGCAAGCGATACCTGGAGGATGTACTGGAAACAATGGGCGAATATGTAGATTCGCTGAAATTCGCGGGCGGTTCCTTCACACTGATGCCGGAGAAGCAGCTCAAAGAAATCATCGATCTTGCCCATCGCTACAATGTGCTGGTCTCCACTGGAGGCTTCATCGAGCATGTGCTTACGCTGGGACCCGAGGTTGTGCATCGCTATATTGAGGAGTGCCGCAATGTGGGCTTCGATATACTCGAAATCTCAAGCGGCTTTATCACTATCCCGGTCGATGACTGGCTGCGATTGGTGGAGAAGGTGCAGCATGCGGGACTCAAGGCTAAGCCAGAAGTTGGTATCCAGTTCGGCGCGGGAGGGGCCACTACCGCCGAGGAGCTTGCGTCAGAAGGTACGAGGGATGTGGATTGGGCCATTGGGCAGGCCAGGAAATTTCTGGACGCCGGAGCCTATATGATCATGATTGAGTCCGAGGGCATCACCGAAAATGTGAAAACGTGGCGCACGGACGCGGCGGCCAAAATTATTGGCGCGTTGGGGCTGGAGAAGGTAATGTTCGAGGCCGCTGATCCAGAGGTCTTTGCCTGGTATATCAAGAATTATGGTCCCGAAGTCAATGTTTTTGTAGACCATAGTCAGATTGTCTAGCTTGAATGCCTGCGGGCGGGCATATGGGGAACCAAGAGTCTGTGGGGTCGGGTTCGGGCCTACAAAGGGTAATGGGCCTACACATTCTTTCTATGTGCAAAGCTAGAAGGAAGTAAGTTCGCACATGCAACTGTTTCCAATTTGGAAACAGTTGCGTATTTTATACGATGGAGTATCTTCTGTCAGAGGGAACACACAGCCTTATTTTGAGTAAAGAGAGGGCCTAGCTTTCATA
>JADMIH010000084.1 GCA_015478675.1 Chloroflexota bacterium | reverse complement strand
GTAACGGCATCTACATACTCGACGAGCCACGCGACCAGTTCGGCAAGATAATGTCTATGAACGACGACGTGATAACACTCTACATGGAGTCGTGTACGCGTGTCCCCATGCGCGAAGTAGAACAGATAAAGAGTGGATTGGCGGGGGGCAGCGTACACCCTATGGATGCCAAGAAGAGGCTGGCCTGGGAGATAGTGAGGATGTATCATGGTGAAGCCGCCGCAGACCAGGCAAAAGCCGATTTCGAGCGCCAGTTCCAGGAGCGCGGTATCCCGACCGAGATACCCATTGTGCCTGTCGAACAGGCCGCGGGCGGCAGGGCCAACCAAGCAGGCGAAGTTGGCATACTCGACCTGCTAATCAACACGGGTCTCGCCCCCAACCGCAAGCAAGCCCAGCGTCTCGTCGAGCAAGGCGGCGTCCGGGTGGATGAGGAGCGCGTCACCGCTCGTACGTATACTCTAAAGCCGCTTCCCGGCATGATCCTCAAGGCAGGCAGGAGCTTTGTAAAGCTAGAGGCTTAGGGTGAGTGCTAAAAATCGGCCTTTACTCCCTCGGCGGCCAGAGCGTCGCGCATAATCACCTTGATCCGGTCGAGGTCTTCCTGAGACCTGGTCGACTCGAAGCGGTAGGTGATCGCAGGCTCGGTGTTAGAGGCGCGCACCAACGCCCAGCCTGTGGGGAAGACCACCCGCGCCCCGTCCAGGGTGATCACTTTGTACTCTTTCTCGAATTTAGCCTTGAGCCTGTCTATGATGCCGAACTTCTTCGACTCGTCAACATCTATCCGCCCTTCCGGTGTGTTGAAATACTTCGGCACGTCGTCAAAGCGCGCTGAGATAGGCGAATCGCTGTCGCCTATTGCTTCCAGGAGACGAGCGCCCGCGTAGATGCCATCATCGAAGTCTATCAGTGGGTCGTTGAAAAACATGTGCCCGCTGAACTCGCCCGCGAAAGGCGCACCCGTTTCGAGGCGCTTGGCAAAGACATTGGTGTATCCGGTGCGCCACATTATCGGGGCGCCGCCATGCTTTTCTATATCCTCCGGCAGGGCAAGTGAGCATTTAACATCGAAGATGATGCAGCCCCCCGGCTCCTTCTGAAGCGCTTTGCGTGCGTAGAGGATCATGTACATGTCGGGCCAGACGATGTTGCCGTCGTTATCTATCACGCCCAGCCGGTCGCCGTCGCCATCTATGCCTATGCCCACATCGGCTCCTTGCTTCTTCACCTCGGCAATCAGGTCCACCACGTTCTCCTCCTTAAGAGGGTTTGGCAGGTGGTGCGGGAAATTGCCGTCCGGCTCAAGGTAAATGCCGCTTACATCACAGCCAAGCGCCTTATAGATCTGCATGGCGGTAGGCCCCGTGACGCCGTTGCCGGGGTCAATTACCACTTTGAGAGGACGCTCTACCTTCACCGTGTCGGTGATGTACTTCACATATTCAGGCTGGGTGGGGTAATCTTTATACTCACCTTTGCCATCGTGGAACTCGCCACGCTCGATTATGCGGCGCAGCTCCTGCACATTATCCGAGGTAAGGGGGGCGTTGAGACCATCTCCCGTGCGCTTGCGGAGCTTTAGGCCGTTGTAGTCGGCGGGGTTGTGCGAGGCGGTAACCTCTGCCCCACCATCAGTATCCAGGAACTTCACAGAGAAGTAGAGCACGGGCGTAGGCACTTCCCCAACGTCTATCACATCAACACCCGAATCGAGCATCCCCCGAGTAAGGGCCTCCTGAAAGCGGTCGGAGGAGAGGCGCACGTCGCGCCCCGATGCCACCCGCATTCTCTCGCCCTTTACAGGCTTCACCCCTTCCTGAGCGTAAAGGAAGGTGCCATATGCCCGACCCAACTGGTAGTAAACATCATCCGTCAGCTCTTTATCTACAAGACCACGTATATCATATTCGCGAAAAATCTCGGCGGGCACACTGGCTTTGCCTGCTGTTGCTGCCATTAGTTGGCCTCCTACGTTGAGGGTTGTGCCCATTGTACAGCAATTGCCAGGTTGTTGTCGCCAATTATCGTGGTAATACGAGTTGCGAGTTACGGTGGGTCAGGTTTCCATGAGCAAAGTAAAGACCCTTAGTTGCCTACCCTGTAGCTCGTAACTGGCTGGCGAGGCAATTCGATTATCAGACCTTAACTGAACAACTAAGCAGTGTTTGCGGTGGGAACTAGGGCGCAATCTCATATGTGTAGAAGGCAAGTTTCCCGCTCTGGCTGTATACGCTTCTCACCGAACCACCTGGATAACGGCTATAAATGGGCGATTGGTATTGCTCGTTACCGGGGAAGAAGATGAAAGCCAAACCTTTGTCTGTAGCTTTGCCCGGCCGTACGGGCAAAGCTATTTTATCTGTGGGGTTATCAACACGGATCAAATCCACGCTGCTGCCTAGCAGATATTTTGTCATGTCGGCATCGTATGGCGCACTGCTTTTACCAACTACTACCACCATATACCGGGTGCCCAGCGAGGCCATATACCTGCTCTGCGCTACCTGGATGTCATAATTACTTTGCGCGCTGCTGTATGCTATGCTCTTCAGCGAAGCAGGGTCGGCGTGGTAGCTACCAAAGTAGTAGCTCACATTCATCCAGGCCAGAGCTATGAGACCTGCGGCCAGCAAGGACGGCTTGAGCCAACGCCAATTAGCTGGCACAGAGGGCCAATCCTCTTCCAGCCATAGTCCTATGGGTATGGCTATCGCGCAATAGAAGAGTGGGAATGCCGGGGTCCAGTGGTTTATGAGAGGCGGAACACTACTGGGATAAAACACCAGCGAGCCACCCACGAACAGCACGCCCACCCCAGCCAGAAGCACCAGGAAGGCCGCAGGATGCCGCCATTTCCAGATCAACAGCGCGAGGCCAAGCACGAGGAATGCTGCTTCAGGCACCATAAGTAGGCTCCCAAAGTATATGATGTCCTGAGAGGTATGAGTGCTTATGCCCAATAGGTTCTCAGAAATTATCGGTCCAAGCACATGTACCATCTGTTGGAAGTCATCCCAGCTAACGGGTATGTGGTTCCACACAATCAACTGAGTGCCACGCCCGAAATAGAGGTTCGGGTGGGTTACAAAGTAGGCGAGGAGGGGGCCAAAGCCAGCTAAATAGCCGAAAGCCGTGAGCGCAAAATAGCCAGTATAAAACCTGGCCCGACGCCAATGTACAACAAGTAAGTAGGCGAAGAAAGCTACCAGTATAAAGGGCAGCAGACGAGTACCGTAATAGAAGTGTTCGCTCATACCTGCGAGCAACCCCGCCACCGCCCAATGTAGCGGATTACGAGATCGCAACCCGCGCAGCAGGAATAAGAAACAAGCCACCCAGAAAAACTGTGTGACGATGTTGTTCAAGGCCAGACGGCTGTAATGAACATTGCTGGCGCTGAAGGCCAGGATCGCGCTTCCTGCTATCGCAGCCACTCTACCCCACACGTCGCGCATAAGGAAATAGAAAGGTATAATGGTAGCTGCCCCAAACAAGGCTGCTGGGAGACGAAGCATGCTCAACAAGTCCCCACCTAGCCGAAGAAAAACAGATACGATCAGGAACCAGAGCGCAGGCAAATCAATACCACTCCAGACCGTGCTGAATACTGGAGTAGTCTTTCCAGCGATAAATGACTGCGTTGCTACACTACCGGTCATTATCTCGTCAGGGTAAATGTTGTTAGGGTAATCACTCAGGTTCCAGAGCCTGAGCGCAAAGGCAACTACCACAATGGAAACGAATACCGCAGTTTCCCAGCTTTTCCACCCAGGTTTTTGTATGGCCTGAAGAACCGAAGAAAAAGGTGGATTCGGTTGCCGCGCATTTTCAGCAGCCCGTCGCACGGGCAGCGTAGATGCTACAGGGCTAACTACAAGAGATGCGGTAGCTTTGGTGGTATTGGCATCTCTTGCCTGACTTACTTCGGGCGTTTTATTCACGCGTGCCCACACAAACGTTGAGGACAACAGCATGCCTATACTAATCAGCCATAGCCAGCCTGCCAGGCCGAAAACCTCTGACGGATTAGCAGCCTGATAGACGTCAGCGACAAAAACTAGTAGACCTGATCCTCCAAGCCCTACCCACTGCCATATGTGTTTTGAATAGTGCGGGTTCGTTGGAAGAGTGTCAGATACAAAGGCATGAGGCCAACGAAGATAACCCCATACGATTATCGCCAACACAGCGGCAACGAGCAGTAGCGCCACTGCATAGAAGCGCGCCTGCTCTACCTTCAACAGGAGAGTGCCAGCAAGGGATATGAGATAAACCAGGACTCCCAGCCACAACTTAACCCCTGCCATACTTTGTATGGTTCGCCGCGTTATCTTCGTCGCAGGCTGTGTAGATTTTGCTAGAGGCTTGGATATGTAAGCATGAACAGACCTATAAGGCAAGTGTAGCATTGATGATATTTCAACGCAACCAGGAGGCAAGGCGGGATTACCAATTATGAATTAGCGGCACGCCAGGATATCGGTAATAGCAAACACGACGTACTTGCGTTCAAGAAATACGACTTGCAATAGAGGGCAATTCATAATTCGTAACTGGTAATTCATGATTCCGCCGCAGGCGGTAAAGCGCGCGATATGGTAGAATTAGAAGTGTAAATAGGCACGTTTGTTCGAGGCAGGTGGGGCAGTTGCCGCTGCTCTGCCTGCTTTTCTCAGTTTCCACATAGTATGAGTAGGAGAGTATCATCGCGTTATGTTTGTTATGCGTTTCACCGTCGTTGATAGCGACGGCACAGTCAGCTTTGTCGCGCCTTGCAACGCACTAAAGGCTATGGTGGCGGCTTGCAGCAAAGCCCCCGCAGACCTCAAATCTTTACTTTCAGCCGCCAGCCACTATGATAGCGACCTCAAAGATTATGTCCTCAACAGCCTTTCTATCTTCGACGAGCATAATACCCGTCAGGGACATTACGACCATATTCACAGCGCGATAAACTACGCGGGCGAGCAGCACAGTGAGCATAATATACCTGCCTTCCGCGTGGTAGATGAAATCACTCGCCATGCCAGCCTCCAACCTGTGAAAGCCGGCCTCGTCCTCTTCAATCTGAAAGAGCGCCGCATCATCCAGGTGCAAAACACCTACGCCAACATAAAGCGCCGCGACCGTGGCCGCATCCACAAAGCAGGTACGCCAACGGACCGCCTCTACCACTACAACCTACCTATGGACTGGCAAATAGTACCCTGACGAATTATAAGTTAGCAATTATGAATTACCAGTTACGGTAGCTTAGGCTCTCATGAGCAGCAAAAGGATGATTGCTACTACCATATCAGCTTGCCGCAATTCGTAATTGCTAATTTATAGTTCCGCCGGAGGCAGAAGAGGATTAGATATGATCCCTGTAAGACTTACACTTCGCAACTTTATGTGCTATCGAGACGTCGCTGAGGTGCTCGACCTGACGGGCGTGCATCTGGCCTGTCTCTCCGGCGAGAATGGGGCCGGTAAGTCCGCCCTCCTGGAGGCTATTACCTGGGTGCTGTGGGGCCGCGCACGCGACCGCGCTATGGACGACGAGCTAATCAGCAAAGGCGCGTCCGAGATGGAGGTGGACTACGAGTTCATCCTAAACGAGCAGCGCTACCGTATAATCCGCAAGCGCGCTCGCAAAGGCAATTCAGGCACTACACTCCTTGACTTGCAGGGCTGCTCGGATGGCGAAAGCGACACATGGCGAATCCTCGGCGGCGCGACGGTACGCGAAACACAGGCGCAGATCAATAATCTCCTCAAGGTTGATTATGAGACTTTCACCAACTCTGCCTTCATCATGCAGGGCCGTGCCGATGAGTTTACAGTGAAAAACCCTGCCGAGCGCAAGAAAGTGCTGGCCGATATACTCGGCCTTGCGCAGTACGACCGCCTGGAAGAAGAAGCAAAAGAGGAAGCCCGACAGCGTAAGTCTCGGATGAGCGAGCTTGAGCACGATATACAGCGCATAGACAACGAGCTAAAAGATCGCCCTCATCATGCCGAAGAACTGGAGAGAGTGGAAGCAGCGCTGATCGAGGAGCAGCACAAATTGGCGGCGATCAGGGGCGAGATCACGCAGATACAAGCCAGCAAGCAGGCGTTAGAGCACAGCAAGCAGCGTATTGAAGAGTTGAAAAAGAGGATCGTCAAGCGCGATAGCTATATTGCAGAGCTACAAACACGCATAGGGCGGAGCTCGGCACGCAAAGCAGAGCTTGAGGAGCTACTATCAAGGGGTGACGAAATAAAGCGCGGCTACAACGACTGGCGAACAGCGTCTGACCAAGAGAGCAGCTTTAGCGAGAGCAAAGGCCGTCTGCGTGAGTTGGAAAAAGAGCTCGTCCAGATAGACTGGGATATAGACAAAGAGCGACTTCAGCTTGACGGGCAGCGAATTCGGCACGAACAAGATATTGCCAGGTATAGCCGCAGCCTGGCGGGGCGCGGAGTAGTAGAAAGCCAGTTGTCGGAAGCGCTTGATAAGCTCCGCAAGCTGGAGCAGGTGCAGAAGCAGCATGAAGATACAAAATGCCTGCGTGAAGGGCTGGAAGTTAAGCTGCGCCAACTGGGCGGCGAGATAAGCAGATGCCAGGCTGAAGGCAAGCAGATACGCCAGAAGCTGGAGATGATACTTGAGGCGCACGCCGAGACAAACGGCCATGCCGACTGCCCTCTTTGCGGCACCGCCCTCGCCGCTGACGCCCTTGAGCGGGTGCGCCGCTCATATGAGACGGAGATCGCTGACAAGAGGCGCGAATACGAACAAAAGCGCACAGAGTTAGATGAAGTTAACAGGCAGATTGTCGCCACGGAAAGCCGCATCTCCAAAGAAAAAGAGCAGCTAAAACCGATGGATATGCACAGACAGCGCGAGGCACAGCTAAAGCAATCTATCAGCCGCCTGGACGAAGATGAGAAAGCTCTGGCGCAAGATGAAGCGCATCTGGTTGGAGTGAAGCTCCGCCTGCAGGAGAGCGATTACGCGCACGAAACGCGGAGCAGGAAGAGGGAGATAGAAAGCCAGATAAAAGAGATAGACTACAGTGAAAGCGCGCATAGTGCCACCAGGGCGCGTGTGGCCCTTCTCCGTGAGAAACGTTACGAGGAGCTATACCACAAACTTGACGGCGCGGACCGCGAGCTGCAATCGGTGGCAGCCGACCTGGAGGAAGCTACACGCAATGTAGATTATGCACGCCAGGAGCAAGAGCAGGACCGCACCGAGGTGGCGACGCTACAGCCCCAGCTTGATGAGCTGGACAATGTAAGCAGGGAACTGGCGGCCAAAGAGCAGGCTGAAGCTGCCCTCAGCAGGCAGACGAGCGAGCTGGGCGAGATGCGAGGCGGGCTGCGCGACAAGCTGGCGCGGTGCGACGCCATGCAGGAGGAGAAGTCGCGCCACATGGCCGAGTACAATGCCGCCAGCGACGAGAAGAGCATCTACGACGAGCTTACCACCGCCTTCGGCAAGAAGGGGATACAGGCGATGATTATAGAGAACATCATCCCCGAAATGGAAGATGAGACTAACGCTCTTCTGGGCCGCATGACAGATGGGCGGATGAGCATACAATTCGCCACACAGCGCGACGCCAAGAGCAGCAAGAGTGTTATTGAAACGCTTGATATAAATATATCTGACGAGATGGGGCTGCGCTCTTACGAGATGTACAGCGGTGGCGAGGCTTTCCGCGTGAACTTCGCTGTACGTATTGCGCTGAGTAAGCTGCTGGCTCGGCGCGCTGGCACGCGCCTCCAAACACTGGTGATAGACGAAGGCTTCGGCAGCCAGGACGTGCAGGGCCGCGAAAAACTGGTAAGCGCGATCCGCTCTATACAGGATGACTTCGAGAAGATACTCGTCATCACCCACATAGAGGAATTGAGAGAAGAGTTCCCCATGCGCATAGACATCATCAAGACAGGCGCAGGCTCGCGCATCGTCATGTCGGGCAACGAAATGTAAGGTTCATAGTATCATCTATCCCGTGATAGCTTACCAGAGCTTCCCTTGTGGAAATAGCGAGCTTACACCCCGCCGAAGTGTAGAATAGGATCGAGTATCACGCTTTTAGACTTCACCCCACGGAGCAGAGGATGACACTGGACAAGAGACGTATAGCGGGGCTGGTTGTCGCTGAGATGGCGGGGGCGGGCGCGTTGGCCCTCCTTTTCTACTATCTGGTTGCATCGGGGGCGGACCGTATTGCCGATCTGTGGGCCATAGAGAGGCTGGTTGCCTACGCGCTCCTCTTTGTTGGACCTATGCTCGTTCTTTTGCCGCCGTGCCTGATGCTCAGGCTAGGCCCTGTGTGGCTTCTGGGCGCGGGGTCGTGGGCACTCCTCGGCTATCTGCTGGTCTTTGTCGGCGCACCCACCCGCCAGAACGCCAGCTTTTTCACCTACATCGCCTTTCTTACCCTGCTCTTCGTAGCCCTTACCGCGACCTTCGCCGTGCCGCTGGGCGCATTCAGCAAGCGCTTTCTACCGCCCGCAGGCCAAACCACCGAGATGGCACGCGCGCTCAGAGAGGGTGGCCTGCTAGCTATCTTCGTAGTAAGCCTCATCGCCATGTCGCCCCTCAACGTCCTCAACTGGCTCAACGCCCTCCTCGTCTTCACAATTGTCTCCCTGACCGAGTTCTTCTTCCTGGCGCGGGACTGAAAGCACCCCTCGTGAACCAACCTGGCACGCAGCAGGTATAATACATAGATGAATAAGATCACCATTATAGGGCTGAACGTCATTGGTAATTCGATAGGGATGGCTTTGCGGCGAGCCAACAACGGGTCGCAGGTAGTCGGCTTCGACCCTGACCGCCAGCGCGAGGACCTTGCCTTGCGCAAGCACCTCAGCATTGACGCAACAGCGCCTGATTTGCAAAGCGCGGTGCAAGGGGCACAGCTTGTTATTATCTCCACCCCACCTTCAGCGGCGCGCGAAGTGCTGGCTACCCTTGAGCCTCTTTTGGACGACGGCACAACTGTAACCGACACCCTCTCATCTAAAGAGCAGGTGATGGCCTGGGCAGGCGAGCTGCTGGGGTCGCGGGTAAGCTTTGTTGGGGGCCACCCATTCTCCCAAACTCTCGACCTGGAAACTGCCTCCGAGAGCGCAACGCCCAGCGCCGACCTCTTCAAAGGCGCTCCCTACTGCATCATGCCCTCCCCCGGCGCGCACAACGACGCGCTCTCTCAAGTTATACAGCTGGCCGAAGCAATAGGCGCACAGCCGCGCTTCATGGACGCGAGAGAGCACGACTCCTTCGTGGCGGCGGTGAGCCACCTGCCCACCCTCGCGAGCGCCGCATTATTACATGCTACCACAACAGGCCCCGCGTGGTTGGATATGAGCGGGTTGGCGCACGAACAATTCAGAAACGTCACAGAGCCGCTTAGCGCGGACCCAACAGCGCTACGCGATATTTTGTTGAGTAATCGCGCCGCCTTACTCCGCTGGATTGACCAGTACCTCATCTCTATACAGGAGATGCGCGATCTACTGGCGGGCGATCACAGCGAGGAGCTGCTCACCGAGCTACAGGATGCGCACGAAGCGAGAGCCACCTGGGCTGCCGACGAAGGGTCAGGAGACCAGGCGGGCGATAAGCTCCGCGCCGAATTGAAGCAGGCAATCAACGACTCCCGCCCTAGCAGGAACTTGATGGGGACCTACCTCACTGAGCAGTTGTTCCGCCGTAAAGAAAAGTAGGCGTGGCAAGGCAAGGTAGGAGCAAAAGATGGGTGTAGAAGCGTGTGAGCAGGGCTGAGCAAAGAGAGCGGGAGACGCGCCGGCCCCTTGGCGAAAGCCTCGACAGCAAGCAGGCTTCACACCCCGCCTCACGCATCTCTTCTAACGCCCATATTGCCATAGCCTCGCTCGGCATCTTCCTGGCCGCCCTCGACCAGACGGTGATCGTAACCGCCCTCTGGCCGATCTCCACCGACCTCCAGATCCCTGTAACCCAGCTTGATAAAGCCGCCTGGGTCATTACCGCCTACCTGCTCGGCTATACAGTGGCCCTTCCATTGATGGGGCGAGTGGCCGACGTTTACGGCCAGCGGCGGATCTATCTTCTCGCGCTGGGCGTCTTTATGATAGGCTCGCTCCTCTGCGCGCTGGCTCCTTCGCTCGGCTGGCTGATTGCCGCCCGGTGCATACAGGCCGTAGGCGGCGGGGCCGTGCTACCGGTAGGGATGGCGATGTGCAGCCACCTCTTCGGGCAGAGTCGGATACCCTTCATGCTCGGTATACTGGGCGCGGTGGCTGAAGCGGGCGCGGTGATCGGCCCCCTCTGGGGCGCGCTCATTATGCAAAACCTGGATGGCGCGCTAAATATAGTGGGCTGGCGCTGGATCTTCTGGGTGAACTTGCCTCTGGGCCTGCTATTCGCCGCGCTGATGCTCCGCACACCGGCCCTGCCACGCTTCCCTGGCAAGATAGACTGGGCAGGCGCGGCTCTATTGGGGGCGGGTCTTCTATCGCTGGCGCTTGCCCTCTCCACTCCCGGCTCAGTAGGCGTGTGGGCGGGCTTCAACAGCGTGGACCAGAGCGGCAATAGCGAACTGGTCACGCCTCAGAGTATCGCGTTATTCGCATCCGCGATCCTCTTCTTCACAGGATTCGCCTTCCGCCAGCGCCGTGCCGCCGACCCGCTCTTTCCGCCCGCTCTTTTCTCGCGGAGTAGCTGGCCTTTTGTCGCCGCCAACCTTACAAATCTGCTCGTCGGCGCGGCGCTGATCATCACCATGGTGAATGTGCCCCTTTACGTGGCGAGCGTCCTTGACGGCACAGCCGAACAGGGCGGGCTGATGCTGCTGCGCATGACGGCCTTCATACCTGTAGGGGCGATAGCAGGAGGGTTGCTGGGGGTGCGAGTCACGTATAGGTGGATCGCGGTTGCGGGGCTGCTGTTTACCTCCATTGGCTCCTGGGAGATGGCAGGCTGGACCCTTACCTCTGCTGACAGCCTCACCACGTGGGTGGGCCTTGCGGCCAACGGCCTCGGCTTCGGGCTGCTCATCTCGCCCGTGACCGCCACCGCGCTGCAATGGGGCGGCCTACGCCGCGCTGCTCTCTCGGCGGCCTCGGTCAACCTATCCAGGATGGTAGGAACCCTGGTGAGCCTGTCGGCAGTTACGGTGCTGGGGTTGCGCCGCTTCAAGGAGCTAATGTCCAGCCACCCGGCGGTGCTCTTTGCCAATCCGGGAGAAAGCGCCGAAGCCTTCGCTAAACGCCAGGCTGACTACATAACCACCTACAAAGCCGCCACCCTCGATGTATACACCTCCGGCTTCCTGGTCGCCGCCCTTATCACGCTTGTAGCAGTGGCTTTCGCCATCTGGCTGCGCCGTAATCCCGACAGCGATGCGGAAGCAGAGCCTATATTCTAGCTGGGAAGCTCAAGGCGGTTTATCTGAACATAAGATGAGGGAGGAGCTATCGTACGAATCGATAGCTCCTCCTTCTACCTTCTACCCGCCAGTGTGAGTCTCGCGTTTACTTCACTAGTCTAGGGCGTATGAAGGGCATCTCCCAAACAGTGGTGTCCTGGGTATATGAAGGGTCCTTTTTCAAGCGTAGCCACGAGGTGGCACAAATCGTACCATCCGATGCCTTGAAAAACTGGCTGTTTTCGTCGGGTATGAGCACCCCTTCGGGGTCAGGGCAAACTCCGACGGCGCAGACCCACATATCGTTATTGCCGACGTACCCTGTGCCTACATCAGCAAAGCTGGCGTCGTTGTTCAGATCGGTAGCTCCGCACTTCTGCATCTGGTAGGTCATAGTATTTGAAGGCCCGCAGCCCCCGGTGCAGTCCTGATCGAAGTGGCGGATACCCAGCGTCTGGCCCGCCGCGTTTTTGCTTACCTGCGTAAACAACATAGGAAACTGACTGCCGGTGTCCAGGTTGAGAGCCATTGCTCGCTTCGCGAAAACGCTCGCCCCGCCTGTCGTCCAGTCGCCCAGGCCGTTGTAAGAGTTATCATAATAGAGCTGGTTCACGTAGCAGTCGGTCTGGTACATGTTGCCGGAGGTAACGGTGGTGTTGTCACAGAGGATATTTCCGGTTGAAGGACCAACACGCAGGTCGAAGTTGTTTTCACTTGAACCGTCGATTCCCTGCACATAAAGGTAGAAATAGAAGCCGCCTGTTGCTTCCCTGTCGAAGCATTCATTCCCCCCCGTACCTTTAGTGCAGCCGGGGCCGTTCTTGAGAACAATCTTGAAGCCGTCAGGTTGGTACCACTTCAGATCGGTTTTTGTTATGGTGCGGTCAGCGGTGTATTGAGCAAGACACTTCTGTAGAGTTGGAAAGGTGGGGCTGCTACAGGGGCCGGCGCTAACCGGTTGGTCTGACAAATCATCAGGGTAACCGAAAGCGCTGGTTATACGCGGGTCGAAGTGCCAGAGGGTATACTGGGTAGTTGTTGCCCAGGTGTCGTCCCAGGAGTTGCCTCCCGGATTAATGTCGGAATCAGAGTATGGCCGACGATCTTCGTCCGCGCGCCAGAAGGCGGGCCTCTGGTCAGGGTAGGCGTTGAGCTTAAGGCCGGTGTTATAGCGGTAGCCCGGTTGGTTGAGGCTGGTCGTGCAATTATTATTGTCGTAGCTGGGGCAACCTGTGTACCGGTAATCGCTGCCGCTGGGGGTATAAGTAGGCCGTGGAGTTTGGAATGGAGTAGGAATAGGCGTATTGGTAGGCGTCACCGGCGCATCCGGCCTGTTGTAGCCATCAGCATCAAAAATCTGCACAACCACATCATCGGCGGCGTAACTCGCCGGAACGTCTATCCGGTAGAGGTAGCCATAAGGTTGTTTCGGATACTCCGGGTTATTAATAATAGTACCGCCGCTATTCTCGTAAAGAGGCGAATAAGCGTCACCACCTTTACGCCAGCTATTCTTTCCCCAAACCGAAAGGTTTAGCTCATTTACCACACCCGGCTGGCCGTAAGGTTTGGCATTGACCTCAGCATAACTGTTCAGGTCAGCGGTCGCCTCAGCGCTGATATCTACCTGCCGCCACATGGGGATTATGCGCATGAAGAAGGTGTCAACCGTTTGTATGGCCTTCACGTGGACCTGGTTGCTGGACCGGACAGGAGTATCTACTACGACGCTTACCAGGGTAGGCGAAAGCACACCGTTAGCCTCAAGGATTTGCAAAGCCTTGGTGCTTGTGTACACGTTGCTGCTGCCACCCACCATTTCAGCGGCAGAAAGCGTTGCTGCGTCCACTGCGCTCTGCAACTTCGCACGCTTGCCCATCAGGTTGCCGACATCTACACCAAGCCCGGCAAAGAGGAGAAGCACAGTCATCATTAATGCTACGATGAGTAGCGCCTGCCCTCTGGAGCGTCTATTTACTATGTGCATATACCCTTCAAGGTCTATGCAACGCTCTTCCTGGGCAACAGGCACATTCTTCATGATTTTTCTTCTCATTTCAAACCACTCCAAAACCTTCTATAAACCTTTTGCCGAGCCGCACGACAAGAGATAAAAGTGTATAGATCATGTACAGACGCCGCCGCTTGGGGTCTGCTGCTCTGATTGAGCGAGCGCGTAGCTACTCATAGGGAGGAGCGCGCCGTTATTCACGATAGTGCCAACTATAGGTGTATAGATGTAGTCCACTTCGACGAGGACGAATACCACACACTTGCTGGCATCAGCCCCTTGAGTGCTGAGCCGCTGTTGCACAACTGAAGCGGTGATATTGGGCGTGGCCGGCCCTGAACCATAGTGATGCACATTCCAGTTGGGGCTTGTGGAAGGTAGTGTACCGAGTACGGTAGTTGTGCCTGTAATCACGTAAACGTCCAACTTGGTGCTAGCTGCCCCTCTATCTGAGCCGAAGTCTATGCCCCTGAGCTTATTCACCACCAGTGTATTAGCGTCGTCGGTACGTCCTGCGTTCAGCACAAAACGTGTAGAATCACGGGCAGCTGTGTTTACACGTGTCCAGGCATTGAGGGCCAGTCCTGCTTCAATGACTATACCTAAGATCAACACCAGTAGAGGAAGCACCAGCGCCACCTCTACCATGCTCTGGCCTTTGTGCGAGCGGTGCGTGGAAGGGAGAGACATTCTTTGTGCTACCTCATTGTTCTTGAAACGAAGCATCTTCATTATTTGACTCAGAGGCATGCCAATTATAAGCATTGCTAAATACCCCCGCCTGATACGTTACTGCCCATGCTGCCCGACTGGGACCCCCTGCACGCGCTCATGATAACTCCGTTCAAGCCTGTAACGCTCACCGCCACCTTCATCGGTTGACCCCAGCCGCATTGTTTCTTGAACATATACACACTTACCTTCTATTGCCCATTCGGTGTTGGCGTGACGGTTGCTGTTGACGTGGGTGTGTTTGTGGGCACAGAAGTTTTGGTTGGCGTGGCGGTTGCTGTTGATGTGGCGGTTGCTGTTGACGTGGGTGTGTTTGTGGGCACAGAAGTTTTGGTTGGCGTGGCGGTAGGTGTGTCAGTCGGTTGGGGAGTCCATGTTGGCAGGGCGGGAGGGGGCGTAGGCAGGTTGGCGCGATTGAAGCCTTGTACAGCGCCCCATTCTTCGTTGATAGACCTCTCATAGCCACGCACAAGTACTCGCGGCAAGACCATGCTCACCAGTGGTGTAAGCATTTGAACGTTGTAATAAACATAAACCTCTACAACCCCGTTCGGACCGCCTGGTTTACCTGCACCACAGTCTGAACAGTTGCCCGAGGAGTTTAGCTCCACATTGTGGTAGCCAAACTGACGCGAGTCAAGCGCATTGGTCAAAGGCAGACCGGCAAGCGAGGCGTTGGCCTTTGAGATTATTGAAGTAGCGCGCGGAATATAAAGCCCATTGACATCTTTTTCCTGGTACCCTGTGACGGCGAAGCGTATCGCCTGGCGGGCGGCGTTGCTCACAGTCACCTGAGCCTGGATGAGGCGGGCCATGTCTATGATGCCGAATATAGCCAGCAAAAGAATGGGCGAGACGAGCGCGAACTCTACGATGCTTTGCCCCAGGGTGCGACCTCTGGTCGCCCTGGCGGGACGAGTGCGCCAGCCCACCTTGAGCTTGCTTGAGTCTTTGTAGATAAATCTCATGATTTGCACCTGGTCTCGTTATCTTCCGGATTGCGCACGTCGGTAAGATGATAGTAAAAGAGCCTGCGGCCAAAGCAGACAACGCGTACCACCCACCGGCGGCAAGCGCACTCAGACTCTGCCAGAAATCATTATGACCTCCAAAGGGGCCAAACAGAATGGGAAAGGAGTACCGGATGTGCCGCCTGGCGGTCCTAACGACTAACAGTACTAATAGATTGGGGGTTGGATACTAATCCCTGACGCAAGCGCTCAGACCTGGGGTGCAGGGAGGGGACACCCCTGTAACCCCGTCAGGGGCATAGCCCCGATACTCACCAGGGAGAAAGCCCCCTCTCCCCTTGTGGGAGAGGGGGTTTGGGGGTGAGGGCGGGTGAGGGTACGTAAGGGTAGGTGAGGGTACACCCGCACAGTCACCCCAAGAAGATTGCTCCACCCCAACCTGAACGCTTACCCCCTGACGGAAAATTGCCCCTACAACTCATCTTTGATATACTCTAGAGATGTACCCTGCCCGCAAAGCTGATAATGAAAACGTCGCCCTCTTTTACCACCCTGCTTTTTTGGAGCATGACACAGGTGAGCACCCGGAGTCGGCTGACCGCTTGCGCTCTATCCTCTCTGCTTTTGAGGCTCGCGGTATAAGGGAAGGCGACCTGTTGAGGCCGGAGCCGGTCAGCCTCGATCTACTCGCACAGGTACACTACCCTCCCTATATAGAAGCTATCGAAAAGGCGTCTCTTCAGGGGGGTGGATACTGGGACCCTGACACCTATATATCCCCAGGCTCCTACAACGCCGCGCTGCTGGCGGCAGGGGCGGCTACCGCGGCTGTGGACAGCGTGATGGCAGGCGCAAGGGCAGCATTCGCGCTGGCAAGGCCCCCCGGCCACCATGCACTCTACATGTCGGCTATGGGCTTTTGCCTCTTCAATAATATAGCTGTGGCAGCCCACTACGCCACCGGTAAGCACAAGCTTGAGCGTGTGATGATCGTAGATTGGGATGTGCATCATGGCAACGGCACACAGGACCTTTTCTACAGCCGCCCTGACGTACTCTTCTTCAGCGTTCACCGTTATCCCTTCTATCCAGGTACAGGCGCCATGACCGAGGCGGGCATCGGGCCAGGCGC
>JADMIH010000328.1 GCA_015478675.1 Chloroflexota bacterium | reverse complement strand
GGAATTTCGCTACCTTAGGACCGTTATAGTTACGGCCGCCGTTCACTGGGGCTTCAGATCAGGGCTCTCACCCCTCCCCTTGACCTTCCAGCACCGGGCAAGCGTCGCTCCGTATACTTCCACTTACGTGTTCGCACAGAGCTGAGTTTTTGGTAAACAGTCGCCAGCGCCTATTCACTGCGACCTACATCGCTGTAGGCACCCCTTCTCCCGAAGTTACGGGGCTAGATTGCAAAGTTCCTTAGCGAAGGTTCTCTCGCGCGCCTTGGTGCATTCACACCCACCCACCTGTGTCGGTTTGCGGTACGGGTACAACCCAGTTATGCTTAGAGGCTTTTCTCGGCTCCCTGGCTTCAGCAAGTTATCACCTTGCGGCTTCCCCATCACCCACGAATAACGGTCTACGGTTTTGCCTATAGACCTCCTTGGGTTTCTGGCCGGGCTCATCCATGGCTCCGGTTTGCTTAGCCTAAAGCGTCCCCCCATCGCACCGTGCTGTAGGACTGGACTATTAACCAGTTGTCCGTCGAGTTCACCTCTCGGCTACCTCTTAGGTCCCGCCTAACCCTACGATGACGACCATCGCGTAGGAAACCTTGGGTTTACGGCGATAGGGATTCTCACCCTATTTATCGTTACTCATGTCGGCATTCGCACTTCCCATACCTCCACCACTCCTCACGGTATGGCTTCGCAGGCCTAGGGAACGCTCCCCTACCACTCCTGCCCCACCTTAGCAGGGCAAAAATCCGCGATTTCGGCGCTAGGCTTAAGCCCCGATCATTTTCGGCGCAAGGTCACTCGACCAGTGAGCTATTACGCACTCTTTAAAGGGTGGCTGCTTCTAAGCCAACCTCCTGGCTGTCTGGGCAACCTCACATCCTTATCCACTTAGCCTAGACTTGGGGGCCTTAATCGGCGATCTCTGTTGTTCCAGCGCTCGGACATGGATGTTATCACTCATGCCCTCACTCCCGGGCTTCGCTTCTGACCCTTCAGAGTTTGAAAGGGTTTGGTAGGCTGGTAGGCCCCCTAGCCCTATCAGTGCTTTACAGGCCAGAATCAGCACCCGAGGCTGACCCTAAAGTCATTTCGGGGAGAACCAGCTATCTCCTGGATCGGTTAGCTTTTCACTCCTAACCCCAACTCATCCGAAGGATTTGCATATCCAACCGGTTCGGTCCTCCACGCAGTGTCACCCGCGCTTCAACCTGATCAGGGCTAGCTCTCCAGGTTTCGGGTCTACGCCAACGTACTATATCGCCCTATTCGGACTCGCTTTCGCTACGCCTACACCTATCCGGCTTAAGCTCGCACGCTAACGTAAGTCGCCGACTCATGCTTCAATAGGCACACCAGAACTCTTTCGCCGCAAACGGCGAATAGAGCCCTGATTGCTTGTGAGCACACGGTTTCAGGTTCTATTTCACTCCCCTCCCGGGGTTCTTTTCACCTTTCCCTCACGGTACTGCTCCACTATCGGTCACCCAATGTATTTAGCCTTACGCGGTGGGCCGCGCTGATTCACCCAGAGCTCCACGAACCCCAGGCTACTCGGGATACTCCCCCTATCCTCTACCTTTCACCTACAAGACTTTCACTCTCTTTGGTGGGCCGTTCCAGACCCTTCGGTTAGGCTTTAGATTCAGATTGGAGTCCCACAACCCCCTTGTGCACGCACAAAGGTTTAGGCTTCTTCCGTTTCGCTCGCCGCTACTCGGGAAATCGCTTTCGCTTTCTTCTCCTCCGGCTACTTAGATGTTTCAGTTCGCCGGGTTCCCTCTCACTTGCGTGAGTCCTTACTGTTCCCAGTAAGGGGGTTCCCCCATTCGGATATCTCGGTATCAAAGGCTACTACCGCCTCCTCCGAGCTTTTCGCAGGTAATCACGTCCTTCGTCGGCTTGGGTGCCAGGGCATCCACCGTGTGCCCGTTCTATCTTGACCTTTTTCCCTTGTCCCCCTCTTTCGAGGGTTCCCTTGGTTATTATTCTCCCTGCTACCGCATGATCTCCTTGAAGCAGAAAAATCATCGTCGCAGAAGCTCTTCTTCTCTTCCTCTCAAACTGCTTACTTGTCATTGTTCTTGCGCTCCCATTATGGGGCGCAACGAGAAGA
>JADMIH010000327.1 GCA_015478675.1 Chloroflexota bacterium | reverse complement strand
CCCCATGCCCCTCTCCCTTCTGGGAGAGGGGGCTTTACTCTTGGTGAGTGTACAGGGGATAGAGCTGTGCTCCCATGAAGGGAGAGGGAGTTTGGGGGTGAGGGCGGGTGGCGGGGCACCAGCACAGATAGCCCAAGGAGATTGCTCCACCCCAACTCTGAGCATTTACGTGGGAAGGCTAACTTGCTATTTCGCCACACCCATTGCTGCTTTAGGGGAAGAAAGCCTTTGGTTCGCAGCTTCTATCCGCGACATTGCCTCCTTGAGGTTCTCGGCTGAGTTAGCGAAGGAGATACGGATGTAGCCTTCGCCGAACTCGCCAAAAGAGGTGCCAGGCAGCACGGCTACATCAGCCTGAGTGAGAAGGTAGTCAGCGTAGCTGCGCGAGTCCATCCCCGTGCCGGTTATATTGGGGAAAGCATAAAAAGCGCCTTCAGGCCGGTTGCAGCGCAGCCCTGTGACTTTGTTCAACCCTTCATAGACGAGATCGCGCCGGGAGGCAAAGGCGGCCAGCATTGCGTCAACTTCGTCACGAGGGCCGGTGAGGGCGGCAATGGCCGCACGCTGGCTGAAGCTCGAGGTGCAAGAGACGCTGTTGATTATCAGGCGGCTGATATGAGGCACCATCTCACCGGGGAAGATGCCATATCCAAGCCGCCACCCAGTCATGGCGAAGGTCTTTGAGAAGCCATCGAGAAGGATGGTGCGCTCTACCATCCCTGGGTATTCGAGAATGGTATGGTGCTGACCTTCATACACAAGCTCGCTATAAATCTCATCTGCGAGCACTATAAGGTCGTGCTCAACAGCTATGTCAGCGATAGTCTTGAGGTCGCTTTCGGTGAGCACGCCGCCCGTAGGGTTATGGGGCGAATTGATGACGATCATACGCGTCTTGCTCGACACTTTGCTGCGAAGGTCGTTGAGGTCAATACGAAAGTGGCGGCTTTCGCTCAGATGCAGAGGCACAGGGACGGCCTCCAGAAAGTTGATCATCGACTCGTAAATGGGGAAGCCGGGGTTGGGATATATCACTTCGTCGCCCGCCTCAAGGAGCGCCATCATCGCAAAGAAGATGATAGGCTTAGCGCCAGGCGTGACAACCACGTTCTCAGGGTCAAACTCCCGCTTGCGGTTCTTGCCCGCGTAGGCGGCCACCGCCTGCCGCAGCTCAGACAACCCTGTAGAGGGGCCATAATGAGTGTAGCCTTCGTCCAATGCTTGGCAGGCGGCTTTACGGACATGCGTGGGCGTATCGAAGTCCGGCTCGCCTATCTCCAGGTGAATAATGGGTTTGCCCTGAGCTTCCAGCGCACGCGCGCGTGCAGCAACCTCGAAAGCCGTCTCGGTGCCAAGACGGTACATCCTATCCGCCAGTCTCAACTTCATTGTTGCATTCCTCCTTTGTCAGTGGGGGCAGTACAAGTCTCTATCCCAATTTCGCGCCGCACAAGCGGCAGTAGTACGCGCCATCCTCTTGCTTATTGGGCATACCGGCAACCCAAAGGTTGCATTGTGGGCAGCGATATGAGAGGGCGCGGGGACCGGGGCCGGCCTCTTCGGGCGTGGGCGGCTTGACAACCTCCTTTAGCTGTTCGCGGGTGGGAGCGCCGAGGACGCGGGCCGCGCGCACCTCCCCATTGTCTACGACCAGGCCAAGGGCCATTCCCGCTGTTATGAGATGGCGCACCGTCAGGTTCTGAAAGAGGTGCTCTGGGATGATGAAGCCGCTAATCTTGCCGGGGTCGGAAAGAGGAGCCGCATCAAGCGTTACTGTCTCGCCCCCGAAGAACCCGCCGAAGTTCAGCACATCAGTAACAAGATAAGCGACATATTGATCATCGCTGTAGGCGTGGTGCGCCTCAGTCATGTGTGCTCTCCTCATTGTGCCTGGAATGCGAGCTGTGCCTGCGGGTAGACAGCTTCAATTATAACACAACGCGGGAACAACACCGAAGGTAAGTGTTCGGATTTAGGGTGGAGCAATCTTCTTGGCGTATCTGTGAGTGTGTTGCGCCATCTGCCCTCACGCACCCTCACCCCATGCCCCCTCTCCCATGAAGGGAGAGGGGGCATGGGGTGAGGGTGCGTGAGGGTACGCCTCCACAGCTTCTCCT
>JADMIH010000083.1 GCA_015478675.1 Chloroflexota bacterium | reverse complement strand
ACGATTACGGCTACGGTATCGCGGTAGATAGCTCAGGCGCTGTTTACGTCACGGGGCGCACACAGTCAGCCAACTTCCCTTTGAGTAATGCATACCAGCCCGCTTCCGGCGGCAATCTCGACGCATTTATCAGTAAGCTGAGCGCAGACGGGCAGACGCTCCTTTATTCCTCCTACCTGGGAGGCAGCGGCACAGACGTGGGCTGGGGAATTGCCGCGGACGATAACGGCAACGCTTACATCAGCGGCTCGTCTAACTCAACTAACTTCCCTCTACGCAACGCCTTTCAGGGTACCTTTGGCGGAGGCGCAAACGATGCATTCATCACAAGGATCAACACAACCGCCACAGGCAATGCCTCGCTAATCTACTCCACCTACCTGGGGGGCAGCCAGAGCGACTACAGCGGAGGTTCGGGTGTGTCGGCCCTGGGGCACGGTATAGCGGCAGACAACTCAGGCCATGCTTATGTGACGGGGTCGTCTAATTCGGATAACTTCCCTATCCTCAACGGCTTCCAGATAACGCGTGTCAATGACTTCGATGTATTCGCCGCCAAAGTGGACACCAATGCGTCAGGGGCTACCTCACTGATGTATTCGACTTACCTGGGCGGCAATAACGGCGATTTTGGTCGAGATATTGCCATCGACGGGGCAGGCAACGCTTACGTAGCAGGTGATGCGGCCTTCTCCAACTTCCCAACAAGGAGCGCTTACGGGCCGTGCGGCTCAGGGCCTTTTGTCGCCAAGTTCAATATGGCGCTGGCAGGCGACGCCTCGCTCATTTACTCCACCTGCTTCGGCACGCTGGCGCATGGCTCAGCGGTAGCGGTGGCGGTGGACGGCAATGGTAATGCAGTTATGGCAGGTTTCAGCAGCTCCAACACATGGCCGCTAGTCAATCAGCTCATGGGATACAGCGGCGCGGTAGACGTTATCGTCACCAAGCTCAACCAGACAGGAAATAACCTGGTTTACTCAACTTACCTGGGAGGCGCAGCCAATGATTCCGCCTACGGCGTGGCTGTCGCCTCGACAGCAGGGGCCAGCCACACATACGTAGCCGGTAGCACCACCTCAACCAACTACCCTACCGTCAATGCCTTCCAGGGCGCAAACGCAGGCGCGGCGGACGGCTTTGTGAGCGACATCAACGAGCCTGCTATACCCCCAAGCCCCACGCCTAGCGCTACACTTCCACCGACCTCCACTCCCACGAGAACACCCAGCCCCATACCCACCGCTACCAGGCCGCCGACCTCCACTCCCACGAGAACACCCAGCCCAACCTCAACCCCAGTCGTCTGCCGGCCCAGCTTCAGTGATGTGCAACAGAGCGACTACTTCTATCAGGCTGTACAGTACCTCTACTGCCACAACGTTATCAGCGGCTACGCCGACGGCACCTTCAGACCTTACAACAACACCACTCGCGGCCAGATGACCAAGATTGTGGTGCTGGGCTTCAATCTCCCGATCTACACACCCTCCAGCCCCACCTTTACTGACGTGCCTCTTGGCAGCACCTTCTACAACTACGTGGAAACCGCTGTACAAGATGGAATCGTCGCAGGGTATGCATGTGGAGGCCCTAGCGAGCCTTGCCCCGGCCAGTACTTCAGGCCAGGCGCGAACGTCACACGCGGGCAGTTGAGTAAGATCGTGGTGATAGCGGCGTCACAAGTGCGCGGCTGGGAGATCATCAGCCCGCCACAAGCTTCTTTCACCGACGTGCCTCTCGGCAGCACCTTCTACAACTACGTGGAAACCGCTGTACGTCACGGCTTGATCAGCGGTTATCCATGCGGCGGCCCTGGCGAGCCTTGCCCCGGCCAGTACTTCAGGCCAGGCAACAGCGCCACTCGCGGGCAGATCAGCAAGATAGTCTACCTGGCGATTACCGGTCAAAGAGTAAATCGCCAAGCGAATAAGTAAGCCTCTGGTACTCTCTGGTACTCTGGACGATGGACTATAAAGGATTCAGATGCGTGTTTTCATAGTCTATCGCCCAGAGTATTACCCACAGCTCTCACTTGCGCGCAGGAGTGTTGGTAGCAGCCAGATACTCAATCTTACTTATCTGTGCTCTAGTTGCCTGGTTGTAGGGTACAAAGTAGGGTTTGTTGTCAGGCGCTATACACTCTCCTGCTGGCGGCGCTCCACAAGGGTAGCCACCCAGAATACCGTGAGAGTAAGCAGTTTCCATGTACTGGAAGAATGTAGAGCCTGAAGGTACGTCCTCAAAGGTGTTGTTAGCGGGGTTCTGTAGTTGCCAGTGGGCGGGGTCCATGTGAGCAGCCGCCAGCACAACTATCTTGGTTATCTGGCCTCTGGTTACAGGATTGTTGGGGCGGAATGTGCCGTCATCGTACCCTGTAATAGCTCCCGCATTGAAGAGCGTCTCTATGTAATCATAGAAAGTATCCCCGGGGCGCACATCGGAGAAGTGCGGGCCGCCTTGTGTGTTGATAGGCATGTTGAAGCCGAGCACTGCTATCTTGGATAGCTGCCCCCTTGTAGTGTTGTTGTTAGGCTCAAAACATGGGGAGCCATCCGCACACGGAGGGTTGGTATCATAGCCTGTGATGACATTGTTGCAGTACAAGTACTGCACGTAAGGATAGTACCAATCTCCCGAATTGACATCCACGAAGTCCATATTGCAGCTGATAGGTGTCCCCGTTGATGTTATGGTTGGCGTGGCAGGCAGCGGCGTCTGAGTAGAAGTCTCTGTTGGGAGAGTGGTGATTGTGCCGCCTGGTGAGGGTGTTTCGGTAGCTACGGGAGTGACTGTGGAGATAGTAGTGCTGGTAGCAACAGGAGTTTCGGTGCCGGTCGCGGCGGCTGTAGAGGTGGGCGCATACGTGGGGGTAGATGTGGGCGCAGACGTAGTAGTTGCCTGAGGTGTTTCACTCGCTGTAGCGGAAGGGGTCGCGCCGCACGGTGCAGAAAGGGTAACGTTCACTGTAAAGGTAGGCACCTCGTAGTTTCCGGCCAGGTCGCGCGCTCGCGCTTTGAGCTGGAAGGGACCGCTGCCTTGTATAGCCCAGGAGTAGGTCCAATTTGTCGTACCCTGCGCAAGCTGCCAGGTAGCACCGTTGTCGGTACTCACCTCCACCTGTGCCAGCCCTGAATAGTAGTCATGTGCGTTGCCTCTGATAGTGTAGGAGCAGCCGGTTATAACCTGTCCCTGTGTGGGATCGGTGATTTGCGACTCCGGTTTGTAAGGATCAAGAGAGGCATCGTAGCCCAGAGCATCCGCTATGAGGCCATAGACGAGATCACCCGTGTACACACAAGTTTCGGGTAGGCCACGAAGCGTGCAGGGCAGGTAGTCCACCCCCCAGGCGTTACCCTGCTCACCGTCGGTAGTCTGCCTTATCTGGTGAGATATTGTTGGGGTGATCACAGGCGAAGGGCCGGTAGTATCAACCTGGAATCCATACGTGCCTGCCTCGTACCAGGCGACGAAGAGTAAATCACGACCCGGCGACTGGTTCAGGATCTTCAGATTATGGGCCGAGTTGCTGGCCGCAACGCCTGGGCCAATGATGCCCGTCTCGTAGTATGGGGCGTTCAGGTCGGCGATATTGTACATTTTGACCTTTTCAGAGCTGGGCGAATTGATGAACTCATCTTCGATGAAGACGTGGTTGCCATCGCTCGTGGGCCAGGCGTGATGTATTCTGAAGTTCGACGGGCGTATACTGTCTATGGGGTTGAGTGGGGTCGGGTTAATGCTATGGGCCAACGTCTCCTTGTCCTCAATTATCAGCCCGCCGCTCCAGTGGGCCAGGAAGACCCGGTTGCCGATTACAGTAACGTCGTGTACGAAGTTGCTGCCGTTGCTATCCGGCCTCTGGTAGCGGCCCGTTTCTACGATGTTCGAGAGGTCTCGAATATCCAGCACCACGACCTTGTACCCTGATCCCGACTCCCCCGACATCGCCAGCCAGGCGTAGTCGGCGTCACCGTTAGCATCCGTTGAGACGAACTGCTCGTGTGGTGTGCACCAGTCTGCGCCCTGCTTACGAGCCACGAAGACAGGGTTGGCAGGGTCGTTCACGTTATATACGAAGAAGCCGCAGCCTGTGCCCGACCCGCGCATTGTCACGGAGACATATTGGTTTGCACCCTGGCGGAAAGGGAATATGGAAGTGCTCGTTGTGCCGCCGGCAGGGAAGGACTGCGTGCGAAGCACCTGCGGGTTATAGGGGTCATCCACGTTGAATATATGGAACATACGTTGCGCGAAGCCCGATAGGACAACATAGTTGTGCCCGCCCGCCTGCCACACACCGATGTCGCCATAGCCGTCATTGCACATATTGGGCACATAGGTAATCGACAGTGGAGATAACCCCTGGAAGGGCGGCTCTGGGAAGGCTCCGCCGCATGGATGAGTGAGATGGTCGGGCTGTACGCCGAGGGGTGCATCCGGCTTAGGCACCGACAGGCCTTTATAGCTGTCGGGCTGGTAGAGGCCCGCAACGGCTGTGCGAAGCAAGGTCGGAGCTGAGATGGTTGCGGGCACGCCGGCAGCGTTCGCAAGTCCAAGCCCTAAGAAAGTCGCCGCGCCAAGGATTAACGCAACCAAAAAGATCAGGCCCTTTGTACGCATGGTAGCACTCCCTAATACAGTAGGTTCGGCCTTTGCCCAGTCTACCGGAGCAGAGACGGGTTGGACCAAGTTTGGCACCATCTCCAACGCAACGCCGAATCGAAACAGGAGTCTCAGGTGCCGAACAACAGATAAATCCCTGCGCAATGCAGGCTCTTTCCAGTACCAAGCAACGCTGGTGCAGTGCCAGTAAGACGGCCCATCCAGGGAAGGCTCACTACGCTTTCTACAGGCAGAGAGGAATCTCAGTGCTTCAGAGATTACTTGCCCCAAACGGCGGGATACAAGTGCAAAGCGCCAATTCGACGAAGCAATATTAGTTTATCGAAGGCGGCGTGTCAAGGCGGGCGTATTCAGTAAGTGTTCAGAGATGGAGTAGAACAAAGTTCAAGATGTACCTGTGCACCGCCACCGCCCCTCACCCCCAACGCACCCTCACCTACCCTCACCCCCAACGCACCCTCACCCCCAAACCCCCTCTCCCATGAAGGGAGAGGGGGCTTTGTTGCTGGGGAGTATATCTCCCATGAAGGGAGAGGGGGCTTTATTGCTGGGGAGTATATCTCCCATGAAGGGAGAGGGGTTGGGGGTGAGGGTAGTCGGGAGTACGCCCGCACAGATATCTCTTGAACTTTGTTCTACCCCAACTGCTGCTTTGAATATAGCTTCTCGCAGGCACGAATTAGAGTCTGCCGAACCTCTATTTTCATTCATAGGCGGGTGGCAACCAGCGATGGACAACTCCTCTGAAAATGAGAAGGGTAGTAGTATAGAGGGGTGCTAAATCACTCGTATTTTCATCCGTAATGGTGACCCAAAGGGTCATGCCTTACTCTGAACAGTTATCAGAGAGGAGAGTTACAGATGCCGAGAGAATTATTCCAAAGAGATCTTCAGCGCACTCTGTGCTCAGCCCAGTCGCATCTCACGCCTCAATCGTCGAAGTTGGGCTTCGGTCTCCGTCGGGCGGACGGTGCCCGGGAAGGCTTGTTCCCGGTTCGTGGGCCTTCATGTGAATAGCTATAGTTTCTGAGGTTCGCCTCGGCTGTGCGCGTCTATAGCCGCCCCCTGACGCGATGTACCTATGGCCGCGATTGTAATAAGTAATAGCGCGGCAGACTCCTGCCAGTTTAGGGCCTCACCGAGGATCAGGAAGCCCGATAGAGCCGCGATCGCAGGCTCTGTGCTCAAAAGCACCCCAAATACATGGGCGGGCAGCTTTCTAAGAGCCTCAATCTCAAGTGAGTAAGGCACGACGGACGAGAGCAACGCCACGCATGCCCCTACGAACAAGAGAGGTGGATCGAGCAGCTTTTGCCCACCCTGCCAGATGCCGAAGGGCGCAAGGAGAGCCGCAGCCAGCGCCATTGACAGCGCCAGCCCCGATCCCCCTGGGAATGCCCGCCCAACTCTTGCGCTCAGCAGGATGTACGCGGCCCAGCAGGCTCCCGCAAGAAGGGCCAACAATATGCCGACCGGATCAATTACTGCGGCTTCGCCTGTAGGCACAAGCAACAGTATCCCCGCCGCTGCCAGCGTTACCCATAGCAAGTCGAGCAGCCGCCGCGAGCCTATGACCGCAACGGAGAGGGGGCCAACAAACTCCACTGCAACCGCTATACCGAGGGGAATGCGCGAGAGGGCAAGATAGAACGCCGAATTCATCCCAGCAAGGGTCAGCGCGAAAAGGAAAATTGCTCTATAGTCTGAACGTGTGTAACCCCGCATTCGGAGGCGAGGCCGCCAGAGGAGTAATAGCACGACTGCTGCTAAGCCCACGCGCAGGAAAACAGTGCCTGCCGCACCGAGCGATGGAAAGAGACCTTTAGCAAACGCAGCTCCCACCTGAACCGAGACTACAGCTAACAGCACAAGTCCGACAGGAGGAGTGGCGCCAGGCAGCGCCCGTAAGCGTGAGGCGTAGCCCGCAACCAGAAAGAAGCTTCTCATATCTCCAATTATAAGATACAGGGCCAGCATTTGCTCCAAGCTCGGCTGACACGTACCCTCACATTTACCTCTTGAACTTTGTTCTACCCCTACTCTGAACGTTTACACCATTCCGTAAGGGTTCAGAGTAAGGGTGGACACTCCCTCACCCCCAAGCCCTCTCTCCCTTCATGGGAGATATACTCCCCAGCAATAAAGCCCCCTCTCCCTTCATGGGAGAGGGGCATGGGGTGAGGGTAGGTATGCCCGCACAGTTGCCTCTTGACGATTGCTCCACCCCTACTCTGAACAGTTACACCATTCCCCTGAGTTGACACCAAGCTAACCATCTATTAGAATGGTTCAAACGCTGATGGCTCCCTTTACAAGCAAGGTGAGACACGTGCAACTACTTGTCGTAGAGGATAACCCGCCGACTCTCAAGATGTTGGCCTTCCTGCTTCGCAACGAAGGCTATTCAGTGCACGCGGTTTCTGATGGTACAGCTGCGCTAGAACTGCTGAAAAATGAGTTCATCGATCTGTTGGTGCTCGACTTGATGCTGCCCGATATCAACGGCATACAGATATGCCGCGAAATCCGCAAAGAAGGGATGATGCTGCCAGTGCTGATCATATCAGCTATGGACAGCCGTGAAGACAAGGTGGCAGCCTTGAACGAAGGGGCCGACGACTATATGACCAAGCCCTTTGACCCTGCTGAAGTTGTGGCTCGCGTGCATTCTCTGGTCAGGCGTACCCAGCCCATCATGGCCCCACAGTTGCAGACAATGTTATGCGCAAGTGGTGTTTGCCTGGATGTGCGGAATCAGGCGCTGAGGAATGAAAAAACAGGGCGCACCACCGAATTGACCAGGATGGAAGCTCAACTGCTCCATGTGCTGATGCGCAACGCCGGGCAGGTGGTCTCCTACGACAGGCTGATCACTGAAGCCTGGGGCAACGACTACGAGGCAGCCAGCAACCAGCTAGAAGTTTACGTTCATCGCCTTCGCAGCAAGCTGCGTCAAGAGATACCAGGCACCGAGGTGATCAGGACACTGCACGGGCGCGGCTACGAGTTTTTCGGGTGAGAGAAGACACGGCAACGGCATTGCCGAGAGCATGACGCCTGTGCGCCTTAAAGCTCTCCCAGATCCAATCAACGAAAAGAGGCGCGATGTGCCTGTTGGCGTTCCGGTTTGGGTGCGAGTCCAGGCCCAACCTGCCACTCCGGTATCGCGCTCGCAATGTGTCAGGCCATAGGCGGGAATCGGCAGGCTCTGCGAGCATATCAAAGAAGTCGAACGTCGTCACGTTGGGCAGCCCTGCAAGGAACTCACCGGAAGTGAGCCACAGCGAGAACTCCCGTGCTCTCTTCGCCTCGACCTGACCGGTCGCTTCAAGCGGCGACCGCAGAATCTTGTGCATAAGTTGTCTGGGAACCAGAGGCGGAGGCGTCATAATCATGAAAAGTATCTGTGGATAGCGGGCGAATGCCTCACCTATCAAGAGATAGTGCCGCTTGTATTGATCAAGTTGAGCCTGGCTGTGAATGGCGGATGCCGAAAAGCACGACTTTAGAATCACAGCATCAAACATCAGTAGATGGCTTAAAGCATTATCGGGCGGGTCATGGACGGGTTGGCTGAAAAGCTTCGCCAGGCCGTCAGGGTTGGTGTTGTCGTTCGGAATGTCAAACGAGACGCCCATATTCTCACCTGCCGGTCCCTTCAATCCAATGCTGTTATAGTCGTGGTCCCAGAGTTCGTAACGGGTGCCATCGCGGTCGTTGCGTCCGGCTATCAGCTCACGGACACCGCCCTGCCATATCAAGTTCCTGCCCGTCGAGTGGTGCAAGAAGATGATACGTGCGCGGTCAGGCTGCTTCTCCATGATTGGTTCGTCTGTAGTCATCATATTGGCTGCCAATCTTCGAGCTAAGAGAGACAAAAGTTGGTGAAATAGCCGCGAGCCGCAGACCAGGGCCTATCTGCAAGCTATAACCAGAGGAGAAGAGCGAGTGGTACAGTAAAGGTCAACGATCAGGTAACGAAAGTAGGGTCTTCACCATTGCCCTGCTTCCCCCACATCGCCTGGGCAGCAAACCGTTCAAGGGAAGCCCGAGTCGCCCAGGCTCCCGTAGCGATCCATTCCTGGTAAGGCACAGGGAACGCGGCGCTCCCCAACGAGAAGATGAACCGCTGCATGCCAGCTTCCTGATATCGTCCGACAAAGTCCTGGAATGCATCGTTAGAGGCAAATGGCCTATCCGGTCCGCTCCATCCGGCTAAGCATGTTCGCTCAACTGTCTGTGGATCTCGACCGAGCGCAGCGCAGTGCTCATCGAGGATGAGGTTACGCTCCTGGACGCTCCGCTGTGCTTCCTCTGCTGTCTTTCCGGAAGGCATGGTTACCCAGATATCGGCGTACTCCGCTGCTACGCCAAGTCCTCTCTTGCCCTGTGCAGCGATGGCCAGGGGAGGACGAGGCCTCTGCACCGGTGTGGGCGAAAGCGTCGCCTGATCCAGGTGGTAGTACTCACCGTGGAAGGTCACTTCGTGGCTGCGCAGCAGCCCATCAATGACCCCCACCGCCTCGCCAAGTCGGTCAACGCGGGCTCCAGGAGCCAGAGAGGGGAGACCTAGCGAGGTTATCTCCCCGCTGAAGTTGTCCCCAGGGCCGACACCGAGATCGAGTCGCCCTCGGGAGATACAATCCACAGTGGCCGCTTGCTTGGCCAGCATTGCGGGGTGCCGCAGGGGTATATCGCTGACCATCGTGCCCAGCCGGACTCGCTCTGTAGAGCTAGCCAACGCTGCCAGGGTAGTCCAGGCCTCCAGGACGGAATCCCCATAAGCAGAGGGCAGCACATAGGTATCCCCAATCCAGACCGTGCCCACGCCCAACGTCTCCAGGTACCTAACGTCGTCAAGCATAGCCGACCATGGCACTACTTGCCACTCGAACATATCAAACCGCAACCTATTTCCGCCCATTGAGCCCTCCACCTGCCAAGGTATCCGTATTGTATCACCACGTGCCGGACCGGGCTATTCCTCTTCGGATATGCCTCATACACGTGTTCTCAGGCTTCGCCCTCAGGTTATCGCTCGCTGTGCCCTATAGAAGACCATTGTTGCCACTTAAGGAGCGGGTGGATGCTGTGTAGAAGCGGCATCCGGGGTACCGATCACAACAGAACCATGGTGCGATGGGACAAGTAATAGCTCATCTTAGCGCTTCGCTCCGGCTAGGTGGGAACAACCTTTCGATGTAACAAGGCGGTTTGCAAATAGGACCTAAACCGCCTTAGGCGAAACCGCCGTGGTCACCTCGCGCCGGTTGATCTTGCCGTTTTCTGAGCGCGGTAACTCCAGCACAAAGTCGATGTATTTAGGCACCATGTAGTCGTCGAGGTTGCGCACGCAATAACTGCGCACCGCTCTTTCTGTGATGGTGCTCCCCTCTGTGCGCACCAGCACCAGCCGGATGGCCTGGCCCAACACGGAATCGGGCACTCCTACGGCCACCGCCTGGCTAACACCCTCCATCCCGCAAACTAAGTTCTCGATTTCCAGAGGGCTTACCTTTTCGCCTCTAGATTTGATTATATCGTCTTTGCGTGACACAAAGTAGAGGTAGCCATCTTCGTCCATTTTGAACAAGTCGCCTGTGTGCAGGGCCACTTGCCCCGAGAGGGGATCGGAGCGGAAGCGCTCTGCTGTAAGCTCAGGTGAGCGCCAGTACCCTTTCATGAGGTGTGGGCCGCACACCACCAGTTCGCCTACTTCTCCCGGCGGCACCCGCCTGCCTCTCTCGTCTATGATATAGACGTGGCTATTGGGTATAGCCACCCCCACCGATGAGGGCCGGCGGTCAAGCTCCTCTGGCGGCAAGTAGCAAACTCGCTTGCATTCGGTCTGACCGTACATTGAATAGAAGAGGGCGTGTGGAAAGGCGGCGCGAATCTTGGCGAGCTGGCTCGTGGGGAGAGCTGCGGCGGCATTGGTGATGTAGCGCAGCTTCGGGAAGTCGCCTTTGAGAAGATCGGGATAGTGGAGCAACAGGGCAAAGAATGTGGGCACTCCCGGCAGGGCGGTGATCCCTTCTTCCTTGAGCAGAGAGATGGTGCGAGCTGGAAATGCGAAACCCTTTTCGAGCACGACGCGCGCCCCAACCTGGAAGGCCAGAAATAACTGGTAGAGACCATAGCCGAACGAGAGGGGCAGCACGTTCAAAATCACGTCATTGGCATCGTTGTGCAAGTAAGCGTTGACCGACTCGGTCGCAGCGATCATACTGGCGTGCGGGCAGATGACACCTTTGGGCTGGCCGGTACTGCCGGATGTGTATAGTATCATCGCCAGGTCACTTTCGAGCGATTGGCATGGTGGGGTGGCGGACGAGTAAAGGCTAAGATCGGACCACTCTACAGCATGTATGCCTTCGCCGAGGGGTTGAGCCTGGTTATCGCTCCACACCACGCAGACCAGCGAAGAGACCTGGGCCACCACGCCGGCGTTATCTCTCATTCTTACCCTGTCGGTGATCAGAGCCGCAGGCTCCGCGTCGGCCAGTATCGTCGCCAGCCGCCCGCGCTTCATACTGGGGTGTAGCGTCATAAAGACAGCGCCTGCTTTGAGCGCTCCAAAGACCCCCACCGCAACCTCAATGCTGTTCTCAAGCAAGATTGCCACCCGATCTCCCTGCTGCACCCCGGACTCGATCAGGAGGTGAGCAAGACGGTTGGCATCTGCGTTCAGCTCGCTGTATGTAATTCGCCTGCCGTCACATACCAACGCTATCTTTTCGGGCCAGAGGTCGGCTCCTGTTTCAAGAAGGTGTTGTACCAGCATCTGTTACCTCGGAAATGCGAGCAGGTCGCAGGCCTCTAAAGGCTCAGGAAAGAGCAGCCATGCCGGCCATGAGCTTACGCTGTACGTAATTTGTCAGAGAATAGACCGCGTCAAGGTTCTCGGGCAACACCTCGTTATCTCCAACAGTAATGTCGAAGTTGGTCTCCAGCCACATGATTAGCTCAAGAACCCCCGTCGAGTCGATGACCCCGTTCTCCATCAGCGAGTCGTTCGACCCAAGTTGGAATGAGGGGTCAAAGATAAAGTTATTGGTAAGGAAATCACGGATATGGGCTTCGATTTCGATTGCGGTCATTCTGTAAACCTCCAGCTAACATATTGAGGATGCTTGGATAGCGTCCCTCCTCGTCCAACCGGCTCAGCGTGCACTCTTATATCTCGGTACTCCCAGGCGGTCCGTGACAAAGTTGACCACCTTTTCACTGGGCATTTCGTTGATGCGCGAAATCGCCTCTGCACGCTCCATACGCCCTTCGCGAACCAGGCCCGCCAGCTCTGCCACGTATGGGTGGAAGCGTGCCTGGTCCAGATGGATATTGATAGCATAGCTGTTGAGAAGGCAGTTAGTGGAGTTGGCGTCGGTATCCCTGGGCCGCTTCCACCCCAAGGCTTCCACGTATTCGTACACTTTGGTTTCATCGTAGACCATGAAGGCAAGAGGCGAAATATTGTACGGGAACCGCTCCGGGCGCTCATAGTGCTCCTCTTCGAGGAAATAGGGGCGCACAGCCTCGTCACCCACCAGGCGGCGCATAGGCCCTGAGGCGGCCTCCTGCATCTTACGTATCATTTGCGGATTGCTCTTGAAGATGCCTGACGCGAGAGGAACCTGGCCGGGGGTCCAGCCGAAGGCGGTCATCGGGATATTCTTCTCGATACATAGACGTAAGGCGAGGCTTTTTGCCAGGCCCATGCACGATGTGCAGATGTTGCTTGCGCGGCCCAACGCCGACTTGGGGTATAGCTCGTCGCCCAGCGCGGACGCATTGAATACCCGCTTCATCACGTCGAACCGCCCCTTGTAGATTATGTGATCCACCCCCAGGCTGTCCGATAGCTTTTCCATGTTGCGAAAGGCTTGCTTGGAGACGAAGCCGTTGTCGAAGGTGAAGGCGAGCACTCGCACGCTGTACTCTTTCAGCAGCCGTGCCAGTATGTACGTGCTGTCCTTCCCACCACTCCAGCCAACCAGAACATCATAAGTGCCCCGGCCACGTACCTCTTCGAGGAGTTGGTCAAACCTTGCTCGTGCCACTTCACGCTGTGCGGCCAGCTTCTGCTCCACCAGAGCGCGATGGCAGTAGTTGCACACCCCTTCGTCATCGAAGATGATGCCGGGGAAGGTATCCGGCAGAACACATCTGCTGCACAATCCCACGTCTGCGGGTCCCGCTGTAACTATCACAATCTTTATCCTTTCGATCTTATCAGAGGTGCGTACTCGTTATATGCCGCCTCACTCTTTCATCCTTGTCAAGCCACAAAAGCTTCCATCCCCGACCTGTCGCGGGCCGGCAGGCCGACCTGCACAACGGAGAATGAGCCGGAGTCCACTAGTTTTGCCGCCTCCGCAGCCCGATTTTCCTTGACGAATTGCCGGTGCAACAGTTGTGTGGAGAGAATCCCTACGAGGGCCATGCTGTCCATCTCACCGATAGCAGGCGCTGTGAGGCACTTCCTCACAAGCATCTCTACGGCTGCCGGGTCGAAGATGCGGGCCTGGCTCACCGCTGAGGGGGAAAGGAGGTCACGCACATACTCCGGCGCATCAGGCCCAAGGAAGGCGTCACGAATTGGTGCTCGGTAGGGCCTCTTGGTGCGGTCAAGTAGTTGAGATGGTAATAGATCTGACACAGCGCGCTTCAGAACGTACTTTTCATTCAAGCCGCGTAAGCGCAGATGCGACGGTATGCCGGCCGCAAACTCCACCAGACGGTGGTCCAGGAAGGGGAAACGACCTTCTACAGCATGCGCCATTGCCACGCGGTCGCCCTGCGAGGAGAGAAGGTACTGCGACATGAAGAGTGAGCTTTCAATGTACTGGGCCTTGGATAGCTTATCCCAGCCCTGTTGCAATCCTCCCAGGGCTGTATCGAGCAGGCTTGTTCCATCGTACCCCTCAAGCGCGGCCCTTGTCTCAGCGGAGAATAGTCGTTTGATATGGGCCGTGCTGCGCCAGCGTACCAGATGGCTGTAATAAGGGTTGTCCGTCTCCGTTAGACCATTCCTGAAAAAAGCCTGCAAGTAGGCCTGGGATGTGCTGCTCATGCCTCGCACGTCCCCGTACAGCTTCCTCAGCAGGAGAGGCCTGAAAGCTGACGCGGGGTTGGCCGCCCAGAAGCGGCGTGCCTTGGCCTCTTTGAAGATGTCGTAACCTCCCAGCGCCTCGTCGGACCCCTCACCTGTGAGCACCACCTTGAAACCTTCCCGGTGCACCAGCTTCGACAGCATGAACATAGGGGCGGGGGCCGTACGCAGGAGCGGCACCTCGGTGTGCCACACAACCTCAGGAAATACCTCAGCTATATCATTCGTTGTGCATTCCATGCTAACGTGTTCGGTTCCCAGGTGATCGGCCATCCTCTGCTGGTGCGACCGTTCGTCGAAGTGCTTATCGTGGAAGGCTATAGAGAAGGTCTTGAGGTGGTTGGAGGTGTAGCGTCGAACGATAGCCGCTATCGCGGATGAGTCGAGCCCTCCGCTCAGGTAAGCTCCTACAGGCACATCAGCTCGCAGCCGCAGCCGTGTGGCATCTACCAGCAACTCCAGGAGGCGATCCACATAATATTGCTCGCTTTGGGCGGCCTGATCACTTCCTGCTGAGAAGTCCAGGGACCAATACCTGTGCATGGAGTTGGACTTCCCAGCCTCAACGACCATATAGTGTGCGGGCGGTAACTCCGCCACCCCTTGGAAAGAGGTGAAGCCCGGCAGAGGGCACCAGTAGGTGAAAATTTGATCGAGCGCCTGGTGGTCGAGTTTCGCCTCGATAAGACCGCTCGCTAGTAGGCCCTTTATCTCGGAAGCAAAGATGAGAGTGCCATTATGCAGGGCATAGTACAGGGGGCGCACTCCAAAGCGGTCGCGGGCCAACATCAATCTTCGCTTGCGAGCATCCCATATGGCAAAAGCGTACTGGCCGATAAGGTGCTGAAGACATTCCGGCCCCATTTCCTCGTACAGATGGATGATAACCTCGCTGTCGGACTTTGTGCGGAAGGTGTGACCTCGATCTAATAGCTCTTTGCGCAACTCGAGGTAGTTGAATATCTCGCCATTGCACGCCACCCAGATAGCGCCATCTTCGTTCGATATAGGCTGTAGGCCACCATCCAGGTCAATGATGCTCAGGCGGTCGTGCCCCAGGCCCACCTGCTCGCCCAGATAGACCCCTGAGACCTCAGGACCCCTGTGCCGGATAGCCGCTAACATCCGGTTCAAAACAACCGAGCGTACGTGCTCTTCATTAGAGTAGTTGAAAATGCCTGCTATTCCACACATTGCATACAGTACCTGCCGCGGCCCACGGCACATCAGTTGAGTTGCTATGGCGCAAGCGGCAGAGTTGATGCATCGGTTGGCGATACAATTCACCTACTGCGCAGTGCTCCTCCCGCGCTAAGCGTATATATAGTGTAAAGAAGCAAGGTTAATGGGAACTGAAAGGGGCACGACGTGGAATGGTCCAAATATTACAAAGTTGACGGCAATAGATTGTATTCTTTTCCCTGGTGATCAATGGCTAGAAGGTGAGAACTGCACGTTCTACTTTGATATACCGTGGACATGCGCATATGGTTCTATTCATTTTTTGTAACTGGTACTCCATTACATTTTGTTAACATCTCGTTAAGAGATATATGTTACAATTCTCTCTACCGCAACTCTTAGCTGGCGGGAAATGTTGCATGTCTTTTAAAGGCTGCGCTCTCACCTCAGGTGACAGCTCACATGCCTGCCTACTTGAGAGTTGAAGTTACAGCCCGAAAATACTGAAGTAAAGGAACCCTGATAATGAAAATATTGATCATTGACGATGATCCGACCCATGTGAAGATGATTAGCTTCCTGCTAAGGGATGAAGGCTATGATGTAGCAACGGCCTCTACAGGCGCAGAAGGCCTCAGATACCTGAAGCAGCAATGGATTGATATGCTGATCCTGGATGTTATGCTGCCAGATATACCCGGCTTTGAGATCTGCCGCCAGGTGCGCGAGACCAACCGCGTGCCAATTATCATGCTTTCGGCCCGCGGCGCAACCGAAGATCGCGTTCGAGGGCTGCTTGATGGAGCAGACGATTATATGCCCAAGCCTTGCGAGCCTGCTGAGTTGATGGCTCGTGTCAAGGCTCTGGCTCGTCGTTCAGAAGCACAGCCTACTACTGAAGTACGCATGCTCAATGTGGGCGGTGTGCAGCTAGACCCCATGCGACATACAGTAACCTTGCCGAATGGTAAGAAGACGGAGCTTACGCCCACAGAGAGCCAGCTCCTCTATTGCCTCATGCGTAACGCCAGCAAGATCCTCACCCGCGAAGTGCTCATCGCCCATGCATGGGGCGATAGCGAGGGGCGAGAAAACGGCCAGGTGGACGTATATATCCGCCGCTTGAGACGGAAAATCGAGACGGACCCAGCCAATCCAGCCCTGATCAGCACAGTCTGGGGGCTGGGCTACAAATTCAACGCGGGCGAAGAGATTTCGTGACCGCCGCCCCGATGACCGGGCGTCAGGCCAGCCGTCCTAGGCATTGTGTAGTTGTGGCAGAAGGGGGGCATATATGCCCCCTTCTGACTTGTCGCCCAGTAGACTGCCGGTAGCGGTAAGCGTTTATCAGTAGCCTGTCACAGCGGTATAAATGATCTTGGCTAGCTGACCTCTGGTAGCCGAGTTGTTCAGCCTGAAGTAGGGGCGGCCCTGCGTGTCACACGGCTCCAAAGCGCCCCCGCATGGATAGCCCGACAACAAGCCATGCTGGGCCGCTGTCTCTACATACGGGTAGAAGGTCGAGCCGGGTGGTACGTCAGCGAATCTGTTGTTTGCAGGGTTCGCGAGGATCCAACTCTCCGCGAGCACAACTATCTTGGCTACCTCTCCTCTGGTGACATTATTAGCAGGCCTGAAGTAGGGGCGGCCCTGCGTGTCACACGGCTCCAAAGCGCCCCCGCATGG
>JADMIH010000326.1 GCA_015478675.1 Chloroflexota bacterium | reverse complement strand
GCGACTGACTGCCGATCACTGACCACTGAAACATCTGCATCTATCGCGCCACGCGCCGCCAGCGACTACGTGGCATACCCGCTCTGTTGTAAAACCACCACTCTATGCACAGGAGGAGCAACGACGCGAGCAGCACCCAGGGCCATATCTCCAATGGGCGTCTGGCGGAAGCTGTAGCGGGCGAAGCTTCCGTGCCTGTAAACGTTAGCTCCGAGTGAGACGTAATATCTGACTCCTGGCGGCTGAAAAGGTTCACTGCGAACTCTGCTGGCGGCCCTAGTACCTTGCCTTTCGACTTCTGCTGCACGCTGTATACTCCAAGCTCATCTGTAGCGGCGAAGGAGAGCTGGGCTGCGGCCCGCAGGCTCGTTTGCGTGCCCGCGCCACCGGGCGAGGTTACTATTATTTCATCAGCTTCGGGCAGAGCGCGAATGTTGATAGCGTCGCCTGCGCGCAGGGTAGGCGGCGCGTCTACTATCGTAGACGGTTGCAGCCACTCGACGAGATTAGATATAAGAATAGGGAAGGCGACTTGTAGCGGCAGGTCAGACTGGTGCAAATCGAAAGCCACCACTGCAACCCGCCTGCCGTTCGTCTCCCCCGCCAGGATGAGAGGGTCGCCAGCTGTGGTACGCGCCAGCACACGCGCCCACGAAGGAGCAATTATGCGCTGGGCAAGAGCGATGTGCGTTCCCGACAAATCCACGAAGCGCATGAGAGGATCGTTCACATCTACCTGCCCGACCACCGGGTATGGTATTGTGCCCGACAGAGGCATCAGCGTCGTGCTGGTCGGCGCAAAGATTAGCAAATTGCCTTTTGGAAGCTGAGAAGGCATATAGGCATCGAAGACTGTCAGCCCGAAATCGCCGGAAGGGGCGTACTGAGCAGGGGCAGCTTTGAACAACTTAGCGTTGGGTATGAGGCTGAGCGACTTTTCGAGGAAGCTATTGTTCTCCGAGACAAGGAGCACGCTAGAAGCGGGCGGCTCTGGGCGCAGCGCCCAAGCTTCATCGTCAGTGGCGAGGACGTTCGCCGCCTTGTCGCTGGCCGATAGTCTGGCGTGCGCTACTTGCGTATCTAAGGGCAGGTCCTGGAGGGTGATCGTCTTTTCCTCTCCTGGGGCGAGGTCAACTTGCTGGGAGTCGCGCAGCCTGCCATCTACATCTACGGAGAAGAGTGCGCGTGCAGGCTCTTTGCCGCTATTGGAAATGCCCGCAAAGAGTTGGGGGCCGGTGGGGGCATCGCGCAGTGAGAGGGCTGTTATCCCGATATTTCGAGATGACTTACCGACGCTCAGATATCGAGCCTTGCCGGGCACCTGTGGCAACGCGCTCGCCTGTGCAAACGCGCCGTCCGAGATCAGCACAGTGGTCGCACCTCCAAGCTGTCGGGCGGAAGCAGCCGCCAGAGTAACCGCAGGAACGATGTCGGCTGTGCCGTTGGAAGCAGTAAGGCTGTTCAGGGCGGAGTGCAGAGCGCTCTTATCAGCCGATGACCGCACGACCACCTCGGCTGAAGGCCCCGCAAAGATAAGCGACATCCCTTCGTTGCCCTGCAAGCCATCTACCAGAGTGCTCACTTCCTGCTTGGCTCTGTCGAACCTGCTCACACCACCGACCTCATCCGCGGCCTGCATAGAAGCCGACCCGTCGAGCACAACCACTATATTGCCTGAGGCTACCGCATCAGTTAAGATGAAAGGGCGCGCCAGACTGAACACCAGCAGGAGGAGCAGGAGGAGTTGTAGCAGGAGTAGCAAGTTGCGCCGCAGCCGCTGCCAGGGCGCGTTGGCTGTGCGGTCTTGTAAAGCGCGACGCCACAGCAGCGATGACGAGACGGAGAACTCCTCGCGCCGCAATCGCAGCATATAGAAAACGATAATAGGCACCGCCAGGGCGAGGAGCGCCAGGGCTGTGGGGATCAATATGCCCATAGCCAATTATACAGCGTTGGAGAATAAAAGCCCCCTCTCCACTATGGAGAGGGGGCTTTTATTCTTACCAAAACCCATACAAAACAGCAATCTAGAGTTGCTGTTTTGATGCTATTTATTCTCCCTTTACTCTTAGGCAGAGCGTCAGCATAACTGTTCAGGATAGGGGTGGAGCAATCTTCTTGGGGTATCTGTGCTGGCGC
>JADMIH010000082.1 GCA_015478675.1 Chloroflexota bacterium | reverse complement strand
CTTTCTGCTGGTAAGCTTATTGTGGCCGCCATCAGGCGATATTTTGCTTGTCGTTCACAAGTCGTGTAAGCTCCAGGGCATTATTCACCGCCCAGCCTTCAGGATCGTTGTTGAAGTAGCAGTAGACCGTGCGCCCTTCGCCTGCGAAGCGTAGTATGATGTCGCGCCAGTGGCTCAATTCTTCTGTCCCGTAGTTGTAATAATAGATGTTACGGCTACCGTGGAAGCGAATGTAGACGAATCGGGCAGTAGCGAGTACCGGCGTTTGGTACAAAGGCAGGCTTGCAACGCAGTAGGCCACGCCATAACGCTCAAGCAGAGCGAAGAAGTCAGGGTTTAGCCATGTAGGGTCGCGCACCTCCACTGTATGCTGAATATCTGCGGGCAGCAACTTCAAGAATGATGCCAGGCGTTCGGCGTTGAAGCGCCATCGTGGTGGTAGCTGGTAGAGGAGCGGCCCTAACTTGGGGCCGAGGAGCGCTACTCTGTCAAATAGGAGCCGCAGCGCCGCCTCCGGCTCTCGCAGTTTCTTCATGTGGGTGATAATACGGCTCGCCTTGACTGCATAAACAAACCCTTCCGGCGAATTGTTACGCCACCCCAGGAAGGTCTTCTCCCCCGGCATCATGTAATGAGTGTTGTTCAACTCGACTGTAGGGAAGAAGTGTGCGTAATAATCGAGCCACTTTGTGGTAGGTAACCTGTCAGGATAGAAAACCCCGCGCCAATGGCGGTATGCAAAGCCGGAGCACCCTATCCACACCCTGCGGTTGGGGTTTCTTTCCACTGCATACTCGTCAGATGACATTTCCACAATGTTTATCGCAGCAAGTAAAGTGCCAGTGCGCAAGTGAAGTGTGACGCGCCATCCTAATTAATATCTCACCGTACCAGCTCAAAGAGGGCGAAAGCCTCAGGCACCGCGTAGGTGTCCAGGTCGGGCCGGGCATCCAGGACGGCGGGGTCTACCTGCCAGGTGCGCTGCTCGTTGAAGTCGGCCAGGTGCTTCAGCCTGGAGAAGCTCTTGAGATAGTCCAGGGTGCCCTGCCAATTCGCTCCATAGGCATTTGCACTTACCACTATGTAGCGCACGCCCCATGAGCGAAGTAGGTCGAGGGTGGCGTTGGAGGGGAACTTTGCGAGGAGCGGCTTCGACGCGCTCCACTGCGGCGGTTCGAAGGTGTCATACCCGTAGGTGATAGGCTTGCCATAGTAGCTTTCAGCGAAAAGAGCAGGCCCCGACTGAGTGCTTTCCAGCGGTATTTGCATGACAGCACCCGGCGGAGCCGCAGCCAAATAAGCCGAGAGTTTGGTCGGCTGCACGTTGCTCGTGCCCCACGAATAGGGCGCGCTCCAGAAGTCGGCCATCACAAGAGCGAGGACCACGAGAGTCACGAATGCCGTGTACCTGCGGGCGCGAGGACCCGCGAGCAGACAGGATAAGCCTGAGCCCGCAAGTAAAGCAATCGCCAGCGACGCCAGCACGCCAAAGCGCGCATAGGCCCGCATAGAGGAGTAAAGAGGCAGCCAATCGTAGAGAATAGCGCCCGGCAGGCGTATAGCGTCAACGCCGCTACCTTTGGGCACAAGCACCTGCCCCTGAAGATCGTGCAGGGTGAGGCCGAGCGATAGCAGCACACTCACCAGCAGCAGCGCCACCCAGCAGCCCCATAGCCCTACCCCATGTCTGGGTTTGCGCCGCCACCAGAGCGCAGAACCTGCCAGAAAGAGCGCCAGGGGCACAACGCCCAGATAGAGCGAACTTTCAATAACATTCTCGTTAGCATGGGCGCGCATAGATAGTTCACCCCAGAGGGGCTGTAGCTCGTTCGGCAGAAGGTAGTCCAGGGGCGCAGCAGAATGTTCATCAGCAGCCTTCGCGCTGTGGGTGAGGTCGCCCTGTTGCCATAACTGTATAGAGGGGAGGGCAATCGGGCCAACTAGAACAAGCAGCACAACGGCGGCGGCAGCCACTCCCCGCGCAATTGCTCTAAGAGTGAGTTCTTTGCGGCAAGTGGCGAACCTGGCGAGCGTGTAGAGCCCAAGAGCCAGTCCCACCATGTAGGCATAGTACCAGGCGGAGAGCGCTGTTAAGGCCAGTGAAAGGCCCGCAAATGCCCCGTACCTTGTCTTGCCTGTGTGCACAAATCTCTCCACAAAGTAGAAGGCGAAAGCAATCCAGCCTGTGCCCAGTAATTGAAGATGCCCTGCATACTGCGCCATCCTGTAAGGCGAGAAGGCGAAGACTACACAAGCCACAAGAGCCGCAGACCTGCTTCCGGTGACCTCCTTCACCAGCAGATAAGCTCCCAGGCCTGAGATTACGAAGGAAAGCAACGCCAGAATATTATATGAAGCCACATCACCGAAGAGTGTGCCTAGTATGATACCCGGCATAGTGTTGATCAGCGTTGGCTCACCCTGAGCTAAATTGAAGCCGAATGGGGCATAGCTGTTCGGATCGAAAAAAGGCCACAGATGCAGGTTGAGCACCGCGGTTCGGAACCACCAGAGCTTGTAAAGAAAAGCGAAGTTGTCACCGGGCCAACCGGGGAGCGCACTTCCCAACCGGCTCGCGACAGGCCATGTAAAGGCAACAGCAACCCCAAGCAGGAAGATGCACACTGCCGAGAGTTCTCTCCATATCCTACCCACAAGCCAGGCGCTAAAGCGCTGCCACGCAAGCTGGGCGCCCAACTCGTAAGCGCTAAAGATAAGCGCGAGCACCACAGCCAGCCCGAATGTCCATGCCGCGCCGGGTAGAGCGATCTGAGCGGGCAGCAAAATGGATAAGAGATAGGGGAGGAAGAGCGACGCTGCCATGCCTGCTATCCTGTATCCAGGTGAGCGTCGCAGCAATAGAAGGAACGTGAGCAATGGCGTGAGCGCCGCCAGTGCAAGCCACAGCAGCGGCGGCCATCTGTATCCAATGTCTCCGGCGCGTGGCGCGGCAGCTATCTGTGAGACGGCCAGACCGAGGCGTCTAGTGTCGTTAGCTGATGGGAAGAATGTATCGCTTGCTATCGTCAGGCGCAGATCAGGAGCCAACTCAGGCTCAATGGTAGCTGTGTAGCTGTTCCAACCTGCCCGTGCCTGGTATTCCCCCAGCACCTTTGAGCCTTCGAGCAGCTGGAATCTTACCGTGCCGCTACCCGCAGGTCGAGCCGGGTTCAGTGTGACGGTAACTACCTGGCTGGACGCAAGGGCAGGCAGAGAGACAGCCGATATCGTGCGGCTCCAGCGAAAAGCAATATCACCCGAACGCTCAATGCCGTAAAAGTGGCTCGCCGACGTTCCGGCATCCCCAAGATCGAGGATCACGGGCGCAGGTAGCCCGAAGTGCCAGCGTGCGATTAACAGTAGTAGCGATACGACTGAAAAGGCTGCAAGCAGCCCCGCTTCGCGTCTGCGGCCAGACCATCCCCTTGCTAAGACCACGACAACCCTGGCTTTGCGGTTGGCTGCTCATGGAACATTTATCTCCACCTCGGCCTACCAGCATACAGCATCAAGATACCCGGCACCAACATTACCACCAGCAAGCAGCCGCCTACCCCAAAGTACCAGGCGCGAAAGCTTGCAAGGTCGTCCGGTGTAGTGTCGGGGGAAGCGCCAAGCAAGCCGAAGGCAACGGCGCATGCCGAACAAAGGAGCGATAGCACGAGCAGCACAAGCCCCAACCAGAAGATAGTCAACGCAGGACGCGCAGGCCCAACTTTTTGCAAGACACTGTACCCGGCGAAGTTGGAGTAGGGATAAGTGGCCTTGTTTGGCGGCGGCTGAGGCTGCGCTAGCGGGTCGTCTGATGCCTCTTCCGTCTCCGTCACTGAGGTGGTAGAGGACGTTGCTGTGTAATCAATCTGCCTGATGTCTGTTCCACATTCCATGCAGAACTTTGCACTATCAGAATTACGAGTGTCGCATTGTGAGCAGCGCAAGTGCCCATACTCCCTCCGGTGCCGGATACAACCGAATTATAGCAGAGCGCCGAACGCGGCACAACGCTCATCGCAGCTCAGGAATGTCGCCTGATTGCCCCGGCCCTGATATCTTGAAGCTGAAGCCTTGCGCTCGAACCGCTGCTAATTCGCCCGCGGGGATCGCTCTGAGTGGCTGGAAAGAAGGCTCACTTCCCAGTATACTGCTTGTGGTAAGATCTGTTCTTGCGCTGCATAGCCCACTGCGAGGCGCAAATATAGCCACCTTGAACAGCAGGGAACAGCAGGAGCTAAAGTTGGACGAAAAGCTGGATAGTGCAGGCGAAACGACAACTATTGAGGCATTCGACAAGATTGATATACGTGCGGGCCGCATCACCGCATGTGAGCCTTTTCCTGAAGCGCGCAAGCCTGCGTACAAACTTACTCTCGATTTTGGACCGCTGGGCACAAAGAGATCGAGCGCACAATTGACTACGCTCTACAGCCCCGAAGAGCTTGTCGGCAGGCTGGTGCTGGCGGTGGTCAACTTCCCATCCCGCAGGATCGCGGGCTTCCCCTCTGAGGTGCTTGTGCTTGGGCTTCCTTCCGAAGGCCTGGCCCGGCAGGGCGCAGTGGTGCTGCTCACGCCCGAACGTGATGTCGAACCGGGCGCACGCGTCTTCTAGCAGTAGTCGGTATCCACACGCATTGCTTCAAGTGCAACATTTAATCGCAGCTACCAGCCGCCAATACTAACCACTAACCACCGATGGCATACATATTGCATTTTTACTGAACAGGACGTTACCGTCTCAGGCCGGGTAGTAAAGGAGAGCCTGCATGGGCGAGCACGCCTCTGCGGTGCTGAAATATGCGAAAGGAAAAAGCCATGACCAACGAAGTTACACGAGTAGAAAAGACAGTCACGACAACCGAGACGCCGGTCCCAGCGCCGCCAGCAAACCAGAGCGTCAATATTAACGTGCCCACGACAGAGACTGCCGGCGACGGTTCGCTCACCGTCAATGTGCCCGCCACCCCAGGCACGGCTACTACGAGCACAACTACCAGCACCCAGAGTGTGAATGTCAACGAAGGCTGATAGAGCGAAAGCTGCGTGCCCGACTAATCAGCAAAGAGGAGAGATATGAATTATGGATAACACTGAGAACCGCCCCAGCGTGCTGGATAGCGTAAGCGAGACCCAAATACAGGAGCTTGAACGCCAATTCACCGAGGGCGGCAACGACATTCAATATTGGAAAGACCTGACGCGCAGCTATGGCTGGAGCGAGCAGGACGCACAAGCTGTGAGAGATTGGTTCGGTCAGAAGCTGCCCACAGGCGGCGACGGCTTTAGCAGTCAGAACAGCGGGAGCAACCAGGGCTAACTACTTTTAGCTGCATAAGCGGTTGTACCTTTATAGAGACGATTTACGCTGGCCCCTCTTCTTACTCAGGAGGGGCTACTATGTTAATATGTGCAAAGTCAGGTGACGCCTCTTGCGCAAATGGGCGATCAGAAGCGCGCATTAACTCTCATCTAACTCTAATACTCCTCTAAGGTTCCTTTAACGTACAACTGCGATAATAAAACCATCACGAGAGCGCACATGCCAGTAAGGGCACTGGTAGCGAATAGTGTAACTTAGGGAATGGGACCTAGCCGCGGTCGTCGTATGGTGCGCTCTTGTTGATCTGAAAACGAACGGGCCTCTCCTATGGGCTTTACTCTCACCGGAAATCACAATGACCGTAATGCCCAGAGAGAGTAGAGTACCGGGCGAAAGCCGGAGAGGCCTGACTTATTATCCCAATTATAGGAAAAGAGAGACATAAAGATGGAAAAATCATCAATCGGCATCAAAGGCTTCGCAAAGATAGTTCTAGCTTCGCTTCTCGTGGTGACACTGCTGGGCCTCAGCGCTCTGGCTGTAAACGGCAGCGGCTTCAAGAATGGTGGCCTTGCCTCGCTGGCAGCCCCCATAGCACAAAAGGTAGTTAACAATAGTACACCGGCGCAGGCAGACCAGGCAACGAACACCCAGGCAGCGCCCGCACAACAAAGCGGCGGCATTGTAGACGCTCGCACAGCAGTACGCAAAGCCGGCGGCGCGGTAGTAACAATAGTCAACACTCTTGCTGCCAACACGAATGGCTCCGGTCGCAACGGCGGTGGTAATCCCTTCCCGAACGTACCGAACACACCAGGTACGACACCCAATGTCCCTGGAACAATCCCGGGCGCTCCTAGTGGCGGCACAGCAGAGGGTTCGGGCGTGATCATTGACACCAATGGTGACATCGTAACCAATAATCACGTTATCGCTGGCGAAAGCAGCCTCGAGGTGATCTTCGCTGACGGTACGCGGGCCCCCGCTACACTCGTAGGCGCTGATCCTTATTCTGACCTGGCGGTCATCAAGGTGAATAAGGCCGTCTCGACAATCGTGCAGTTCGCCAACAGTGACCAGCTTGAGCTTGGGCAGCCGGCGGTGGCAATAGGCTCACCTCTGGGTGACTATACCAACACCGTCACAGAAGGCATAATTAGCGGCCTCCACCGCACCATCCAAGACTCCGGTACAACCTCACTCCGCGACTTGATCCAGACAGACGCGGCAATCAACCCCGGCAACTCCGGCGGCCCACTGCTCGACATCAATGGTAATGTGGTAGGCATTAATGTGGCGGTCGTACGTACCTCATCGATGGGTGATGTGGCAGAGGGTCTCGGCTTCGCCATACCGAGCAACACAGTGCAATCAGTAAGCGCTCAGCTAATAAAGAGCGGCTCGGTGACACGTCCCTTCCTCGGCATTACTTACGAGGATATTACCCCTCAAGTAGCCGCCTACTACAACCTGGCGCTCGATCATGGTATCTACGTAACCGATGTTTCGGCAGGCAGCCCAGCCGAAAAGGCAGGCATAGTGCCCCAGAGCATCATTACCAAGTTCGATGGTGTTGACCTGACAAGCAGTGACACGCTCCTTCAGCAGCTGATGAAGCGCAAAGTAGGAGATAGCGTAAAGGTGTCAGTACTGGCACCCAGTAGCACCACCGAAAAAGAAGTGACCATTGTGCTAGGCGCCAGGCCCGCAGGCCAGTAAGAAGTAAATAGGCAACTAAATTCGCTAAATTATCCTCCTCCCTCCTCGAAGCAAAAAGCCCTGTCTAACCACAGGGCTTTTTGCTGTCCCTCAGGTTAGAGCGCACTGCTTGCAGCTAAGGGTCAGGCGGCTGACAATATGAGGGGTGAGGCTCAGCGAACTCCCGGGAGCGTCAAAACTTGAAGGCTATCTCCCGGTTCGGCTGCGAAAAGGTACTAACGCATTGCCCTGCGGTACGCTTCAGAAGCCTCGTGCGTGGCCTGGGCTTTGCTGCACTCTCTTGGGGCTACTGCTAAAGAGGCGCTGGGATGCACCGTCGTTTATTCGCTATTCAGAGAAGTTATCTCTACGAGCAGTGCGCATGCTGCTCTTGTTTACCTGTTGCCGTAGATAACCAGGTTGCGCTGGTGCTCTTCATAGGTGCGCGCAAAGGCGTGGGTGTTGCTGCCGTCGTTCTTTGCAACGAAGTAGAGATAGTCGGTCTGCGCCGGGGAGATGGCTGCGTTGATGGCATCGAGGCCTGGCGCGCAGATAGGGTTCGGCGGCAGGCCGCCTGTGGTATAGCTGTTGAAGGGGCTGTCTATTTTCAGATCATCGAGACTCAGCACAGGCCACCATTCCGGCGATTTGCCTACCGCGTACTGTATCGTGGGATCGGCATTGAGGATCATATTCTTGTTGAGGCGATTCCAGTAGACGGACGCAATCGTTGGCAACTCTTCCTTTAGCACCCCCTCTCGCTGCACAATCGATGCAAGAGTAAGCACATCGTAAACACTGTGGCCGCTTGCGGCTATAGACTGGCGCATCTGCGGTGTGATCTTCTGCTCCATAGTTTGCAGCATTATCTTGACGACCGCTTCCGAGTTGTCGCCACCGCCCTGCTTGATCTCATAAGTATCGGGGAAAAGGAATCCCTCCAGACCCTTGTCAGCAGGCTTACCCGAGGCCGCGATAAAATCATCGTTGAAGGCAGCAGCGCCCGCAGCAGTGGTGGTCATGCTCAAGAAAGTGCTGCTGCTGATGATCCCCTCGCTCGACAGCTTCTCAGCAACCTGCTCGAGGCGCGTCCCCTCGATTACAGTGAACTTCACCCCTATTTCCGCGGGCGAAGTGCTGAGTGTGTTGATAACTGTAGTAGGGTCCATCCCTTTCTGTAGCTGGAAGCGTCCTGCTTTGAGCGACTTGTTGCCTCCACTGGTCTTATAGTTTAGCATAAAGATAAACGACGAGTTGATCACGCCTGCGTTCTGTAGATTGTCAGCAATCTGGTTTGGCGTTTCTCCTGGCTTCACCGTGAACATGACCGTCTCGTTACCTGTAGACGTGGCACTGCCTCCACTATTGCCGCTGTTATTACTGCTTGGCACAGGTAGAGCGCTAAGCGCCCGGGAGACCGACGCGTAAATAAATATGCCGATCAGGACCACAGCCACCATCATGGCAACGCCTATAATCACTTTGAAAATGTTTCCTATGAATCTCACAGCAACTGTTCTCCTTTGGTCTAGCCAAGAAACATTTTAACAGAGCCTTTGTCAAAGGGCAAGCGGAGCCGAGGGATCAGGAATCGGCTACTAACCGCTGATCCCTCGGCTCCGTGTATAATTTACCTATGAACTTGCCCGCTCTTCCTCCGCTGATTGCCCTCTTTGGGCCAACTGCCGTCGGCAAGAGCGCGACAGCTATCGCTATTTGCGAGGCAATAGGAGGGGAAATCGTAACCGCCGACTCTCGGCAGGTATATCGCCATATGGATATCGGCACTGACAAGCCTTCTGCGGCTGACCGTCAACGCGTACCGCACCTGATGATTGATCTTGTCGAGCCTGATGTCCCTTATACCCTTGCGCTTTACCAGTTAGAAGCGCGTGCGGTTATCAAAGGTGTGCTTGCCAGAGGCAAGGTGCCAGTGTTGGCTGGTGGTACGCCTTTGTACGTGAACGCGGTGGTTGAAGGCTGGACCATACCCCGTATCGAGCCTGATGTTGAGTTGAGAGCATCCCTTGAACGAGATGCCTTAGCCGGTGGCCCTAAGCGGTTGCACAACAAGCTCAAGCGGCTAGATGCTGTGGCGGCGGCTTCTATTTTGCCCACAAACACCCGGCGAATTATACGCGCTCTTGAGGTGACTATCAGCACAGGCAGGCCCATCAGTGAGCAGCAGCGCAAAGAACCTCCGCCTTACAACATCCTCAATATTGGCTTGCAATGTGCGCGCCAGGAGCTTTACCGCCGTATCGACCTGCGTGTAGCAATGCAATTCGAGCGTGGCCTGGTAGCTGAAGTCGAGGCGCTACACGCACGCGGCTACTCTTTCGATCTCCCCTCTTTGAGCGGGATTGGCTATCGCCAGACGGGTGACTATTTACGCGGTCGCTCCACCCTCAGCGAAACAATCCAGCGCATCAAATGGGACACGCACGCCTTTGTGCGCCACCAGCAGAACTGGTTTCGCCGCCTTCCTCACGCCCACTGGATAGACGTCACCCAAGCTGATCCTCGCCCCGAAGCTATTCGCCTGGCCGGTGGGCTGGTTGCCACGAGCCGACCCCCTGAAAGTCACTGACCCGGCATTTACTGTATAATGATAGATACTGTATACGAGCAGCAAGGGAGTTGACCGCGCTATGAAGTTCGCCGCACGCATTGACAAATTACCCCCTTATCTATTCGCTGGAATGGCAAAGCGGATCGCGGACCTCAGGGCATCGGGCACCAGCGTCATTAACTTCGGAATGGGTGATCCTGATGTGCCCACGCCCGATTACCTTGTGGCAGAGCTTCAAGAGGCTGTGGCGCGAAACGAGAACGCCCGCTACCCCGACTACTTCGGCAAACCTGCCCTCAGAAGGGCGATAGCCGGCTGGTATGCGCAGCGTTTCAATGTGCATCTTGAGCCGGACACCGAGGTGTTGCCTCTTATCGGCTCGAAAGAAGGGATAGCTAACGTCGCACTCGCTTTCGTTGACCCCGGTGAGGGCGCGCTTGTGCCCGACCCCGCCTATCCGGTCTACAAATATGGTACCTTGATGGCCGATGGTTTACCCCACCCTATGCCCTTGCGCGAGGAGAATGGCTGGCTGCCTGACCTTGACTCGTTCACGCCCGCGCAGCTAAACGGAGTAAATGTTATCTGGCTCAACTATCCGAACAACCCTACAGGCGCTGTGGCAGACCTGGCATTCTTTGAGAAGGCGGTTAGCTGGGCCAGGAAGCACGACATAATTATCGCCCATGATAATCCATACAGCGAGATCGCCTACGACGGCTACTGCCCGCCTTCTATTATGCAGGTGCCCGGCGCGAAAGAGATAGCTGTCGAATTCAACTCCCTAAGCAAGACCTACTCTATGGCAGGGAATCGCATAGGTATGGCTGTAGGCAACCCCGAGATAATAAATGTGTTGGGGCGTATCAAGACTAATATCGACTCCGGCATATATGGCGCTGTGCAGGACGCAGCAATCGCCGCGCTCACAGGTGACCAGTCGTGGATTACGGCCCGCAACGATATTTACAGGCAGCGCCGCGACAAGCTCTGCGATGCGCTTTGCCGGATAGGCATCAGGGTAGAAAGGCCAAAAGCCAGCCTCTACCTGTGGCCGCAGGTGCCCAACGGATACACATCACGTGACTTCACCGACATGGTCTTGCAAAAGACTGGGGTGGTATTCACTCCAGGCTCAAGCTATGGAGCGCAAGGCGAAGGCTACTTCCGCATCTCGCTAACAGTGCCTGATGCCGAGGTGGACGACGCGATAGCCAGGCTTCTCAAGCTGGAGTTCTAGCAGCTCTTCAGCAATTTTGGAGGAAGAGAATATCAGCACACATTTGACAGAAACTCACAAACCTGTAGAAAGAGCATTGCTAATCGGCGTGGAGATTGGCCGCTCGTTGTGGAGCGTGGACGACTCGCTTGATGAGCTGGAGCAGCTCGCTGCTACAGCCGGTGTTGACATCGCCGGGCGTATAACGCAGAAGCTCTCACAGCCAAATAGCACCACGCTGGTGGGCAAAGGCAAAATCGGCGAGATAAGGGAGCTAAAGGAGAAGTTAGGAGCTGATCTCCTCCTCTTCGATGAGGAGTTGACGCCCAGCCAGCAGCGCAATCTGGAGGACCTCTTTGATACAAAGATCCTCGATAGAACCGCCCTTATCCTTGACATCTTCGCACGCCACGCCCAAACACGAGAAGGCAGCCTTCAAGTGGAGCTTGCCCAGCTTGAGTATCGCCTGCCCAGGCTCACGAGAATGTGGACCCACCTTTCGAGGCAGGCTGTGGGGGGCGTGGGCCTGCGCGGTCCAGGTGAAACTCAGCTTGAAGTTGACCGTAGGCGGGCCAACGAGCGCATTTCCAAGCTGAAAGGTGAGCTAAAGGAGGTACACGCCCACCGCGAGCTATATCGCCAGAAGCGACGCCGTGAAGGGGTGCCGATTGTCGCGCTGGTTGGCTACACAAATGCAGGCAAATCAACACTCTTAAATGCGCTCTCAGACTCGCAGGTGCGTGCCGAAAATGTCCTTTTCGCCACCCTCGACCCCACTACGCGGCTGATACGCTTGCCTGAAGGGCAGGAGGCGCTCCTCACCGATACGGTAGGCTTCATCCAGCGCTTGCCTACCCAGCTTGTCGCGGCCTTTAGAGCCACCCTTGAAGAGATCAAGGACGCTGACTTGCTAGTACACGTGCTCGACCTGACGCACCCTAACGCTGAGGAGCAAGCGCAAACTGTGAGGAAGGTGCTCGGCGAGTTAGGCGCGGGTGATAAGCCGCTCATCGTCGCCCTCAACAAGATCGACAGCCTATTCAAGAACCTGGCCGATTATGATGCTCGCAACGACAGCGATGGTGCGTCTGCACCCACCGAGAACATCAGCGCAAGGATCGCCGCTGACATGGAGCTTGGAGCCAATTATGTGCCCGTTTCGGCGAGGAAAGGCTGGGGTCTCGACGAGCTGTTGAGGCAGATACAGAACACCCTCAGTGCATCTCTAGTCCCTGTAAAGGTGCTTGTCCCCTACAACTCCAGCGACCTGGTGGCCCTCTTCCACGAAAAAGGGGTAGTGGAGAGCGAGGAGCATACAGAGCGAGGCACACTCATAACCGGACGAGTGCCTCAGCGCTACGCAGATACGTACAGAGGACTAGGGATTAGCAGCTAGCTGCTAATCCCTAGTCCCTTAGCTTCTATTCTACTCCCTGTTATGGAGTGGCGCTCGGTTTGGCTACCGGCGGTGACGCTAACGGCGTCGTGGGGTTCGCACCGCTCGGTGATGTAACGGTGAGGGTTGTTGTGCCCGTTATTTTGCTAGTCCCTGTAACGGGTAGGCTAGCACCGAAGGTCGGCACCTGGATGGCGCTTGACGGCGTGACTGTCCCTGCAGTTGTCAGAGTAGAAGTAGGCACGACGGTTATAGGCAGCGGCGTGGCGGTCGGTTGTAGCTTGGGTGGCGTTGTAAGCCAGGTGCGTATCGGCTCCAGCGTCGTGTTGCTCACCACATACACTTTGTTGGCGTCCTGCGGCTTCACATAGTAGCTGTCGCCGCTGAAAGTCGGCCCACCGATCAACAAGACACGCTTGGTGCGCTTGGTGTCGCTAAAGGTCGAAGTAACTGTGAAGCTGCTCTTGTCCAGCCCAAACTGCGCCAGGTTACTGGTATTGGTTACGATACTGGTGGCCGCAAGGTTTTGCAAGCTGCTCGCCACATCGCCTACCGCGGGATCCGCCTCGAACTGGATAGGCGCGGTGAGCATCCATACAGTAGTTGACAGGTTCTTGGTGAGGCTAACCTTGCCGGTGCCGCTCACCACGTCCATAGCGATCACCGGATTACTTTCTTGCCACACGAAGACTACCGGGGTAACGGTGGGCACACCGGCCGTATTAGTGGGGCCGTTCCTGTTCAGGATGATGGCTGCCCCACCCAGCACGAGCAACACTACAAAGAGGATTATAGTTGTTCTATATCGTTCCATGGCTTACCGACGCCTCCACCAGTTGATGCCCCCAAGGAGCAGCACTAGCACCGGCAGGCCGATGACTGATGCGACGAAAATTACATTCTTCTGGCCTGTATCGATCGTCAGCCCACGTGGTGTGGTTGGATCCTTCGGGCGTATAGAAACAAGCTCGTTCGCCCCCGCCAGCCAGGAGATTGTGTTGCCAAAGAGGTCGATGTTATAGATTGAAAGCCCCTGCTGGCTGATCTGTGACAGGATTGCATTGCTCGCGAAATCGGCATCGCCAAAGACGACGAGGCGCGTCTTCGGCACGTTCGTAGCGGTCACAGGCGTAGATGATGTGAGCGCCTGCGGCTCTACTTGCACCGCGACATTTATCGGCCCTGGCACATCCTTACCGGCATCATATTGTAGCTGGATGCTTCCAGTGTTACCCGGCCTGATGTCCGTCTCAAGCCAGCTTGTGGGCGGGCCTCCTGAGGAACTTACGATGGCGCTCGCTGTGTATTTAGTGGTAGGTGTTACAGCCGTAGAGACACCCATTGACAGCGCGAAGAGCGTGGGCAACCGGTTGGCGGAGAGGTCGGTCGTGATGTCGCTAGTTGGGTATGTGTCCGCCCCGATTACCGTTGGGTCCTGACTGCTGAAGGTCTTCTGCAGGTCAACTATGCCGCCGGGCTGCGGCGCAACACCATACTTTTTAAGTGTATCGCTCAAAGGTTGGAGCGCGGCCACCGGCATTGCCGGGTCGAGGAGTACCAGCACATGCCCCCCGCTATCGAGGTAGCTTTGCACCGCCTGTAACTCCTTGCTCGATAGCGGGCGCACCGGCTCGGCGATTACCAGCACGTTTGTATCGGAGACTGTTATCGTTGAGGTGAGCAGACTTTTTACAGTAACCTGGTAGTTGTTGGCTTGCAGCGACTGCGATGCCTGTGAGTAGCCGGCTTGCGCCGAATCGTTAGGGTCGCGCTCGCCCTGCCCTGTAAGGAAGACCACTGTCTTTGGGGCTGTCTGCTCAAGCCGCAGAATAGCGCTTGTGAAGTCACGCTCGCTTACAGTTGTGGCTGTTTCCTTGCGCTTACCGTTGCTGAAGATGACCACGCCGGAGCGGGTCAACGCATACTGCGCCGCCATCGCCGGCTGCGCCACAGGGTCAACAAACTGGTAAGTAAAGTTCGACGTGTACGATTTGTACTCCTTGAGCAGGTCCTGTGCCGTTTGTTGATTATCCTGCGGGGTAAAAAAGGCGATCGCTTGCACACGCTCGTTGCTTCCGCCGAGGCCGCGCAGGATATTGATGGTCTGCTGGGCGAGTGTGAAGTCTTGCCCAGCAGTCAGATCAGCGCGAACAGTTGGCACAGCGCCTACGATGACGTTGATTACCACGCCTATTGCAAGCGCCACAATCGATACGATCAGGGCGTTTGCTCCGAGGCGGGTGCTACGTTTACCTACTGTCTGCCCAATCGACTCGGGGCTGGTGATGAGGTAAGTACCAAAAGCCACAACGGTGGCGATTACGAGGATGCCCAACGGCCAATCAATGCTCGAAATACTGAACGGCTGCGGCGCTAGCACAGCCCAGTAGATCAACGCCATCAGGACGAAGGCCAGAGCGCAGAACCCCGCAACCATAGAGACAAGGGAGCGCGTTGATCTCATGCGCGATACCTCCTGGTTTCAACGATCTGCACGGTGATGAAAAGCACCACCGTCGTAAATGTAAGATAAAAGATAACGTCCTTCAGGTCTATAACCCCACGGGTGAAGGAGTCAAAACGGGTCAACAGTGAGAGCTGCGACAGAAAGGCCCCTGCTCCTGCGTTCACATTGCCGCCTATCTGCCCGATTATGTAGAAAAGGAGGAGTATCACGAAGGCAATCACAGCCGAGACCATCTGGTTGGATGTGAGGGCCGATGCGAAGATGCCTATCGCCAGAAAGGTCATGCCCAGCAATACCAGCCCCAGATAGCCGCTCCAGATAGGACCCCAGTCGGGGTTCCCACCGAAGACAACGAAAATCAAAGGGTAGACGAGGGTAAGGGCAATCATCGTGGCGTATAAGCCGAGCGCGCCCAGAAACTTGCCGAGCACTACAGCCCAGTCGCGCACCGGCGCTGTGAGCAATAGCTCAAGCGTACCTGTGCGCGACTCCTCGGCAAGGAGGCGCATTGTCAGCGCCGGAGATATAAGCAGCAGGAAGACAGGTATAACTCCGAAGACATCGGTCATACTTGCCTGCGCCGTGATGCTCACCGACAGCCAGAAAAAGAAGCCTGAGGCGATCAGCCAGAAGGCGACGATGAGGTAAGCCACAGGGGATACGAAGTAGGAGCGCATCTCCTTAGCTGCGATATTCAGCAGGTTTCTCATCGCCTCACCCTCTTTCTAGCGGTCACACGAGTGCGCACCTGGGGCGCGGCCTTATAGCCGTCGTCGTACTCACTGCCGTCCAGATACTCGTCTCCGCCCGCGCTATCACCGGCCATGCCAGAGGCGATCTGGCCTGCCGAGGCTTCTTCGTTCTCTTCTTCCTGGGTGATGACCTGGATAAAGATGTCCTCAAGGGTAGGTGTGATGCTCTTCAGCTCGAGAAGCTGGTATCCGCCGCCCACAACCACTGACGCTACTTGAGCGCGAATATCCGCCCCTTCTTTTCCTTCAACCTGGAAAAGATTGACGCCTTCAGGGAGGGCTACCTCGGAGACAGGCATGGTAACTTCGGTACTGTCAGTTGACCCATAGGCCACCTGGTTTGAGCCTTGCTGTGGCATAGTGGTCACTTTGGCGACCCCTTGCACCGATTGTAGTGCAGCCACTATTTGCGCAGGAGCGCCGCCCACTTCAAGCTGTACCTTCTGCTGCTGGCTCGCCCCCGCCGCCATGTGAATGGGTGTGTCTACAGCCACTAGGCGGCCCCTGTTGATAATGACCACGCGGTTGCAGACCATGCTCACCTCTGGCAAGAGGTGCGTGCTGAGGATGATCGTGTGGTTGCGGCCTAGTTCCTTGATGAGTGCGCGAACCTCGGTGATCTGCACAGGGTCAAGACCCACAGTGGGCTCGTCGAGGATCAGAGCATCGGGGTTGTGGAGCATCGCCTGCGCGAGGCCAACCCTTTGCCTGTAGCCACGCGACAGATTGCCTATCAGCCTGCCTGCTACACTCTCCAGGTTTAGCTCGTCCATTACCTCGTTAATTCGAGCGCGGCGTTCCTTGCTGTTGTTAAGGCCGGTGATGCGCCCTCGAAAATCGAGGTATTCGCGTGTAGTTAGCTCCGTGTAAAGAGGGACTGTTTCGGGTAAGTAGCCGAGATGCTGGCGAGCCTCTAGCGATTTTTCGGCTACATCGTAGCCTGCCACCCGCACGGTGCCTGATGTGGCCGGAAGGTACCCGGTGATCATCCGCATCGTGGTGGTTTTACCTGCGCCATTCGGCCCCAGAAACCCCAGGATTTCACCTTGCTCCACGTTGAACGAGACGTCTCGCACAGCTGGAGAGGGTCCATAATATTTGGTCAGGTGCTCCACCTCTATCATATAGAGAGGACCTCACTTTCAGGGCAGTATTTTCCCTATGAGAATATGGGAATGGGAGCAGGTGGGTTCTTTGCCGCTTATATTTTTAGCACGGTAACAGCGCATTGTAACTAAAGTGCACGCTTCTTGTCAAGTTGCGCGGGGTAGGGGTAAGTAACTGTTCAGAGTAGGGGTAGAACAAGGTTCAAGAGGTAGCTGTGCGCCCTCACCCTCCCTCACCCCATGCCCCTCTCCCACAAGGGGAGAGGGGGCTTTAGTCATGCTGAGTGCACAAGGGATACAGTTGTTCTCCACGTGTGGGAAAGGGGAATGAGGTGAGGGAGAAAGCCCCCTCTCCCTTCATGGGAGAGGGGCATGGGGTGAGGGTA
>JADMIH010000081.1 GCA_015478675.1 Chloroflexota bacterium | reverse complement strand
GGGGTGAGGGTGCGTTGGGGGTGAGGGTAGGTGAGCGCTACTCCTTCAAGATTGCTACACCCCAACTCTGAACCCTCACATGACAGAGTGTAACTTGACGTAATAGGTGGCACGTAACTTGCAGGTGATTAAGACCCTGGCAGCCATTCTTATGCAGGATTCCTGTGGCTGAATATGTCTCTAACGTGACCCGCTTATATGGCTAAAGCAATAACGGAATACCTCACAGACCAAACCTCCACTGCGCTCCCGTCGAGGGCAACTTTTGCCTATCGCGTCAACCGCTACGGCGCTCGACAGTGGCCTTTATACATGGCTGACAATGAGGCAGGCTCTGCTTCGCAGTGGGGCCAAACGAAGGTGGAGGCCAAGGATGTGCTCGTGGTAGAAGACGAGCCTTACCTCTGTGACCTCATCGCTGATGTGCTTGAGGCCGAGGGCCATACTACGCGCAAAGCCTCCAACGGCCTGGAAGCCCTTGAGCGCGTGCGCGAGCAGCGGCCCCAGATAATTCTCCTCGATCTGATGATGCCCGTTATGGATGGTTGGGAGTTCATGGCAACTCTCCGGTCTCACCCTCAGTGGGACGGCATCCCCGTTGTGATCATCACCGCTGTCTACGATGTGGCCCGCACCAAGCGTGAGACAGGCGCGAGGGCAGTAATCACCAAGCCTTTTGACATAGACCAGCTAGCCGAGGCGGTACGTACATACGCGAACCCGTGAAGCGCGAAGCCTCAGGGACTAAGGATAAGAACCAGGGAGTAAGGATAAATTATCCTTACTCCCCACGCAACACCTAATACATATTGCGATTGCCTTTCCCCTGCCCATGCCATTGGCCTCTTATCTCCATCCTCCTGTATAATGTTTCTGCGGCCTTACATCTGACCCTGCATGCAAAGTAACTCTACAGGTGGCGCTATAACATTATGCCCAATAAACCACGCAAGCGAGGATCCTCCCAGGCTTCAGCCACAACCGAAGCGAGAAGCAACACCGGAGCAGTCTCCGGCTACATGCCCGCGACCGGCGCGGGGCGTGCCCGCAGAACCGCTCCCAAAGGGCTGCTCTGGGCAACAGGAATAGTTGTTGCCGCCCTCCTTGTATGGTTGGCGCTGGCGCGCTTCGCCCCCGGCTCCCTCCCCGATCTACTGCGGCCACAGCCTGAGCAAACGCAAACGGTCATCGCCACCTCAGCCACAGGGCGCATCTGCTTCGTCAGAATGCGAGACAGTGCCGGAAACAACGACCTCTTTGTAGTCAACCCCGACGGCAGCAACCAGCAGCAAGTTACTCAGAACCTGATTGTAGAAGGAACCGATAGTTGGTCCCCCGATGGCCGCCGTATCTTGCTACAGGCAGGCATCAACAACATTTCTACTGTTGTGAGGATCACAGTTGGGGCTGATAACAAGGCGACCGAAGCGGTACAACTCACAGCTGATGTAAAGGCTGATAGCGCTCAGCCCGTCTGGTCGCCCGATGGCACACAAATCGCCTTCCAGTCCAAGCGCGAAGGAGGAGATTGGCAGGTCTTCATCATGGACGCCGACGGTAACCGCAAACGCCGCATCTCAGATGGTAAGAACGCCGCCTTACAACCTGCCTGGTCGCCCGACGGCAAGAGCATCGCCTACATGCAAGGCGCGGCGGCGCAAGACCAACCGAAGGAATTGTATATTGCTCCCCTATCGGGAGGCGCGCCTAAAGAGATTACCTCACTCGGCAAGAGCCTCAACCGCCCCATCTGGTCGCCCGACGGCAAGAGCATTGCGCTGTACGAGTACCTGGATTCGCGTAATCTGCCCATAATGATCATGAACCCAGATGGCACAGGATTGCGCACGCTGGTGCAGGGCGGGGCCATTGTAGGAGCACGCTTCTCCCCATCCGGCGATAAGCTCTTGTACTCCGAGATTTCCACTTCTACATCCGCATCGGGCACCGACATCTTCACAATCTCCCCCTCAGGTGGCACGCCTACTAACCTCACCCCCAACTCTGCCGAGGACTACCAGCCTGCATGGTCGCCAGATGGCAGCTATATAGCCTGGTCGGGGAGACAGGGAGGGGTATTCAAGATTGTGCTCGCCAATGCCGATGGCTCTAATCCCCAAACCCTCACTAAAGGAGACGATTACCAACCCTCCTGGGGGGTTACCCCCAGGTAAGAGGCAGTGGGTGATCGCCACCGCCGCTCCTGGCTGCTCTTGTACATCACCTGCACACCACATGACCCGACAGCTATGACAACACCCCTGCTCGTGATTGTCTCAGGGCCGCCCTGCACGGGCAAGACCACACTCAGTAGGCGAATTGCCGAGGAGCTGCATCTGCCACTGGTCGCTAAAGACAGCATCAAAGAGTTGATCTTTGATCGCCTCGGCTGGAAGGATCGCGATTGGTCAAGGCAGCTTGGGCAAGCTACTTATGATATTCTCTACTACTTTGTGGAGGTCCAACTTGCGGGAGGCATCTCACATATTGTAGAGAGTAACTTCACCCCAGACTTTGCTAGTCCTAGATTCCGAGCACTCAAAGAGAAGCACAACTTCATCCCCTGCCAGGTGCTCTGCTACACCGAAGGTGTAACACTGGCAGAGAGGTTTACGCAGCGCGCCGGCTCCCCTGAGCGCCATCCGGGCCACCTGGACCATCTCAACTACGAAGAACTACAAGAAACGCTGCTAAAAGGTAAGTACGAGCCGCTCGACATAGGCGGCATAGTGATAGAGGTAGATACAACCAACTTCGCCGCAATTGACTACAAAGCCTTGCTCACCTCTATCAGAGCAGTGGCATCAGGAGTGGGCGACCCACCTTAGGACAAGAAGCAGCCGGTCGTCTGTCGTCAATAGTCGTAACGAGAGGCAGCATAAGGAGTATAGATGCGCCAGGAATACCCGATTCTCGAGTTTGATAGCTCACGCCGGGCTCTGCTTGAGCCAAATGATCTGATCAAGGCCGCGGAGGTGCCACAACACGCAGTAGCCTGTTTCTTTCAAGATGTAATCACCGGGCTCTCTCAGGAGCACGAGGCGAAGGTAATATACAGGCTCCAGAGCGAGATCGGCACACATCCCGTCTACGAAATAGCTCTGAACGGCAAACGCCTTGCGGTTTTCCACCCAGGGGTGGGAGCGCCCCTGGCTGCGGCTCTCCTCGAAGAGATGATCGCCCTCGGCTGTAGCAGCTTCATAGCGTGTGGCGGCGCAGGTGTGCTCGACTCGAAGATCGCCCTGGGTCATATAATCGTGCCGTCCACTGCTGTGCGCGACGAAGGCACTTCCTACCACTACCTGCCCCCAGGCCGTGAAGTCAGCGCGAGCGAGCGAGGAGTGGCCGCTATCGAGAAGACGCTGAACGCCCACGACGTTGACTACCTCATAGGCAAATGTTGGACCACCGACGCAATCTACCGCGAAACGGTTGCGAAGGTCCAACTCCGCAAAGCCGAAGGGTGCCTGGCTGTGGAGATGGAGGCCGCGGCTTTGTTCGCGGTCGCCCGCTTCAGGGGAGTGGAGCTTGCCCAACTCCTCTATGGCGGCGACGACGTAGGCAGCGAGGAATGGGACTCCCGCCACTGGCAGACCCACACACCGGTGCGCGAAAAACTCTTCTGGCTCGCCAGCGAAGCCTGCCTGCTCATCTGACCTCCGCATACGCAACGAATCGTGCCGTCGCATCTCTCAACAGTTGCAAGAAATGTAAGCGTTCAGAGTTGGGGTGCAGGGGCGTCCCTCCCCTCACCCCATGCCCCTCTCCCACAAGGGGCGAGGGGGCTTTACTCCTGGCTCTTCCCAAGAAGAAAGCCCCCTCTCCCTTCATGGGAGAGGGGGTTGGGGGTGAGGGCGGGTGAGGGCGGGTGAGGGCAGGTGAGGGCAGATGGCGCAATATCCACGTATATACCCCAAGAAGATTGCTCCACCCCCACTCTCAACAGTTGCAAGAAATACTGCGTTTGCATTATCGAAAATGCGAGTACAAGCTTATAACTTCATGTAAAATATCTATGCAGCGCAAACGAAGGCTGCCTGCATAATTGTGCGAACAACAGCCGAAGAGCAACGTCGTAAAGCAAGAGGTCTACCTTCCATGTATAGCCATGCCAACAATCCATTTGCCTCCGTCCCGCAGATAGACGCCAGGAGCGTTTACGACCGCTGGGTAAAGGGCGAAGTAAGCATCGTAGACGTAAGAGAGCAATCTGAGTGGGAGCTCGGCCATATCGAAGGAGTTGAGCTTATACCTCTGGGGCAGCTTCCAGAGCGATGGAAAGAGCTAAACCCCGACGAGCAGTGGATCTGCGTATGCCGCAGCGGCAATCGCAGCAACTATGCGGCGGCTGCACTCTGCGAGGCGGGAATAAAGGCCTCTAACATGCGAGGCGGCATGCTCGAGTGGAAGGAAGAAAAGCTTCCAATAACTCCTCCAGGCATAGTAGATTCGCATTAGAGATTAACGTAAACGGCAAGTAAAACCCGAAGAGGAAAGTACACCTCAGCTTATTACACAACATCGTCTGTTGACCTACCAGGTTGTATAACATAGCTACGAGCTACGCGACTGCGGCCCACCAAAATGCTCCCACGCCCCTGGGAGAATACACCTTACCCACACGGAACCAAATAAGATGACGTTCGTCATAAATGTGAGCGAGTTTATCACTCACCTGAGCTATCCGCGCCTGCTTATCACTCGCGCCTACCCACAGAGCTACTAAAAAGAATATGCTAATACGACGTAGACCCTCCCTCGCCTCTCTCGCCCTTCGTAGAGCGGGGCGCGTTTTGCTGGCGCTGGTCATCCTGGCAGCCTCACTCGGAGCCGCAACAGCACCCGGCATCTTCAACGGTCCAGCGCCCGTACGTGCCCAGACAGTGACCGTTGCGAGCGACAGGGAAATTTTCGGCATGGTAATTCGCGACCCCTTTTATGAGTACAACACCGACCCCGTAAACTATCACGAAGCTCCGAACCGTACCGCCCTGGAGCAACAGGCGAAGGAGCTTGCCGCTGCCGGGGTGCGCTGGATTCGGATGGAGTTTTTCGCCGACTACGATGGCACTGTGCCTGCGGGCGATATAAACTGGTCAAAGTACGACTGGTTCATAAACGAGCTTGCCCCCAAGTACAACTTGAAGATACTGGCGCTACTCAACGTGGGGATGGTTTCCTTTGACGGCAAGACTGTGCGCCCTATCTCCCTCAACGACCCCGCGGACGGCGGCGGCAGTGACCCAGGCGACGGCTCCAACCACTTTATTCGCGTCTTTACAGGGCGCGCGCAAACCATAGCCGCTCGCTATGGCAACGCCATAAGCGCCTACGAGATTATCAACGAGCCTAACATTAGCTTTGACCTGTGGCAGGACACCAGAAACGGCTCCGCTGAAATGAAGCCTGATCGCTACGCTGCCCTTCTCACAAGCGCATATAGAGCTATCAAAGGGGTATCGCCTCAATCTCAGGTTATTACGGGAGGGATGCTCATCGGTTCGCCACCGGAGGGAAAGAACCATGACCAGTTTGATTACCTCTACCAGCTATACGTGTCGCCCTGGGTGAAGCGTTACCAGGAGACAGAAAGTAGCCGGCCGGGCTTCAGCCAGGTGCCCTGGGATGGCATTGCCCTGCACCCCTACTTCCTTGAGCCAGACAAGTTGTTCGCAATACTCAAGGACTTTGCTCGCAAGCTGCAGGACCGTGGCGACTACAACAGCAAGCTATGGATCACCGAGATCGGCGCTCAAGCTGCGCCCCCAGAAAACCCAGGCGATCCACCAACCGCCGACGAGATCAACCAAGCCGGCTATCTGCGCGCTGTTTACTCGGGCATCCTGGGCGATAGCGAGCTAAAGGCGGCTGTGGCCCACGTCTTCTGGTTCAAATATGAAGACTTTGTCCCCGGTAACTATACCTACAACTACGGACTGGTGCGCCTTTTGGAGACGCCTGATGGCAAGAATTATAGCCCATCAGGTAAGGTGTGGGTTCACAAACTCGCCTATAAAGTCTATCAGGAATTGGCCCTCGGATACTCACCTACCGACCCTGTAGACGCGCAGGCGGCCCTTGCCGATAATCAACTGTACTTCTCAGAAACCCAGCAGGCAATCGCCCCGCAATTCGCTGAATACTGGCAGGAGAAAGGAGGCCTTGAGCGTTTCGGCTATCCCATCAGCCGCCCTGTGATAACCAACAATGGCTTCCTGAGCCAGTTCTTCCAGAGAGCCGTTTTCGAATACCACCCTGAGAACGCCGGCACCCCCAACGAAGTGCTACTCAGGCTCCTCGGTGACGAAATCACGCAGGGGATGAAGTTCGATACGGCGAACCCAAACAATATACCGCCCGATGCTCTTTACTTTCCTCAGACAAAGCACTCCCTCACCGGGGCTTTCCGCAACTTTTGGGAACAAACAGGCGGCCTTGCAGTTTACGGCTACCCAATATCAGAGGAAATCAGCGAGGTGTCACCTACCGATGGTCAAACATACCTCGTGCAATACTTCGAGCGCAACCGCTTCGAGTACCACCCCGAAGCGGTGGGCACACCTTACGAGGTGCAGCTTGGCTTGCTGGGGTCCAACATGCTCAAAAATGACCTCTGGTGGAGATAAAGCAACGCGTAGTGAACTCGATTGCCACCAGATCACTTCGCCCTCCCCTTTACAGTCGAGAGAGTATCTCGGACTTCTTTAGCTCGTAGTCTTCTTGGTTTATCAAGCCTGCGTCAATCATCTCTTTGAGCTGCTTCATCTTCTTTACAGGGTCATCGGCTGACGCAGCTTTCTTGGACGCGCTTGTCGAGGAAGCAGTAGAGCCTGTCTGTGTCTTGGACCTGGAGTTCCTCGACCGGGAGGGCTGCCCTTGCTGGCTCGGCATGATCTGGCCCGTCTGCCTCTCCCCTTGAAAGAGCAAGTCTGTGTCAAGGCTTTCCCCGGGGTTCAATATCTGCGTCATAAGCTGCCCTGTAACTGTGGCATCCTCCTCCACAGGATAGAATGGCACACCCTGCCCCGCATCATCCGTCGGCGCGGGCATGGGCGCAAATTCCTGTGATGGCAACGGGGAAGATGGCGGCGTGCTCTGATTGTCGCGCTGCCCTATCTGCATCTCGTGTGCTACTGGAGGAGCAGAGTATTCTTGAAAGACCAACTCCTGGGGCGCAACCTGTGGCGGGGCCTGGAATGCCGCAGCTAGCGACTGCCTAGCAGCCGCCTCAGCTGCCTCGTGCCGCGACGCTCTTAGAATCTCCTGCAAGACGCTCTCGTGTAGCGGGATAGGCGCCTCTCCACGCTGAGAAGCCACCTCTGGAGAGTCGCTCTGCACCGGCTGTTGTGACTGCGCCTGTGGTTGCGTCAGAGGCTGAGAAAGAGGCTGAGAAGGAGGGGCATAAAGCGGCTCCGAAGACCTTACCTGCTGTTGAGAAGCGTACCCATTCAACGAGCCGGAGACAGGTTGCTGGCCCAACGGGCCGGAAGCCTGGTTCTGAGCTACCTGGCTATTACGAAGAGGGGAGAGAGGCCCTGAGAAACCCTGCGCTCCCTGCCTCTCCTGCGCCATCCGCGCAGAGAGTGGGCCGGAAACCAGGGGCCTGGGCTGCTGCGTTACCTGGGGAAGTGGGCTTGATACCGCATGCTGCGTCAAAGGTGGCGTGTTGTAGTGCAGTTGGGCCGGCGTTGGGGCTGGCGCTTGTGGCAGACTTTGCTGTACCTGTACTTGCGATCTGGATTGAAGTTCAGGATGCATAGCCGCCGCGAGGGGTGTAGAAGGCATTGAAGCTGGCAACGTCTGCGCGGTCGCGAGCGGTGCGGAGGGCATAGGCTGCGTCGGTTGCGGTGCGGCCACGTAAGGTTGCTCTTGCGGCAGAGACGTCGGTACAGTGCTGACACCGCTACTCGGTGCGCCGGGCGCATCGTCAGGCTGTTGCTTCTTTAGAGTTTCGCGCAGGCGCTCGCTGAACTCTACAGCCAGATCGTATAGCCGCCACGCCTGCGCTTGCGGCAGCGACTCCACGGCGAGTTGCCAGCCCTGTATCGCATTTAGAACAAAAATTAGGCCATTACGCCCTTCCTTCATTTCCGCTTTGTAAATATCACGCCAGCTGCAATCGTCCTGTGTGGACGAGCCGAGCATCTTCTTCTTGAAAACAATCAGGCGCTTGTTCGTGGCTACAGCGCACTCCGCCGCGTGCCCAACCCCACCTTTGCTCGCTACCGCAACATACTTTATCTCCTCTCCGTCCATCAGGAGCTTGGAGGCCTTGTCGTATGCCTGCCTGGCGGCGGACGGGTCCTGCCCATCATTGTAAACTCCCGGTGAGGGCTCCGGGCTTGCAGGCACTTTTGCAGAGATAGGCTCGCCCGATTGGGATTGAGTAGCGGTAACATTGCTAAGCGGCGCTCCACAACGGCTGCAATATGGCGAGCCGGTGCGATTACCCGCCTTACAACTGGGGCAGTAGACCTGTAGTGGTATCTTCAATGGGGCCAAATCAAGCCTCCTATGTTAAACCGCCAACGCGACGGCCCAGCCATCAACCACCGACGCTAAGTGGCGACCCTACTAAACTAAAATGGAACCTGTCTAGAAGGCAGGTCCGAGCTTATGCTATTTGCGGCCCGGAGTGGCGCATGGGTTTTGCACCGGTACTCGATCAATGTCACCCCATAAAATATAGTGCTATTTACCCGCAAAGGGAATAGTACTTTGCTGAGAAAAGGGGCTAGTACCTCTGGCTACCCGTAGGTACTACAACTTGCAACCCAGCTGCACAGCTGAGTGTCAGGCGGCTCAGGTCGGCTCAGGAAAGGGCCTTGCCTTAGCACAACATTAGGGAGAACAACCTACGTAACTGGGGGTTGGGGGCCCGGCCAAGCCCCTGACGAGGTTACAGGAGTGTCCCCTGGCACTCACCATGCGCAAAGCCCCCTCTCCCCTCATGGGAGAGGGGAGAGGGGTGAGGGTCCACAGTTACCTCTTGAACTTGATTCTACCCTAACTCTGGACGCTTGCTAACCTACCCATCGGGAATGGTGCTCCGGGAGTTGAGAAGCGATGTGCGAGATCTACTTTATAGAAGGGCCTGACACCCAGTCGTAGCCGATTTCAGGGTCATCATGTGGGATGCGCCCTTCTTCAGCAGGGTCATAGACATTGGAAGTGACATAGATCAGATGAGCAGTACCACCGATAGCTTTGCAGCCGTGCGCCACACCTGCCGGTATCTTCACAATCTTGTACCCATGCTCCTCCCCCATGAATAGCTCTTGCAGCGCCCCTTTGGTCGGCGAGTCTGGGCGTTTATCATAGAGGGCCACCTTAAGTACCCCTACCGGCACATACCACCAGTCTATCTGTGTCTTATGTATGTGCCACGCCTTAGCCACACCAGGGTGCATCAGTGAATGGCTAAGCTGTGCGAAACCCTCCACAAAGAACGGGTCTGTGGAACGTATAAGCTCACGAAAGTAGCCACGCTCATCCGGGTGTGTAACCAACTCCTGGATAACTACACCTTCTATACCGGGCATCTAGCTCTCCTATCTGTGTAAAAAGCTCGTATCGAGTACTTGGGAGCGCTTACTGCGCGGGGTTTCTGCTGTAACATCTTCACACCTGCCCCTTACGCAAAACGCAGCAAGCAGTACACAATAACCATACATTACTCTTACCTCTGCTCCCGTTCCACGCTTCACCCGCCCATCTGTTATAATAAAGAGGGAGGCTCAAAGTCGGGGCAAAGTGCTCAGGGCAACAGCCCCAGGGTTGAGCTAACAGGCATTGTTTATCGGAAAGCGCGCAGGGCCGCAGGCATATCCCGCGCCAGATTAGAGTTGGCAATTACCCGAGATGCGCCCGCCTTCTTAGCTTGCAAGCGAGCCGTGGCGTCCATGTGAGGGCCGAATGCTAATACCGGCGTGCCTTGCTCGCGTGCCCGTAGTATAGCAGCTTCCCAATCGCCACGGCTCGCAAGGTCTACAATCATTACCGCAGCAGGAGGCATCGCAGCATCAGGGCGCACAGTCCAAAAGCGAAAACCTGCTTTGCGAGCCATATTCTGGAGTTGCACCGCAAACATCAGGTCTGTGCAATAAAGCAGGGCAAGAGGAGCATCGGCCTCGCCGCTCTCACTCACCTCTACAGATTGTTCAGCCATAAAAGATCACCTTTATTCTAGGCTACCACTTACCCGGTAGCTCAGTCGCCCCAGAGCTATTTATCCTCTTAGATATGGCGCTCTGGTTACAATTTGTAACAGAAGTTAGCCACTGCGTCAAGGCTCAATGCGAGATCAAGCAGGACGATTTTGAAACAATACAAACCACGAAGAGCACAGAGGAGCGCAAAGGCTTTATTTTGCTAGCGTGCTACCCTCATTTATCCCTACAACCTGTGCCATTCTCTTTGCGGTTCCTGCTATTGCTTGCCTTACCATGAATGTAGTGCATATTACGTATTGCGTAACAGGTCGCGGCTGCGGTATCGTTACCCACAACCTATTTCTCACAATATAGCTGCTCATTGCGCTTCACCTTTCACGTCTAGGAACCCCGTGCCTCATACCCCATAAAAGGAGCATAGTGGATGGCCTCTTTCTGGGATGGCCCGCACGAAGAAGGCTGGCAGAGTTTATCGGCCAGGCTAGAAGAGCAAATTAAATATTTCTGGGCAATCGACTCGGTCTCCCGGGCTATAGGCTCAACCTTGACGGCAGAAGAGTTGCTCAGGATTGCCGTTGAGCGCACAGTAGAAGTGGTAGGTGCTATCTCCGGCGCGATATACATACCCCTTGCCGACGGCTCATGGCAAGTAGCTGCCGCCTATGATGGCTCTACCCAAGTGCCCAAAGTACTGGCGAGCGACAGCGCTGCTTTGCGCCTTGCTCTTGAGAGCGCCGGACCCACCATGCTGTGTGAACGGCTGGAGGAGCCCGAGCTGTACATTTCTTCTACACACAAAGAGGCCGGCATACAATGCTGGGCCAGCGTTCCTATTACTATTCTCAACAAGGTCGGCGGCCTGCTTTTCGTCGGCAGCCGCGACTACGATGCCTTTGACAAAGCACAGCTTGAGCTGTTGCGAGTCATCGCACAACTCGTTGGGCTGTCGCTCTCAAGCGCTGCGGCCCACGAGACGGCGTTGGCACAAGTAAATACGCAACTACAGCGGCGCGTAGCAGAGCTAGAGGCTATCCTTGCCAGCATCTCCGATGGTCTTGTCATCTGCGACAACGAAGGCAGAGTTGCACGCGTAAACGAAGCCGCTGTTAGAGTGTTAGCCTTACCCGAAGCCGAGATAATCGGTCAGTCTATGTTATCGGACGAGTGGAACCGCCAGCCACCGGGTGCTGTCGGCGAGACGGGTGACCACCCACTTCGTCAGGCCATACTGCGAGGCGAAGAGTGCGTCAACTGTCCAATCGAAGTTGAGATCGCGGGCAGGACCCATACATTGAGCGTGAGCGCATCACCGATCCGCGAATCCGGCGAGCAGCATGCGGGAACAGTTATTGTGCTGCGTGACGTTACGGAGGAGCGCAACACTGAAATGCTCAAAGAGGAATTCCTGAGCATACTATCACATGAGTTGCGCGCGCCCCTCACGGTAATCAGCGGTTACGCCCAGATGTTGCGCCGTAAGCTCTCAAAGAGAGAACTGGAAAACGAAATAGAATATGCTGATTTGATCAAAGAGCAGGCAACAAGAATGTCCAGCATGGTAGGCGATCTCGTGGAGTCAACCCGTCTGGAGTCGGGTAGACAGACCATCGAGAAAGAAGCAACCAATCTCGGCCAACTGGTAGAAGATGTCGTCAGGCGCATGAGAGCGGAGCAACGCCACAGCGCGACAAAGCACGAGCTGCAACTCTCCATAGAGGCCGGGCTGCCGAAGCTTCAGCTGGACAGAAGGCGCATAGACCAGGTGTTGACAAATCTAATCTCAAACGCCACCAGATACTCCCCGGATGGAGGGCGCATCAAGGTAGCCGTAAAGCGCGATGGGCAAGCTGCCCACTACAACAAGGGCAGCAGCGAAGCCCCAACCGTCTACCCCCCGTCGCTTCTTGTCCTCGTTACAGACCAGGGGGTGGGTATACCTCCTGATGAACGAGCACATATATTCGATAGGGCCTTTCGAGGCAAACGAGCACAGGCCATCAGCCTGCAAGGGTTGGGCCTGGGTTTGTATATTTGTAAGACCGCTGTAGAAGCGCACGACGGCAGGATCGGCGTAACAGAAGGCCCAAAAGGGCTCGGAACCACCTTCTGGTTCACCCTACCCCTGCCACCGCCTATGGAGGCATGAATTATGAGTTGGCAATTCACAATTCTCGCCTAACCCCCGTACCTCTTAGCATAAATCTGCGTCCCCAGTTGCCCAAGCTGCACCTCGAAGGGAGTGCCCGCCTTGTCGGGGTGCAGCTCAAAGCGGTTGCGCTCGAAGTACTGCACTTTGTACTCCTTGCCGTCAACCGGGTTCTTCTCAATCCGCGCTTCTGTAATCGGATAGCCAAAGAGCGCCACCCCGCCATTATCCTGCCAGAACTTAAAGAAGGTGGAAGACACATTATGCCCCGTTTGCGGGAAGAACTGCTCACCCGACACAGCCTGTACCGGCGGCTCAACCGCAGTGGCAAGCGCACCTAGCCTGCCGAGCACCACCTGATCGCCCGTGGCAGCGTGTAACTCGAATCTGGCACGCTCAAAGTATTGTGCCGTATAGGTCTCGTTGGTGCCGGCGGTCGTCTCCTGCACACGATCAGAGATCGGGTAGCCGAAGACCGCAAGCCCGCCGTTCTGTTGCCAGAAGGTGAGGAACGGCTGCGACACGAAATAGCCTGTCTGCTTGAAATAGGCGTTATTCGCATCAGGCTGTATCGCTGTAAAGGCCCAGTCCGAGGAATAAAAGCCTCCTGTTGCGGACACCACTTCAGCATGGGCGCGATGAAGGCCCAATGCCATCTCCGGTGCGGTTGCGCTGACGCGATAGCGACCTGCCACGCCAGCCACAGGAGCGATTTTAGCGTCGAGCTTTTGGCCGTCAAGCGTCAGCAGGGCGCTTTTGATATTTTTTGTGCCTGTGACCTCAATGCTCAAAGGCAGATTCGCTGCCCCCGATAGCACGTAGCTACCGATAGCTGGGCTGTGCCGCTCTATCTGCAAAGGCTGTTCAACCGGCACCGATACGGCGCTTGGCGTCGCGCCCCCAGCGCCACTCACCCCTACGCGGAACTGCCACTCTTCGCTCTTGAGCCTGCCGCTCTCGGTGCCCGCGATAATGCTTACGGTGTGCATGCCCTGTAGCAAGCCCACTACTTGTGCGCTGGCTGTCTGCGTGAGTGGCGAGGAGCCGCTTAGCTCAGTAGGGAGGGCTTTGCCGTCCAACTTGATTGTAGCCGTCGTGATAGCGCTTGGGGCCACTAGCTGCGCGCTTAGCTGCGCCGAACCAGGGCTTAAAACCGAGTCCCTGACGGGGATAAGCTCGTTGAAGCTTATCCTGGCCGGAGCATCAGGTGAGATAGCATCTCGTATGTCGGCAGGGTTAGTGCGTAGCGCGATGTTGCCCAATATAGCCATAGCGGCAACAACCATGATCGCGGGCAGCGCCGAACCGAGGCGCGATAAGAGTGGCTGGGGCCTGTCTGCCGCACTGACTGTCTCTTCCAGGCCAAACTCCTGGCCTATATTCTCAAATGCGTCCAGCCTCGCCGGGACTATGCTACCCACCAGAGCGCCGTTGTCGATTACAGGGATAGGTATCCCCTCCAACTCTGTGCCCTTGCGGCTCTCGGCAAGATAAAGCGCATCCACAAGAGGCGCATCGGAACGCAGTGAGCTTACTTCGCCTATAGGGGTTGTGATAGCACGCACAGGTGTGGAAGGCCAAGTGCCTTGCAGCAGCTTGTCGGCTGCCGATAGGGTTACAAGGCCCACCAGCGTCCCCCCCTCATCTACCACAGGCAAGGGTGTTTCGGGAGCATAATATGGGTGCGCTTTTACCATCTCGGCCACAGACCCCTCAACCGCCACTCTGTCTGCGGGCCGCGTGCTATCCATCATGTCGTGCGACCTTACCTGATCGAAAGCGCCGCGCAGCAGCCGTCTGTACTGGCCGAGAGCGCCCGCCTCGCGTGCCGCCCACCCCAGGAAAACGAGCGAGAGAGCCAAGAGCCAGTTATTAGAGGTAAGCCCAACCCATGCGCCGAGCAACATCAGCGCCAGGGAGACAACACCCCCCAACGCCCTGACTGCTGTCACTCCGACTTCGCGGTCGCCAAAAGAGGAAATGCCGGCACCCAACACCCACCCGCCATCGAATGGCACGCCCGGAATAATGTTGATAAGACCAAGCCACAGGCTCAGCAGACCCAGGGGCGCCAGCAAGCCGCGTATCGAACCCGCCACACCACCTGTGCCCTCAATACTGTTAGCAGCGAAAAGCAAAGCCCCGCCAAGCAACAGGTTGAAGGCTATCCCAGCTAATGCCGCGAGAATAACACGGCCCGGCTCTGTGCGAAGCTGGTTGAAGGGCGCAGCCGCTCCAAATGGAAAGAGATTGACGCTCCGCCGCCCTGCACGGGCTACGGCGCTATGCACAGCCTCATGCAGGATCACCGTCACCAGGAAGAGGAGCATGACCGCTACGGCCGTCAGCCAGTAGTGTAAGCTGCTCCACCCTGGAAAATTATCGGGGAGCCAGAGGAGCGCGACCCACCACAGGCCCAGAATAACCGCGAGCAGCCACGTGTAATTGAGGTATATAGTAAGCGAGCCGAAGCGACCTATCCGTAGTGACGATTGCATTAAAGAACCTCCATTCAGGGCTACTGACGGAGGCGCACACAGGCAACATATTAAGTGCAGTATGACGTACAAACCCCCGCCGTCCTACACGCACTAACAGTATTAAGCACGTTCAGTGCCATCAGACTAGCCTCTGCCCTCCTCTGCGTGGCACAAACGAATTATCGCCCTATACTCTCGATCTGCCCGCGCAGCTGGCCGATCTGCTTATCTATCTCTGATAGGGCCGCATCCGCCGCGCTGACGCGCTCTTGCTCCAGGCGAACAAAGCGCGTATACGGAGCAATCGCCTCACGCACGCGCTCAGCCGAGCGGGTAAGCTCCACGTTGAACTGCGCCGTCATGGCACTGGAGAGCTTATCTCTAAGCTCCTGGGTGCGCGCTCGGAACTCCTCCTGCGCCTTGCGCTTGCGATAAGGCAAAATAAATAAGCCCACAGCCCCCGAAACTAACGCTGCGGTTATCCCCGTGACATCTATAAAGGCGCTTGTTACCGCTACTGTGATCAGCACGCCGAGAGCAGCCACACCCCCCGCAAAGACAAGCTGCCCAACCGCGCTGCGCATATCCTGGGCGATAATCGCCGCTTCATCCCGATGATCATAGCCTTCTATTACCTGCCGCGCCTCTTGCATTACCGACTTGAGCAGCGCATCACGGTTGTATGCGAACTGGCCGCCCACGCTCCCTATCATATGCTCATCCATACGCGATGAGCCGACGCCTACCTGCCTGCGACGGTTAAGGTAATCCATCACCGACTGCCAGAGTCGCAGGTCCTGGTCCACCATCCAGTCAATAAGGCCACTGGTGGCCTCGTCAACCCGGCGCGCGGTGTCGGAGACCACCCGGTCCTGAAACTCCTGCTCTATTCGCTTTGAGTTGCGCAAATCCAGCAGCCTGCCAGGGCGCAACGTCTCCTCGAAGAAAGCATCGCCGCGCTCCTTAAGCTCGTAGATGATATTCTCAACTTGCGATATGCGGCTGGAGAACTCACGCTGCATATCCTGCATATAAATGCGAAGCTGATCTTCTATATTCTCCACCGTTTTGAAATCTTCGCTCAAGACGGTGAGCCTGTTCTGGGCGACGCCCCGATAACTCTCTACGATGCGCCCCGCCACCCCCAGCGGCGTGGAGAGCTTGAGCCGTATCCTTCCCGCCTCGTCGAGCGTAGAGAAGATAAAGTGCTCCAGCTTATCGAAGCGGCTGCCCACAAGAAGGGCGTTTCGCTCCGCCGTCTCCTGAGTGGCCCGGGCCTTCTTAGCCAGGCGCGCAGAAACAGGGAAAATCTCCGGCTTCTGCCCCAGCAACGCCACGCTGTTATCCTCTATGAAGTTGAGCACTCGATCAAGCTCTTCCTGGCTCTGCAACAAGTCTATCTTGTTGAGCACCAGCACGATCTTCTTACCCCACTCGCGGATCGTTTCCATAAAGGCACGCTCCGACTCGGTGAAAGGACGGTCAACTGAGGTAATAAAGAGCACAAGATCGGAGCGCGGCACGAAGGTGCGGGTAAGCTCTTCATGCCGCCTGATGATGGCGTTGGTGCCCGGCGTGTCCACTATGCTGATGTCGCGTAAGAAGTCGGCGGGGTAAGTGCGCTCGGTGACGTAATCGGTCTGTGGTTGCTCGGAGGCGACCGGACCATAACGCAGCAAGTTGACTGTGGCTGTCGTTGGCGTCACCCCCTCTGGGAGCACCTCCTCGCCCAACAGCGCATTAATAAAAGCCGACTTTCCCGCGTTGAACTCTCCTACTATCACCAGCATGAAAAGCTCTTCCAGGTCGGCTTCGGCCTGGCGCAGCGCGGCAAGGTCGCCGGGGTCCGGCTCAAGAGGCTGGATCGCTGCGCCAACCTCCTGCAATGCTGTACGCTCCGCTGCGCGTATCTCAAGTTGCCGTTCGTTCAGTATGTCCATCGTTACTGGCCGCCCACCGACTTGGCGTGCCTTCTCTCTCTCTCCTGTCAGGGTTCTACCGGGTCGCCGACTGGCCACTATATCACGGAACGGAACCCTTATTAGCAAAAAGGTTGCCACTGGCTCCAAGGGTCGGGGATCAAAGGCCAACAGTTAGCCACCTTGTCCCAATCGCTGGCCTACA
>JADMIH010000080.1 GCA_015478675.1 Chloroflexota bacterium | reverse complement strand
CGTCGTCTCGCTCAACTCTACGCCTTGTGAATAACTGCGGCTGTAGGACTTAGACTGGGTTTGGGCGTCAACCCCGCTTTCTGTGCGTATCTCATACACTTTATTGACCCAGGCTTTACCCGTTGGGCCTTTGGCTCCTTTAAAGGTTTGTCGGAGAAGTCCGTACCGAATATCTCTTTGTACAGTTTGTTCAACTCGGTATAGCTCTGCTCACGAACGCCCTGTAGCAGGTGGAGCACTTTCTTCTTGCGGGTGTTGGCGATTGTTTCAGGATTGCCGAAGAAATCGGGCATGGTGTTGATTTCACTATATGTGACGACGATACTATCTTTGCCTGCCACTGCTCCCTCGTCATCGCCCTTCACGGGCAGCGACACGCAAGGCACTTGCCAATCGCCGTTTACATCTTTCACAGGCTTACCCGTCGCCTGTCCTTTTAGCGCCTCCGGATTGTTTTTCCATTGCAGCAAGCGGGCCATTTCCTGCTCGATAGTGTGCTTAACTGAAGAGTTATCAATCTTAGCCTGAGTTGCCCTCAACTGCCGCTCGGCGTCTCTTATCATATCTCTATCTACTGATGCCCCCTGGGCCTCTGCCATTGCAAGTAAGGTAATCTCGGCCTTTAGCTTATCTCTCAAGACGGCGGTTTCGCGTATCTGTGGTATATCTTTGAGCTTACTCGGGGATACCTACCCCAGGAGATAATGCTCATACGCGGCATGGCGCCGGATGGGAAGAGGCGCGTTGGAAGCCCGCACACGATACATAACGGGTGAGGGCGCGCCGGTGCCGGTGTGCACCCCGCCTATCTGTGTGCGCTGCACAGGCTCATGATTGCAATCAGGGCCACATACATGTGTGGCTGGTACAGGGGTGCGCTGGATTGTTGCTTCGCTCTGTGCGCGCTGTAAAAAGCGCTGCACTGCATGGTTGCCTTGCGTACTCTGTAACCGCTGCATCATAGCAATACGTACCGGCTCGTTCCCACGACCGTTTAGCCTGGCGCTGCCTATGAGAGGAAGAGCTGTGAGCGCCACCTCGATGGCATCCGGCCCCTCCGGAGCTAGATTGGCATCTTCAGTGTGCTGCGCACTTTGGTGCTCGGTGCCATGCTCGGCTCTCTGTACAGTTTGTCTCTGTGCACGCTGTGTGCTCCTGTGAGTCTCAGTACCTCCGTCGTTACGCTGGGTCATATATACCTCGCACAGGCTCTAAAAGCCAAAATGTTGGGGAATCGCACAAGTAGATACGCTAACCTCGTAGGCGTGGGTCCTCGTAGGCACGTTTATTGTACACTTCTTTAAATACTTCTTTGTATGCCGCTTGTCAAGACCTTTAGCTGTGGTAACTATTCAGAGTTGGGGTAGAACAACCTTCTTGGGGCATCCGTGCGGGTGTATCCTCTCCTCACCCCAACCCCCTCTCCTGCGAAGGGAGATTGGGCTTTACAGGGGAGTATAGGGGTGGTAGGAAGGACACCTCACCGCTTTCTACCAGAGTTTATATAAGCCAGGTGGACACGTTGGGGAGGCAGATTTGTGGGCAATCACCCTGGCCGTAAAGTATAGTAAAGAAGTGAAACGCAAAAGGGACATGTGAAGTATGAAGGACTCGTATCTATCCTCAATCCTGTTACTCAACCCATAGTATGCGATGACCAGCGCCTGTCCGTTGCCTTTCACCTTTCACATCTCGTGGTCCCAGGTGTATTTGTGTGAAGATCCTTTCGCTTGGCGATTTATTGCTTGACATCGTTGTGCGTTACGACCCCCTTTCGGGCGAAGCAGACACCGGGGCTGACGCCGTGCAGATCTGGTCAGGAGGGTCTGCCGCCAACTTCGCGGTGCATGCGGCACGGCTGGGCGCTGGCGTGCGTTTTGTCAGCAGGGTGGGAGGTGACTTTGCGGGAGAGATGCTCGTGCGCTCCCTTGAAGACGAAGGTGTAGCCCCAGAAGTACGCGCCATCGGTGGGGAAACGACGGGGCGCGTGCTGGTAATGGTTGACAGGGAGGGTGGCAGGCGGATGTGGTCCTACCCAGGCGCGAGCAGCGCCATCAGTCCCGGCGACCTCGACCCCCTCTGGTTCCAGGACCTTGACGCTTTTCACCTGACCGGCTACTCACTTCTGCGTGACGGGCCAGTAGAGGCCGCATTGCAGGCGCTAAAGATGGCACGAGCGGGTGGTTCTCCCATTTGCACCTTAGACCCGAACCCTCCCCACCTGATCAGTGATTATGGCCCCTCTCGCTTTCGCGACTTCGTCGCCCGCCTCAACTTTGACCTGATATTCCCCAACATAGAAGAAGGGCGGCTGCTCAGCAGCAAAGAGGAGCCTGCTGAAGTAGCATCAAGCCTCCTCAGTGTGTCGCCACTGGTAGTATTGAAGTTGGGAGAAGAAGGGTGTCTGGTTGCCACTCACGACCAGCTCTTCAGAGTACCCGCCGCGCCAGCCAGAGCGATTGACGTCACAGGCGCGGGCGATGCTTTCGCAGCGGGCTTTGTGGTAGAATACCTGAGCAGCCGGAACACCAGGATGGCAGCGGTAGCCGCCAATCAGTTAGCCGCGTGCGTAGTCGGCAAGGTAGGAGCGCGGTAGCGAGCAAAGTGCCGAGAACTAAGTCCAGACTCCTCATGTCCCAAGCCACATCTACAGCAGAAGAACCGCAGGAGCCGCGACGCGGACACGGCCATGCGCGACGGCCTCCACTCGCCGAGGTAGACTCTTGGGAGCTGTGGCAGGCGTGGAGGCGGGGCGAGCGTAGATTTGCTTTGCCCTGGATTGGTTTGCTGGTAGCTTTTTGCGTGGTGCTGGCGGGGATGTATTCCTTCTTCTTCTATTCGACGAGCCTGGACAACGATACCGTAGCGCAGGTCGGGCTGACGCTGCTCTTCGTGGCCTTTCTCTTTAGGATATGGCGTCGCATATCACCCAGGCGCGGCTTTGCCTTGATAGTGATCACCCTCATGCTGCTCATATCAGGGCTGGCCTTTCTGACCTGGCTTCTTGCTTACGCCTTGAGCGGCTGGAACCCATGGGCAGCTATAGGGGGCACTGTGTCGCTTGGGCTTATTGGCCTGTTTATAGGACTGCCCTCTCTCAACACTATCTCCCGCCAGCAAGATGCCTGATGAAATTGTGAATCAGGTAGTAATTGGCTAACAAGCAGTAATCGAGGAGTCTATAGACGTGCAGAGATTGATGGAGTGCGTGCCGAACTTTAGCGAAGGTAGGCGGCAGGATATCATAGATGATGTCGCAGGGGCTGTACGCGAGGTTGAAGGAGTGAGGCTGTTGGATGTTTCTCCAAACCCCGACCACAATCGCACAGTATTGACCTTTGTTGGCGCACCTGAGAGTATAGCGGAAGCGGCATTCGCGGCCACCGCGAAGGCTGTGCAGATGGTAAACATGGAAGAACAACATGGGGAGCACCCGCGCATGGGCGCTATGGACGTAGTGCCCTTTGTACCTGTGTCGGGTGTGACAATGGACGAAGCTATAGGGCTGGCGAACGCGGTAGGTAAGCGTATCGCTGAAGAGTTAGGCGTGCCGGTATACCTCTACAGCGCGGCTGCTACAACGCCGGCCCGCAAGCGCCTGCCCGACGTGCGCCGTGGCGAATACGAAGGGCTGAAGGAGAGCATCGCCACTCCTGAACGCAAACCTGACTACGGCGAAGCCCGTATGCACCCCACAGCAGGGGCAACCGCAGTTGGAGCACGCCCGCCGCTGATAGCTTTCAACGTGAACCTGGGCACCACAAATGTGCACATAGCCCGGACGATTGCCAAAGGTTTGCGCGAGAGCAGTGGCGGCCTGATGAATGTGCAGGCTATGGGTGTAGACCTCGCCGAGCAAGGGCTGGTGCAGGTCTCTATGAACTTACTAGATTACACTCGCACTCCCCTGCACCGCGCTTATGAGCTTGTGAAAGTAGAAGCTGAGCGCCACGGTGTACCCGTAGTGGGTAGCGAGATCGTAGGTCTCGTACCTCTGGACGCGCTGGCGCAAGCAGCCGACTTCTATCTGCGTCTCACCGGCTTCACCCGCAACCAGGTGCTGGAAGCTCGCCTGCTGGAAGATGAGGTGAGCACAGAGCAGTAGCTCTGTGCTCGAGAATTAAAACCCTCCTCACAAGTGGAGCTTTTAGGGGCAGTTTTTGTAGAGGGTTCAATCTGCCCTACATAGCGGTAACAGAACTCCCGCCCCCTGACCCTTTGCCAGCGGGTTGGGGTGGGGTCTTGCCTTAGTGCAGTGCCAGGTGACAGAAGAAAAACCCTGTGGGAATAGGACTAATTACCAGGATGTAAGGAGGGATCGAGCCACCTTTGGGCCACCTGCAAGATATAGTAGAGGCCCCAGCAAGCTGCCAACCCCAACGGGGTGTATTTCTGCTACCCCGACAAACCCTCTAGCTCTGTCTTCATCTGCTCTACGAAGGCGCTATCGTTTATGCTACCGAGATTGATCTCAACATTGGCTATGGCCCCATCACGGGCAGCATCGGCCAGCAGACGAGCCACGCGGGCATCTGAGGCCACGTTAGGGTTGCTCTTCTCCATTGCCACCACTGCAAGCTCCGAAGTCTCAGCAGCGGCCCGTGCCACCTTCAAAGGCACCTCAGTGGCGTATTGGAGCGCCGATTGTATAGCAGCCGTGCGCGCTGCCTTCTCCGTGTCGCCTGTGCGGGGCAGCTTATATGCCTGACTGACGGCGTTATAGGCCTCCGTATCTTTATCCACAGCAGCCAGCATACGGAGGCGCAAATCTTTGGCTCTGCCGCGCACCGTTTGCAGCTCCACCTCTACGTCACGGAACTTCTCCCGCCCAACCGTGAGGTTACAGGCCATCTCTACCATTGCCGCAGCCATAGCCCCCGCGAGCGCGCTAGCACTCCCTCCGCCCGGCGTGGGATTAGCCGAAGCCAACTCCTCTATAAACTCTTCAACAGTCATTTTAGCAAGAGCCATAACACCTCCTACGCAATTACGAGTTATGAGTAGCGATTGATGCATAACCCAGATTAGAGGACGAACAGAAAGGTAGCGAAGTGATGTGTTACAACGGAAGCAGCAAAACCCTTTGTACAAGGAGCTTCCGATGGACATGGACTTTGATACCTTCCTGATAGGATTATACCTGATGGTTGACCAATGGCTGCAAAAAGAGGGTCACAGATACTTACGGCCAGAGGGTGGGGCACCACCTCGCCTTTCCGATGCAGAGATGGTGACGTTGCTTTTGGCTCATCAGTTAGCTCAGGGCAAATGGCGAGAACGTCGGCGGCTGCGCTTCTTGAAGCACAACTATCAGGAGTGGTTCCCTGCTCTGACGACACAAAGCGGCTACAACCGTCGTGCTCGCAACCTGACGGGTGTGTTGAACGCTTTGTGGATAGAGTTGGCGCAACAAGTGACATCACACCTTGCTCCTGAGGGAGTGATGGATGGTACTCCTATCCATGTGCGACACTGGCGTCGGTATGGTCTTCATCATCTGACCCTTCCTGAGGCTGACCTCGGTTACTGTGCTGCCAGGCGGGAATACTACTACGGCTACAAGTTGCTGGCTCTCGTCACAGTGAATGGCATCATTGTCCAGTGGGCACTCCTCCCTGCCAGTGCTGATGAGAGAGATGGGTTGGAAGCGATGATGTTTGGAGACGAAGGTTGGCTCATCTGGGCTGATAAAGGTCTGCTTGATGAGCAGATGAGCAGCGGCAGAGACGATTGGAGGAGGAGCAGAGTATCATCCTTATCACTCCTTCCAGGCGCAACCAGAAGCGTCAACTCCACCCTGCTTTGGCACAGATATTGGCTGCTACTCGACCAATCGTGGAGGCTACTTTCGCCCAGGCTGAGGAGTTTGTGGATCTGGAGCACCCTCATGCACACACCTGGAGAGGTCTGGCTGTGCGTATTGTTGCCAAACTCACTGCTATGACGGTAGTAGCTTGGGCTAACCTGCGTCGTGGCATCTCGCCTTTGTCCTTCGTTAGGTTTACTTGGTAAGTTATGCATCAATCGTGAGTTATGAATTAGCAATTACCAGCTGCAACCCGGCTCGCCTCACGTCAATTCATAATTACAGTTAGTGCCCCCAGTCCCTCGGATACCTGAAGTCTATTCCTGGCGTGCGTGAGCCTACCTTGGCGATCACGGCGGTCATCCGCTTGTACTGCATATTGCGCACTGTGCGCACAATGCGCTCTACCAGCGACTGCTCAAAGCCCTGGGCTACAATCCGCTCCGGGTCGAGACGTTCATCTACCAGGAGGTAAAGCACCTGGTCTACAAGGTCGTAGGAGAGGCCCATTTCAGCCTCGTCGGTCTGGCCCGGCCAGAGGTCGGCGCTAGGCTTCTTCTCCACCACGGCGGCGGGCACGCCAATCGCGCGGGAGAGGGCGCGAACCTGTGTCTTGTACAGATCGCCGATAGGCTGTATAGACGCCGCGTTGTCGCCATACCAGGTTGTATATCCCAGCAGCGACTCGGTTTTGTTAGAAGTGCCCAGCACCAGGGCGTTTTCAGCCAGCGAGCGGTCAAATACAGCCACCATCCTGAGACGTGCCAGCACGTTGCCCCGCCGCATGTTGCTCATCTCACCATAATGAGCGAACAACGGCTCTGCCATAGGGGTTATATCGAGCTTATCGTGTGCCAGGCCGAGCCGGTCTATAACCAGACGAGCGTCTTCCTCACTCTTAGGGCTGCTCGTCCTGTAAGGAAGGATCAGCGCCACCACATTCTCAGGCCCCAGAGCCTCCGCCGCCAGGGTAGCCGCCAGCGCCGAATCAATACCACCTGACATGCCAAGCACCACTCGCTTGAAACCGAACTTGCCAGTCTCATCACGGATAAAGTTCGCCAACAACCGTCGGGTAAGCTCGGGGTGTATAGCGAGCCGGTCGGCAAGGCTTCTCGTCGGAGGTGCAGTAGATGGATCGTCGCTGCCCATGTTGGACCCTTCCCGCCTTCGGCGGAATTATGAATTAGTTCCCGCCTTCGGAATTATCAATTATGAATTACGATTTGTCCCACAGCTCATAATTGTTTAGCTGTACCTTTCTCCCATAATCCTCTCCAACTCCCTCAGCACCAATTCGGGCCGCTCGTCTCTCAGCAGAGGGAGGCTGCGGCGTTTGAAGCGCACCGACTCCGGATTGATTCTCGCGGTCACCAGGCATTCCTCAAAGTGCTCTCCCGTAGCGAGAAAGTCGCCGTCGGGTGCGAGCACGGTGCTGTAGCCGCCGAAAGCCACGCCGTCCTCGTAGCCCACGCGGTTGCAATGGAAAAGGAATATAGTGAATAGCTCGGCGTAGATACGGTGTGCCATGCTGACATCGTAGTTGGTATCCAGGTAGTCGTCCCCCGGCTTGACGCCGCGCCCCGGTCCGGCAGCCACCATGAGCATGGTGTCAGCGCCATCCAGCCACAACAAATAGGGGAGAGCGATGTGCCAGAAGTCTTCGCAAATGAGGATGCCCATCCGCCCGAAGCGCGTATCGAAAGCGCGAACCTGGCGGCCCATACCAACATAGCGCATGTCGTCGAACATACCGTAGGTGGGCAGGTAGACTTTGCGGTGAACGTGCTTTATCTCACCCTGGCCAATATATGCCTGCGCTATGTAATGAACATAGCGGTCGCTCTCCTCAACGAAGCCCACGCAGATGTCTATGTCGTGAGCGCGCGAGGCCTCCATCAGCTTTTGCAAAGGAGGCGCGGGGGGCGAGACGCGCATCCCTATCTGGTTGGTGATGTCTTGCAGGTAGTATCCCGTCAGGCTCAATTCAGGGAAGATAAGGAGGGATGCGCCTGCCTCTCGGGTACGCTCTACATAGTCGAGGTGCTTGGCAAGGTTGGCCTCAACATCGCCGAGCACGCACTTTATCTGCGCCAGGGCCACCGTATAAGGTTCGTGTAAAGGTTGGGTCATAGCCGCTCGCTCGTGAGGTGAATATCACAAGCATTATACGTAAGTAGCAGATAATGAGCAATGAGGAACCAGGCGGTAACTGTGTACCCTCACCCCATGCCCCTCTCCCCTTGTGGGAGAGGGGGCTTTAATCGTGGAAGAGCCAGGGGATACAGCTCTTCTCCCATGTGTGGGAGGAGGTGTTGGGGTAGGGCTTTGCCTTAGTACAATCTCAGTAGAGGCTGGAGGAAAATCTATCCCCGAAAGCCCTTTCCACTCGGAAGGAGGTTAGGGGATGGGTGCCAGGATTGCACTTCACAGGGCGTGATCAATTGTGTCTGTACAATCGCTCGACTGCGTTGAGAAGGTCGCCGAGGTTGAAGGGCTTGGCAACATAGCCTTCCGCGCCTATTTCTTGCGCCCAGCGGCGTGCATCGTGCGCGGCTGTCATCACCAGGATCGGCAAGCTGATGCCGCGCTCCTTGAGGGTGCGTGCGAACCCCCAACCATCGAGCACAGGCATGCGCATATCCAGCAAGACAAGGGCAGGGTGCGCACGCTCGACAGCCCGCAACCCCTCCACTCCGTTGCTGGCCCTCTCAACCTTATACCCCTCAAACTCCAGGATTTCGGCTACTGTCGAAAGAATATCCTGGTCATCATCAACTACCAGAATTGCATGCTCATGTAACATCAGCGTCAATCTTTCCTACCTCCACCGGTAGCGCGACGTAAAATGTGCTACCACGACCGTGCACACTATCAACCCATATGCGACCGCCGTGCTGCTCGACTATCCCTTTGCAGATAAAGAGGCCCAGGCCCATTCCCATGAAGCGCTTGTCATCCACATTTGTACCGCGATGGAAACGGTCAAAGATATGAGATAAATCTTCAGCGGGTATGCCGATGCCCGAGTCGGCAACACTCAGGCAGTTGCACTCCTTTTCTCGCCAGACCTTCACCCTCACAGCTCCTGCTTCGGGGCTATATTTTACCGCGTTCTCCACAAGATTCTCTACCAGCTGGCGAATGCGCACCGAGTCGTAACAGCCGAGCACCGGCCCCTCAGCTTCTACTTCGCATGGGTGCAACTCTGTGCCGTTGCGGGCGCACGTTTCCTCTGCCACCTCAGTAAGATCAACTTCCTCGCGTGTGCCTACAAGCCTGCCTTGCTCCGTACGCGTAGCGTCCAACAATTCGAGTACCAGGGTTTTGAGGCGCTGTGCCTCCTTCTCAACCTTTTGTATACCGGCTAAATCAGCAGGCGCTTCGGGAGACCTTACTGCTCTGCGCTCGAGAAGCTGGGCTTGCGCCACCAGCGTGGTGAGTGGCGTCCGCAGGTCGTGCGCGGCGGCGGAGAGGAAATCTTCTTTGAGGCGTGTCACCTCTTCCTGGGCGCGCACATGTGTCGCCTCATCTATAAGAGCGCGGCTCTCCAGTACGACCGCTGCCTGGTCAGCCAGGAGTTGCACGAGCGCGAGGTCATCCTCGGCGAAGATCGGAGCTTGTGGCGCGTAAACAGTAAGTACTCCAAGCTTTCTCTTACCTGCCGTAATGGGGGCCACGAGCAGGGCAGTCGCGCCATATTTGCGGAGCGCATCGGCCACAGCCGGGTTATCGCGCGGTGCGTTAGGGGAAAAAACAGGCTTCTGGTTGAGGAATGCGCGACCGACGGCTGACAGGGGGGTTGGCGTCACATCTACCTGCTCATCGCCCACTCCGAAGCTCAGCGCCTGCCTGGCTTCGCTCCACAAGCCAACGCTTGCATGCGGAGCGCCCAGAGACGCTGCGGCTCCACTCTCCATCTCGGCCAAGATAGCCTGGGTGTCAGGCAAGCGAGGCAAGCGGGCGGCTCGCCCAAGGAAAGCACGCAGCTCAGGCTCCTGCCAGGCGCGACGTAGGATCTCAGGAGGAGTGAAACCGAGGAAGTAGCTAACCCCTGACGCCAGGCTAGAGAGCTGAGAGAGTGTTGACCATAATCCCGCAAATTGAGGAGCGGCACGCGCCAGCCCTGAAAAAACAAATACAAGGCAAAGCGCGATGGAGCCTGCGGCTGCTGACCTCATGCGCCGCCTTGTTATTCCGCTGGCGCGCTGCGACTGTCGCGCAAAGGCTACTACCCCGTATGCGAGGAAAACTATCAAATAGAACAGTTCGATGGTTACAAACCAATCAGGTTGTTTTGACCCTAGGGCAATCGTCCCAACCACAATTAAGGCGAGGAGCACTTCCGAGGTGTACAGGAGCCATTTAGGCACGTCTGCGAAGTCGTCCACTAGCTTTATAAGCATGTATGGCAAAGCCAGCAGCAGTATCACTACAAGATAAGAGAGGAGTGAGCCTGCCGGAGGAGCCAGAAGGGTGAAGACCACGATGAGCATGGGCAAGCTGAAGAATAGAGCGATGTCAATGTTCACACGTCGAGGGCTGCGCATTGCCTTGGCGGCGACAATCACAAAGATGGTGACGTAGGTAGCCCAGGAGAGGTATTGAACAAGCTGCGCTGCTGTCATAAAGTCATATCCGGTCTTTTAGGTCAGAGTTCTCCTTGCGTTGCGACCATCGCCGTCTGTGAGCTTCTCCATGTCGTGTGCAGGCATGGCAAGAGGAACCATAAGGAGGCAAGCAGAACAAAATGTGACCCATAGAGCTACCGGGAGCGTTCTGTGGGTATAGAGCGTCGCCCCAGCACATTATAGCACCGCCCACACACTCTGTATAGATGGCAGAATCACCTCGCCGCAAGGCTCAGATCGATTCCATCTTGTGCTGCAACATTCGTGCCGCTATTCTAAAAGGAGCCCGTTGGCTACAGGATGCGGCTGAGGAACGACTGGGTGCGCTCCTGCTGCGGGTGGTCGAAGATTTCCACAGGAGGACCTTCCTCCACTACTTTTCCGCTATCCATGAAGACCACGCGGTCGGCCACGTGGCGGGCGAAGCCCATCTCGTGGGTCACAACCACCATGCTCATTCCTTCTTCAGCCAACTGCTCCATCACTTTGAGCACCTCGCCCACCAGCTCAGGATCGAGCGCCGAGGTAGCCTCATCAAAGAGCATCAGCATCGGGTCCATCGCCAGGGCGCGAGCGATGGCTATTCGCTGTTGCTGGCCGCCGGAAAGCTGGCTGGGGTAGCGCTCCTTCTTATCGCTCAATCCCACTTTTTGCAGCAGAGCGTGCGCCTTCTCAGTGGCTTGCTCTTTCGACACCCCCTTGACGTGGGTTGGGGCTTCGATGATGTTTTCCAGGGCAGTCATGTGTGGGAATAGATTGAAGCGCTGGAAGACCATACCGATCCTGGCGCGTTGGGCGGCGATATTGCGCTCACTATCTTCTACAAGCCTCCCGCCTTCTTCGCGATAGCCTATCAGCTTGCCGCCGACGTATATCTTGCCGCCCTGTATCTTTTCGAGGTGATTGATGCACCGTAGGAAGGTAGTTTTGCCTGATCCGCTGGGGCCGATCAGCACTACCGTTTGCCCCGGCTGCACCGTCAGGTCTATGCCGCGTAGCACTTCGGTGCGCCCGAAGCTCTTATGCACGTCTAGAGCCTGCACTATCGGCCCGCCCCCTGTGCTGTTACCCGGTTGTATCCTCATGAAGGCCTTTGCCTCTGCTGTTGTGGCACGCTACTAACCCCGACCCCCGCCCTATCTACCTGTGGTCGAGGGCGCCTCGTGTGCTGAAGATATTGCCGCGCACACGCGTCCACAGGCCGGGCTGCTCCTGCGCCTTGCGCTCGCCAAGCCTGCCCTCAAGCCAGCCCTGCCCTATGGTGACAACTGTGGTCATCGCCAGATAGTAGCATGCCACGATGGTCCAGGTCTCCAGCGTCTTAAAGTAGAGGTGGTTCAAGTCGCCCGCATGCTGCACCAGTTCGCCAACGCTGATGACCGAAGCCAGAGAGGTGGTTTTGAGCATGTTGTTGAACTCGTTGCCGGTAGGGGGCAGGATCACGCGGGCGGCCTGGGGCAGCACTATGCGCCGCATCCCCAGCCTGTATGTCATGCCGAGCGACTTGGCCGCTTCCATCTGGCCTGGGTCCACGCTTTGTATACCTGCGCGTACTATTTCAGCCATGTAGGCACCTTCATTGATGCTGAGGGCCAGCAGTGCGGCGGGCACCAGGTCTATCCGGATGCCGATCTCGTACAGGCCTGTGGCAAAGACAATCAACTGCACCAGCAGAGGCGTGCCCCGGAAAAGCCAGATGTAGAAGCCGGCAATGCCATTGAGTATTGGGCTTTTGCTGATCCTCATCAGCGCGGCTATCAAGCCGAGGGCTATCCCGATTATCTGCGAGACCACCGATAGGAAGATGGTCATCTTCGCACCTTCGAGGAGCGTCTGGTCGAAGAAGTGCTCAGGGATGAAAGCAAAATCGAACTGCGCCCCCGAAGTGGGGCGGCTGATGATGAACCAGGCTATGAGCGCCAGGATGACGAGCGTAACCGGCACCCATAGCCACCGCCGCAGATTGTACGGAACCTCCATTATGCGCCCTCGATGTTAGGGTTGGGGATCAGGGTTGTAACTGATCCCCAATCCTAACCTCTACACACTACTGCACGCCCCACTTAGCTTTGATGGCGTCGAGCGTGCCGTCTTGCTTCATGGCATTAATCGCGGTATTGATTGCGGTGTTCATGGGGGTGTTGGTCTTCGCTGTGGCTATACCTTCGGGTGCGGATTCGAAGTTGGGGATAGCAGCCTCGAAATTAGGGTTCAGCTTCGCATAGTAGGCAGCGACCGGAGAGTCGTGCAGGGTGGCGTCGGCGCGGCCCACGCGTAGCTGGTCTACAGCATCGGTGTCTACTGCATAGCGCAACACGTTGACAAGAGGCTTATTGGCGGCAGCAAACTTGGTGTTGAGGTCCGCCAGCGTTTTCTCCTCAGTTGTGCCCTGCTCAACGGCAGCGGTCTTGCCGGAGAGATCGTCCAGGGTCTTGATCCCTTTAGGATTGCCTTTCGGCACGAGCACAGCTTGCCCGGCATCAAAGTAGGGGACGAAATCCACTACTTTCGAGCGGTCAGCTGTGATTGTCATAGCAGAGATAACTATGTCGAACTGCCCTGCGTTGAGGGCAGGGATAATGTCGTCGAACTTGAAGTTGATCACCTTGGGCTGAAGGCCCATGCGGCTAGCTATCTCATTGGCGATATCTATATCGAAGCCTACAGCGTTGCCACCCGCGTCAATATATTCTTGGGGTGGGTAGCCCGCATCGCTGCCTATGGTCAACGTGCCTGCCGCCACCAACTTGGCGGGAGCCGGTATGGTGTTGGCGTGCTTACCGGGTCTCCAATCGGAGACAGGGGTGGCGCCCGCCGTTGATGACCCGCCCGATGTGCCTGTCATAACCTGGGTAGCTGTCATAGCCACAGATGCGGATGGAGTGACTGCTGACATGGCCTCGGTGGGGGTCATCATAGCAATCGTGTCGGTAGGCGCCGTAGTGGGTGGCGCAGCCGTCGTGTCGGTGGGCAGGGCGGCTGCGGTCGTATCCGTAGGCGCTGCGCCGGGAGCGCTAACTATAGTGGTTGGTGTAGCTGCTGGCCCACAACCTGCCATGAACATGGTAAAGAATAGAAAAGCCGCGACTATGGCGGCGCGCCCTTTAAGTATGTTGCCCAGCATATTTGACTTTCCTCCTGTAGTTATAGAAATCTGGTGGTATCCTCTATCTCCAGGCGGTTAACTCCTTTGTCCACCCGCCACGCGCTGCTACGACGTAGGATGCCCAAGCGTTGTACAAGTTTACACCAAGAACGCGTCACTGTCTATATCAGATTTGGCCGTAAGTGTTCAGAGTTGGGGTGGAGCAATCTTGAAGGAGTAGCTGTGGAGGCATACCCTTACGCACCCTCACCCCCAAACCCCCTCTCCCATGAAGGGAGAGGGGGCTTTCTTCTTGGGAAGAGCCAGGACTAAAGCCCCCTCTCCCCTTGTGGGAGAGGGGGTTTGGGGGTGAGGGGAGGGACGCCCCTGCACCCATACTCTGAACAGTTACATTTGGCCGTAACTGTTCAGAGTTACGGTAGAGATGTGGGCAGCATCGCTCGTATTTTCATTGCTGGTAGAGAATGAAGGCGCAAAGAGAGCTGCTCGACAGCTAATCCCGCACGTTAATAATGGGACCTTTCCTCCAAATACTACGGCCCAGCCTTGGTACGTAGAATTGCTGCCACATCTGAAGCTTCTTCCTCCCGTCCGCCGTCACAGGCAGGGCATCGGTTGACTCACTCAGCAGCACCGGGTCGGCCTTGCTGCCGGGCAGTGGTAAACGCTGCCCATTGAGCGAGAGCGGCGGCAACCATCGGCCATCTGTGGTGATTATGCCGGTCAGTGGTGTAGAGGTTGGTATCGGGGTGCTGGTGGGTTTCGGCAGCCTGGGGGTGGATGTTGGCAGTTCGGGTGTTACGGCGGCTGCTGTCTGAGTAGCCTGCGCTGCGAATTCGGTAGCTACGGCTGTTGGGTTGCTCGTGGGTATAGCGGTAGCCGTCGAGCTTGGAGTAGATGTGCTGGATGGCGTAAAGGTAGGCGTGGCGCTGGGCGTGAACGTCGGGTAGGGAGATGGCGTCGGCCCCGCCACGCCTGAGCGAAAATAGCGATCTATGGCGTTGGTAATCCCCCATGCTATCCGAGCCTGTTCGGTGGTCAGCGCCTTACGGTCGAGGGGGTTGGTGATGAAGCCTGTTTCGATCAAGGCAGAAGGCACATTAGGAGTGACTGCATGGCGATAACGCGTTGGATTGAAGGCATAGTAGTTCGCCATAGTATCACTGGTCATCGCGTCGCTAGGCAAGCCCGTTGCTTTACCGTACTCCTCATAGAGGAAGCTGACAAAGTCTTCGGAAGCGGGTACCGCCCCCCAGGGCGAAACGGCTTTGAAGCCGCGCACTGAAGTGAACTCATTACCATCAGCATGGATCGCCAGAAAGAGGTCAGTAGTGTAGCTTACCGGCACAGTGGCGTTCAATATCTGCACGCTATAGCCGCGTGCGTAAAGAAACTGCGCTGTTCGTTTAGCTATTGCCACGTTTAGATCTACCTCGCTCACCCCCGCAGCATATGCTCCTGTATTCGCCCGAAGGTGTGAAAGCTCTTCCGGCAACTTCGCGCTGTTCCAGTGCCCTGCCTGCAAAGTTACCCAACGTGGACCTTTGTGCTTGTTGGGTGTAGTCACAGGCCCGCCGAAAGGCTCAGGTGTGACTGAGGGCAGGGGTATGTTCGTAGCGGTTGGTACGAAGGTGGCGGTAGATGTAGATGTAGAGCTTGATGTGGCGGAGGGCGCGTCGGTCGGCGGGCTGTAGGGCACAAGCGTCTGCGTAGGCGTTACAGTAAGCTCAGAAGGGAGAGCAGAAAGCTGTTCGGGTGTAGCCATTGTCAATCCAGAGGGAATAGCGGACGTCACCGGCAACACCGGCATCGCTGAAGATACAGGCATCCCCCTCTTGTCGCTACCTTCAGCACGCGACCAAAAGGCGCTGCCCGCCCACACTGCTAACGTCAGCAGCGCAATCGTAGATATGAGAACGTAGAGGAGTCGTGAGCGGTGACTACCAACCCCCATATCTCTCCTCTTTGAAGGGATCGCCGCGCATGTGGTAGCCTGCGTCTTCCCAGAAGCCAGGCTCATCGTGGTCGAGAAACTCGAGGCCGCGCACCCACTTGGCGCTCTTCCAGAAGTAGAGATGTGGCACCACCAGGCGCATAGGCCAGCCATGTTCGTCGCTGAGATCTTCACCGTTGTTCTTATAGGCAAAGATCACGTTGGGGGCAAGCAGGTCGGCAAGAGGCAGGTTAGTGGTAAATCCCTGCTCGGCATGCACCATTACATAGTTGGCTTGCGGCTTCGGCTTGATCCTCTTGTACACTTCGCTGAAGGGTATACCCTCGAAGACGTTATCGAACTTCGACCAGCGAGTGACGCAGTGTATGTCAACCGACTCCGTATTGCCGTGCGGCAGCGCCATAAACTCCTCATAGGTCCACTTCACAGGCTCCTCTACCAAACCAAAGACGCGAAAAGTCCAGCGCCTGGTATCTACCTGAGGCACCCCGCCATATTGCAGCACAGGCCACTTTTCGGTCAGAGACTGCCCAGGAGGGAGCCGCTTCTTCAACTCGCCGGGATCGTATTTGCGCTCAGGCCGCACGCGGTTCAGTATGCTGTCAAACATCTTTATAGCCCCTTATGTGAGGTATCTGTCTCAATATGCGTTCTGCGTTGCTTAAACCTCTCAAGGTATACTACGATTCACGATCCCGTTCCGGCTTGTAAAGCGCGCCGAGCGCCAGGCCGAAGGCCACGTGCCGAAGGAGCTGGCCCCAGAAGCTTTTTCGGCTCAGGAGAGGAGGAAGCTGGCCGCTACGCACACCGGCGTGTACTTTATCGAAGATCACAGCGCCCGGGTAAATCAGAGAGTTCTCTATCTGCAAGAAGATGAGTCCCTTCAACCAGCCGGGCCCAGGGAGGAGGTTATAGCCCCACCGCGCATACAGAAGCGACACAAGAAGCGCGAAAGTGTAGTGCCCCGCCACACCCTGTATGATCCAGGCGGGTGACCTGGTGGTGAAGAACTGGCCTACGAGCTTCAAGTCGTTGTACGGGTGGCTGCTAACTTGGCTGTCAACCCAGGTGGTGGCAAGAAAAGCAGTGGCGGCTACCGCACCGGCGAAAAGTGCGCGCTCCATATCAACTTCAGATTGCTTCACAAAAGCGCTCCATTAACCTTGAGTTGGTATCCAGAAGCAACTTCTATACCGCCGCTTCTTGGCTGCAATCCCCCTACCGACAAAAATCCTCGGGTAAAGCGCCTGACCCTACAAAGTGATCCCCGCCACCCAACCGACAGCCAGCGAGAGTGCGCCTATCTCCAGCAAAGTAGACATCGCCCTCACGCGGGCGGGATTGTTTAGATAAGTGTATATACCTCCTGCCATCAGCGGCAGGCCGAGGACCAGGCCTGGTATATACCACTCTGCCCTGTAGGGGAGAAGCAACCAGAGGATCAGGGTCATCAAGGCAGCAGCCCCGAACGCCCCCCAGCAAAGCGCCAGGGAGCTATGAAGGCCTATCCTGTGGGCCAGCCCTCTCAC
>JADMIH010000079.1 GCA_015478675.1 Chloroflexota bacterium | reverse complement strand
GCATCACAAGCCCTGTGCCTACAGGAGTTGCAGCAGCAGGCATCCTCAATGGAGTAGCCGCAGCTTCCACCAGTGCTGTGTGGGCTGTAGGAGATAGCGGCATACTGCACTACAATGGCACAGCCTGGAGCAATGACAGCGCACCCAATGGAGGGAATGGGATAGCTGTGCATACAGCAAGTGATGCATGGGCTGTGGGTAACACCAACATACTGCACTACAATGGCACAGCATGGGCTGTAAGCACACCTCTACCCGCTAACAGCACTCTCAATGGAGTGGCGGTGATAGCTCCATCGAGTGGCTCTACAACAGAAGTGTGGGCAGTAGGCTCTAACAGCACAACCAACCCACTCACCATGCGTAAGGTTGGCTCAGGCAACTGGACCATCGTACCTGGTGCTACACCTGTAGCAGCAACAAGCGCATACCTGAACAGCGTAGATTACTTCACCACCAGCAGCGTCTGGGCTGTGGGCGCTTACTATGCGAGCGGCTACAACCATACCCTCATCGAGTATTGGGATGGAAGCAGTTGGCGTATTGTGCCCAGCCCCAATCCCAGCCGAGACTACAATGAGCTATTCCATGTGTGGGTTACAACACCAGGAGACGTGTGGGCAGTAGGTGCATATGATGATAGTGGGCTGAACCCAGGAACGGGTGCAGGAGCATCTATACCCTACACAGGTTGGAAGACACTGCTACTGCATTGGAACGGGCAGAGTTGGGACCAGATAGACAGTCCAAATCTGGGAGTGGGCAGTGAGCTTGTGGGGGTAACCGGCTCGTCTGTCCTGAACAGCACGCTAACCAGCAACTGGGCAGTAGGGAGCTATATAAGCGATGGCCTTGCGCCTTCTCAGACGTTGATCGCGCATATCACTGCTCCTACTCCTCCCAGCCGAACTACTAGCTACTACGAGCTATCGACGAGTGTTACCATGCATAATGAGCAAGGGTGTGCGGCGGCTGTTAGCGGGGCAGACAATAACCCCAATGGCCTGGTATTTTTAGACTATGGACAACCTAAAGATTGGGGGCAACTGGGTAATGACTGGGGTACTTACCTGATACCGGACGGGCAAAAAGAAGTATATCGTCACGCCCGCATAGCCGACATAACGAGTGCTGTGGAAAGCTTCATTGACGGTTACGTTCGCTGTGAGACGACCGGACTGACGCAGCTTCATGTTGCTATATCTATAAACAATGATGTCCACAGTGGAGGTGCTGCGCTGAACGCTGGACATGCACAAGCTTGGGCACAGATGGTAAAGGCTGTCCAATACTACGCGAGAAGCTATCCGGCAATATTCGTTTCGGCAGGCATTGATGCTGAACCGGACTTCGATCCGGTTGTTGAAGGTCAGCTGTCGGATACAGAAAGATGGATTCAAGCTTACAGCGACACCAATATTAGCCCCGTTTTCAACTTCGGCAGCCTGGACGGTTACCCTTGTAGGCTATCAGGCTATCCTGGCTTCCCTCCTCCACGGCCATGCCGCCAGGATGGATGGGACCAAGATAAGGATTACAGAGTTGCATGGGGTATAGATGCAGCTCGGCCCGTCCCCGAGATTTACTGGCCCAATTACGCTAGAGAATGGTACATAGTGAAGCACTGGGGTATGGAACACTACCCAGGCAAAGCACCTATGGAGTTCAAAGGTGTCATGACCGAATGTGCTGGCCTCGACTGTCCACCCACTGATCTAGATTATCGGCTAGCTTGGCCTATCCTTTGGCTAGAAATCAACTCCGATCCTGTAACGGGCTTATTTCCGGATTGGCCGACACGCATCCAATATAGCGCTTCACCATAATCTCGAACATGTCCATGCAAGGGCACCTAACTATTGGACACACTCTAGCTAACCTATCTTACACGATACGAAAGTGAGGACACTACATGAGTCAGCATCAGAGGCGGCCGAGTGGGTTTCAAGTCTCATTAGCAACCATAGTGACCGTACTTGGCTTTAGTATTCTGGTGGCCTGTGGAACAACACAGGAAGCTTCAGTGCCTCAAGTTGTAGCTACCATTGCCAGCACTACGGCGATTCCCCAGATAACGGGAACACTCCCGCCCTCCGTTACCGTTACTCGCAGTACATTGCCGGGAACGCCTGCACCCACTAGGGTAGTCATCATCAGAACGCCTGAGCCTATACCTACCCTTGATCCTGGAAACAGCAAGGCGGCTTTCGACACACGTGTAGCACAGCGTGAGTCGGCAGACAAGACAGTCTGGGCCTTGACACCTACCAGTGTACCTGGAACCCCGACCTCAATAAGCAGCTCACAACCCACTGCTACAGAAGTCCTAGGCTGGCTCGATTGCGGAGGAATGGCTAGTTCACAAGATCCCTCTTACGATAGTTGTTGGCAGGGTATGGTGAATGGACAGTTCCTTAGCGTCAAGACTGGACGGCAGGGACGCAGGGGTGACATCAGTCAGGGAATAATTACACTCAGTGAACTTGGCCTTGACGACAGGTTTCATGACATCGGGACTTATCTGACCCCATTGAGGCAAGGAAGTGTCGAGATGGCATCCATGGACGGTACTCGTGTATACCTTGTTCGGTCCACAACACCCCAGCCACCCGACGTAGATGTAACGCCTACCCCTGGTGTAATATTTGTCTTCGACCTCGCCACTCGCCAATGGCTCGACCCTAATGGCACTCCTATTCCTTCTCCCACCTTCACACCCACTCCTTAGAAGGGTTTGTAGGCAGCAAGTGAAGGGCAGTTTGCAGAGATGGCCGCCTGCTCTAGGAAGTGCTCAGCTTGCGGGCTACCAGGTCAGCTACCATCTCTAGCGCCTTGTCGAGGCCTTCGGGGTCTTTGCCGCCTGCTTGCGCCATATTCGGGCGGCCACCACCCCTGCCGCCGATCGCCGGGGCTATCTCCTTGATGATGTCTCCTGCGCTGATGCCTTTATCTATCACATCTTGCGTGACCATAGCAAGCAGCTTCGGCTCGCCATCTACCACAGCGCCGAGCACTACCACGCCCGAGCCTAGCTTGTCGCGCAGGTGGTCGCCTGCCTCTTTCAGGTTGTCCATATTAGTGGCGGAGGTCTTGCCTGTGAGCACCTGCACCCCATTGACTTTACGCACCTGCTGGGTCAGGCCACCTGTTTCACCCCTGGCGATCTGCTTCGCCAGGGCCTCTACACGCTTGTTTGCCTCGCGCAATTGCTCTTGCAGAGTCGTCACCTGCTCGTCTGCACGCTCAGGCGTGGTGTGCAGCTTTGATGCCACAGATGAGAGCGAGTCGCGCCGCTCCTGGGCATACTCCACGGCAGCGGGCCCCGTTACAGCCTCGATGCGCCGCGTGCCTGAGCCTATAGACCCCTCATAGGTGATGAAGAAAGCGCCCACCTGACCCGTGCGCTCTACATGCGTGCCCCCGCATAGCTCGCGGCTTTCATAGCCTGGAATGCGCACCATCCTTACCACAGCGCCGTATTTCTCGCCAAAGAGGGCCATAGCGCCCTCGGTCACCGCGCTCTGGTAGTCCATCTCGGTAGTCACCACAGGGTAATCAAGCACAACCTGCTCGTTCACAACCCTCTCTATAGTGGTCACATCCTCGCGGCTCAGTGCGCCGCTATGGGTAAAATCGAAGCGCAACCTCCCAGGCTCGACTACCGAGCCTGCCTGGTGAACGTGCGTGCCCAGGGTGTCGCGCAGTGCCTTGTGCAGCAGGTGGGTGGCGGTGTGGTTGCGCATCGTGTTCCACCTGACGCCGCCCGGCACGTCGGCTTCGACTTCGGCTCCGGTCCTTAGCGTGCCCTCGATTATCATGCCACGATGCACGATTACGCCGCTCACAGGACGGCGCGTGTCAGCGACTTCCATGCGCCCTCCCTGCCAGGTTAGCACGCCTTTATCCCCGACCTGTCCGCCGCCTTCCGGGTAGAAAGGCGTCCTATCAAGCACCACTTCTACCTCCTGGCCCGGTCCGGCAAGGTCCACTATCTCCTCCCCCTGGATTATCCCCAGCACTCTGGCGTGCGTGTCGAGCAGGGAGTAGTCGTAACCTAAGAAGTCGGTAGGCTCCGGAGAGACCTGACGGTAAACGTCGAGATTCTCTTTAGCCTTTGCGTCGAACTTGCCGCTCTCCTTGCTCTGCTTGCGCTGGTGCTCCATAGCCTCTTCGTAACCTGTTATATCAGGCTTGAACCCTCTGGATATAGCCATATCCAGCATCAGGTCGTTAGAGAGACCGTGCGTATCGTACAGCTTGAACATTTCCTCGCCGGGGAAGGTATCACCCGTCTTCAAGCCCAGGGAGCCGACAACCTGCTCAAATCTGCTCGTACCGGCGGTAAGGGCGCGCTCAAAGCTCTCTTCTTCTTTGAGAATGGCGTTCAATATGAAGTCGCGGCGCTGCACAATTTCAGGATAAACATCGCCCATAATCTGCATGACCACCTTGGCGATCTCGCCGAGGAAAGGCTTGTCGAGGCCAATCTTGCGCCCGTGTACCATAGCGCGGCGCATCACCCGGCGCAGAACGTAGCTGCGCCACTCATTGCCGGGCAGCACACCATCGCCTATCAGGAAGGTGGTAGCGCGCCCATGGTCAGCGATCACCCGGTATGAGCTTATCTGCCGCTCCATCTCCTCTGCGCTTTGCCCGGTGAGCTTCAGGGTTTTATCAATGATTGGAACAAAGAGGTCGGTCTCATAGTTGCTCCGCACCCCCTGCATCACCACCGACATGCGCTCAAGGCCCATCCCTGTGTCAACGCCTGGATGTTCGAGCGGCACCATCGAGCCGTCGCCCGGCTGGTCGAACTGCATAAAAACGAGGTTCCATATCTCGAAGAAGCGGTCTTCATCGGTGGCAGGATTGGCGCTCTCGCCCTGTTGCGGGTCGAAGTCCCAGTAGATTTCGCTGTTTGGTCCGCACGGCCCGGTGTCGCCCATAGCCCAGAAGTTATCCTCAGCGCCGCGACGCGTGATCTTGCGAGCAGGTATTCCTGCTACGTCCTGCCACAGGCTAAACGACTCGTCGTCATCAAGGTAAACGGTCGGCCACAGGCGATCGGGATCGAGGCCGAAATCTTCGGTAAGCAGCTTCCAGGCGAAGGCGATAGCTTCACGCTTGAAATAATCGCCGAAAGAGAAGTTGCCGAGCATCTCGAAAAAGGTGTGGTGGCGTATAGATGGGCCAACGTTTTCAAGGTCGTTGTGCTTGCCGCCGGCCCGCATGCACTTCTGCGCGGTGGTTGCCCGCTCGTAAGGCCGGGTCTCGCTCCCCAGGAATACATCCTTGAACTGCACCATCCCAGCTGTCGTAAAGAGGAGGGTCGGGTCGTTGGCGGGCACCAGCGAAGAAGAGGGCACATGCGTGTGTCCATTCTCAACAAAGTATTGTATATATCGCGAGCGAATATCGCGGCTGGACATGTATTTCATAGCGGAGCTCCCGGGTCGCGCAAAGAAGTAGAGTACAGGTCATTGTACAGGCCCGCCTGCGTGAGCGTCAAGGTTCCGCAGCTGTATATCTGTACTAGACCAGGGGTGTAGAATGACCTTTATATGCCCTACCCACCCTCACCCCCATGCCCCTCTTCCATGAAGGAAGGAGGGGGCTTTAGCTATGCTGAGTGTACAGGTGATAAAGTTGTTCTCCCACAAGGGGAGAGGGGGCTTTGTGCATGCTGAGTGCACAGGTGATATAGCCCTTCTCCCTTCATGGGAGAGGGGCATGGGGGTGAGGGCACAGGGGAGGGACACCCCCAACCCCCTGTTCTGAACGCTTACGCGTTTACGACATAAGCCTCAAAGAGCGAAGGCCGCTCAATCTGCCGGTTGGGACACAGTTGCAGCAGCGCTTCAATGTCTACTGAGGCGGCAGAGAGAGCGTTCGCGGCTATCCGCGCCGCTTCCTCCAACGGCAGCCTGCCTCCTGAGCTATCGAGCGCTGCGTCAATAGCCCCAACTGCTTTAGCGAGTGTATCTGTAGAAAGCAGGCCAACACCGGCGACATATTTGCACCCTTCGCTATCAAGGGAGCGCGCCGCTGCAAGGAGCTCCGTTCGGGTGTATGCCTGTAGAGCGGCGGCAACCTCTTGCTCAGGCACCAAACCCTGAGCCTGTGCTGCCTGTCGCAATAGCGTGCTCCGGCTTTGGGCCGCCTCCGCGCGCTCTTCGTGCTGGCCGTAGCGGGCGTCAAGGATCGAAAGAAGGTCGGTCAGCCTCACGCCTGTCTTGTACGGCACCACAGGGAAAGGAAGGTCCGCGAAGAGGCTGGCAGACTCCTGAGGCACGGCGAGTATAAGCGCCTTCGCCTCGCCCGGCTCTGCGGCCAGAGAACGAAGCTTCGCCAGCTTGCGCTCTTTATAGGAGGGTGACCAGAAGCCCACTATCTCCATGAAGACACGCGTGCCGCCGCGCAGGAAGGCGAAGTCAGGAATCATTACGATGCCGGGGGCTAGCAGAGGGTCAGGCTCTCGCTCCATCTGCCAGCCGTGCGTATAGCCCTGCCTGTGCAGCGACCTGTATTCTTTGTACAGCCGCGCTTCCACCAGGCTGTCGAATGACGGCTCATCCGGCATCTCGCCGACGTTGTTCTCTATAGCCGAGCCCACCGAATAAGTGGCGCCCACCTCCGCGATCTTGCCGCCGTTGGCCTCTACCTTAGCCTCAGGCGCATATTGGAGTAGCTCCAGTACCTCCTGCGTCAGGTGAAAGCGATATGGCCTGTCGTGGAGCAAGAGTAAGGCGGTACCCACCACCTGCTCTATATCACCCGACGAAGAGAGGCTGCGCAGCAGGCTGAGGGTAACATCCGCAAGCCTCCGCCCGTACTTGTCCGCAGCGCCAAATGCCTGCTCAGCCCCATAAAGCGCGAGCAAGTAACCCCCTTTGCGGCCCTCTTCAATGTCTACCAGCACACCCTGGCGCTTGGCGACGAAGTACAGCCGCTTGAGAGCGGCCCCAGCCAGGCGGCTTACATCGATCTGCACGCCTGTTGAGTGCGCCAGCAGCGTTTGCACAGCACCGCGATTGTAGAGTCGCATCAAATCAGGCGCTGAAAGAGGCTCGTCTGTAGCGATAAGCACCGCAGCCCCCTCCGCGTCCAGGTTGACAAGGGCATCTACAAGGTGAGGGTCAGGAGGAAGTCCCCACTTCTCGGCGAGGCCAGACAGGAGGGCAGAGCGCTCGTTGGGGGGCGCGAAGCCGCCATATCGCTCGTTAGCAGCGTCCCATAGAGCCGAGCGCATATCAGCAGGTGAGGTAAGGCCGCGCCTGGACAACGCCGCCAGCTCAGAGGCAGAAAGGATGCTGCTGAGTTGCGGCTGAACGAAGCCATAGCGGGTAAGGAGGCACGCCTCTATACACCTCCCAAGGCGGTAATCACCGAGTACATCCTCCAGCTTGCGGGCATCGTACTCACTGCGCGGTTTGCCTACGCTCCCCTCAAAGACGACTATAGCCTGCTCCAGCAGCTTGAGGGCCGCGCGCCCATGCAGCAGCTTTGGCACGATAGCAAGCTCGCCATCAACATCGCGCACGCTCCTCCGTTTTAAGTTTGAGAGTGGAAATAACATCTCCCTTATCCCTGGTCACTCGTCCGCCGCCTGGAAATCTGCTCCTCGGTGGTTTCTTCGGTCACCACCTCGTACAGCACGGCTTCGGAGAGCTTGGGGCGAAGGACGCGGCCCAGGCGCTGAATAAACTCGCGCCTGGTGGCGCTGCCGCTCAGGATGATCGCTACGTTGGCGTCCGGCAAGTCTACGCCTTCGTTGAGCACGCGGCCTGTTGCCAGCTTGCTGAATCGCCCAGTGCGAAAGCCCTCAAGGATGGCCTTGCGCTCGGCAGGCGCGGTTTTGTGCGTGACGGTCGGCAGGCAAAAGATGCGGCCAATGGTTTCTACCAGCGAGTTGTACTCGGAGAAGAGGAGCACACGGTCGTCCTTGTGAGCGGAGAGAAGGCGGGCAACCACATCCAGCTTGGAATGCGCGCTGAGCGCTATGCGGCGTGCCGCCTGGTGAGCCAGTAATGCTTCTCGCGCAGCAGGGTCGTTGCCGCTGCGCCAGATCAGGAAGCGCTCGTAGTCGCCGCCTGAGCGCATAGTGATACGGTGCTTGCGCAAGTAGCTTCTGTATAGCTCGGCTGCGCGACTGTAAGCGATACGCTCCTCGTCGTTGAGGGCAACGCTGATTTGCTCGGTGCGGTAGTTAGCAATGTGCTGCCCTTCTCGCAGCTTGGAGGGGCTGCGCTCATACACTACAGGCCCAACCAGTTGGTCGAGGTCGGTGTGGCGTAGGTCGCTCCTGTCGGGGGTGGCGCTCAACCCCAGGCGGGCGGTTGCGATAGAGCCTTCGGCTATGGTGCGGTAAGTATCGGCGGGCAGATGATGCACCTCATCAAAGACAAGCAAGCCGAATTGCTGCAATATGCGCCCATGTATGGCAGCCGAGTCGTAAGTAATCACCGTGACGGGCCTGAGTTCCTTGTCGCCTCCACCCCATGTGCCGACCTCATCCTGGGTCAGGCTTGTATTCGCCAGCAACGATGAGCGCCACTGCCCCAGCAGGTCGAGGGTGGGCACGCAGATGAGGGTCCGCGTGTTGAGGTCAGCAATAGCAAGGAGGGCCACCAGGGTTTTGCCCGCCCCCGTAGGCAGCACCACCACGCCTCTGTGCCCTGCGGCGCTCCATGCGTCTATAGCGGCTTGCTGGTAGGGTCGAGCTTGTTGCCTGACTTCTAGAGGCTGAGGTAGGGGTGGGCGAAAGACGAAGCGCGCCTCGACATCATAGCTCCGCTGAAGGGCATGCTCCACAGCCGGGTAGTCTCCGGGTAAGGTCCGCAGGCAGTTGCGCCGTGCATCGAGCACCACACGGCCCCGCCAGCCCGCCGCTTGCAGCTGCCTCTGTAGCTCTTCGGGCGTGGTCCCAGCAGGCGGGTGTATGAGGAGGTCGTTGGCCGCCAGGGAGAGGACGATTGTAGGATTGGGGTTCACCGGTTGCTATTTACCACCGATTTAGACGCAACATCGCCCCTCATTCTGCGACACCATCTTTGTGTGGTCCCCAAGCCACTTTCGCCTCCGCCGCCTTACGCATGGCTTTGGCTTTGATCCTGTTCAGCCTGTGCTCAAGCTCGGCGCGTTCTACCGCGTTGGTCGCTCGGACTGAAGCAAGTAGGGTATGTTCGGCGGCGGCTGCATAGTCTTTGACGCGGTGCTCATAGTGCTTGGCAAGCTCCAAATAAGGAAACATCAGGTGGGTGCCTTCGGCGGCAAGGCGCGCCCAGATCGCTACTGCCTCGTCGCGCTGTTGCAAATGTTTATATAAGAAGCTAAGGCGGCGCAAGGCCAGGCCGCGTAGCTCCGGCGACGGATCGAGGTCAAGGCCGCGCTCGTAGGCACGCAGGCTCTCGGTGTATTTGCCCAACTCCTCGTACAGCTTGGCGATGCCAAAGCATTCGGCTGCCTGCAAATCGATCTCGTCGGGCTGCTCCAATATCCGCCCGACGTGCCCGGTAAGAGCCATCAAGGTGAGGAGGTCGTGCTCGTTATGCGTGAAGACGGGGAGCAGATGCCCTATGTGCCCGGCACGCAGATAATCGAAGTAGAGGGAAGGTATGCGCCAGCCGGGCACGTCAAAGCCGCGATTTACGCCCAGCACGTGCGCCTCAAGCATTTCGAGGGAGCAAGAGGAGAGCTTGTCTTTCCAGAGGCGACGTGATGGGCCGAGCATATCGAGGTGCGGTGGGTCTTTGAGTATACAGCGAAGGCGGCTGTAGATGAAGCGCGTCTCAAGCAAAGGCCAGTCGAAGCTCTTGCCGTTGAATGTAACAACGGCTCCGAACTGAGCGAAAAGCTCATTGAGGGCATGAAGCAGGGCGCGCTCAGCGCTTATATCCGAGAGGAAATATTGCCGTAGCACCACTTCTGTTCCATCTGCCGAAAAGTAAGTCACCCCGACGAGGAAAACGTAGGTGCCGGTGCCGCCTGACAGCCCGGTGGTCTCTGTATCAAGGAATAAGAGCTTGCGCGCATCGAGGTGGCGCAAGGCGGGTGCCCGCCCGGCGTCCCATAGCGTGGTATGTCTCGCCTGCAATATAGCTCCCAGGGCGATAGGCCCGCGCATCTGGCCCAAAGCGTAGCGCCTCTCTACGACAAAGACTGGGCCTTCAGCCGTGTTGTGCCAGGAGCCGGGCAACGCCTCTTCTATTGCGACCTTCTTGCGAGGGAGGGGGGGCAAGAGGGAGCGATCCAGCGGCGCGATCTCGTGGGTAGGCGCGAGCGACGCCGTGTCGCTATCAGGTCGCAAAGGAGTAGCGCCTGGGACACGGGGGCGTACCCCCATTGCTTTGAGCCTGTCGCGTAAATCCATAACGAGTCGGCAAGGCACCGCTACAGGCCTCGCCCATCTGCAAAATTATAGCACAAATGAACTGATAGGAGCAAAGCTGTGCATAAGTGTAAATGTTCAGAGTAGGGGTGTAGCAATCGTCGAGGGGTAGCTGTGGAGGCGTCCCTCCCCTCACCCCATGCCCCTCTCCCCTTGTGGGAGAGGGGGCTTTATTCACCCTTGTAACCCCGTCAGGGGCAGGCCCCTGTGCACTCAGCATGCACAAAGCCCCCTCTCCCCTTGTGGGAGAGGGGGTTTGGGGGTGAGGGGAGGGACGCCCCTGCACCCCAACTCTGAACACCTACGCATAAGTGTAAATGTTCATATTTAGAGTAGAACAAAGTTCGAGGGGTAGCTGTGGAGGCGTACCGCCGCCCTCATCCCATGCCCCTCTCCCACAACTACCCTCATCCCGTGCCTCTCTCCCTTCATGGAAGAGGGGCTTTACGCCTGGTGACTATCCAGGGACACCCCTGCATTCCTCTCCCGAACGCTTGCGAATAAGTGTGGGTGTGGAAAGGGTAAAAGGGGTGGTTATCTAGTATTGCGTAAGGGGTTGAAGCTAAAGATGCTACGTTCATAATTCCTTCACGTTTCACGCACCTCTACGGGCATAAGTTATGCTGTTTAGAAGCCGAGTAGTTACAAAACAGAGGAGGCAACTTTATGAGCAAAATTGGCAGAGATACAAAGATAACGTGGTACGGCCACGCCACTTTCGTCTACGAAACGCCTGGTGGCAAGCGGGTGATGATAGACCCCTGGGTGCAAGGCAACCCTTCGTGCCCGGATAATCTCAAGAAAGTTGAGAAAGTGGATATTATGCTTATCACGCATGGACACTTCGACCACATCGGGGATGCCGTACAGATAGCAAAGGATGCTAAACCGGAAAGCATTGTTGGCATTTTCGAGATGTGCAATTGGCTTGACAAGAAAAAAGTCGAAGGGTGCGTAGGAATAAACAAAGGGGGCACGGTGGACGTGCAAGGGATAAAGGTGACTATGCTACACGCTGACCACTCATGCGGAATACAAGACGACGACGGCTCTATCATCTACGGCGGCGAGGCGGTCGGCTATTTGATAACGCTGGAAAATGGCTTCAAGGTTTACCAGTCGGGGGATACTGCTATCTTCGGCGATATGCGTCTTTACGGTGAGCTATTCACACCCGATCTGGCGGTGCTGCCGATAGGCAGCTACTTCACGATGGACCCGCGCCAGGCGGCATACGCCTGCGAGATGCTCGGTGTCAAAATGGTGGTCCCAAGCCACTATGGCACCTTCCCGGTCCTAACCGGCACGCCGGCGATGCTTCGTGAAGAGTTACAAAAGCGTGGTTATAAATGCGAAGTGCTGGCGATGAAACCAGGAGAAACGCTGGATTAGCTTAGCACCCTTTGACAGCAGCCAGGGGCGTGGATTGCCAATCGTGCATACGATAAGCAAGGCATGCTTCTACGGAAAGTAGAAGCATGCCTTGCTTATCTTCAGTGGAAGGGCCGAGCGACAGAGAGATGAGAAGCAGGGAAAATTGTACAAGGAAAATTAGTACTAAGGTCACTTCTCCTTCCTTCGCGCTTTCAGTTATCCTTAGCAAGGCAACCTTTAGCGTGGAGTAAACGTAAACAAAGAGCGTTATGCAAGCGATGCTTCCGACAGATCAAGTAAATGATGAGAAGTTCTGGCTCGTCTTCGAGCAGGCCGCCGTTGGCATAGCCCTCGTACGCCTTGACGGGCGCTTTTTGCGCGCCAATCCTGAGCTTTGCAAGCTGCTTGGTTACAGCGAAGATCAACTCAAAGAAATGAGCTTCCAGAGCATCACCTACAGGGATGATCTGTATGCTGAGCTTGCGTCACTGGGCAAGGTTCTGGATGGCGAGATCACAAACTACAAGATGGAGAAGCGTTACATACATCGTGATGGGCGCGTAGTGTGGGCAAATCTTTCTCTCTCTCTCGCTCGTGACGCCGGAGGCAATCCTCTCTATTTAGTCTCAATCATTCAGGACATCAGCAAGCGCAAGGTTGCTGAAGAAGGGCTGCTGCGGGAGCACGACCGCTATATAGCGATCTGCGACAGCGTTGCCGACTTCGTATCTGTGCAAGACCGGCGTGGTACTCTTCTTTTCGCAAGCCCCTCTTGCCTGGAAATAGTTGGCTATACCCCTGACGAGCTAGTAAGCTCGAATTTACTCAGCTACGTACACCCTGATGACCGCAGAGAGCTATCGAACGTTTACAACAAGACGATGGATGGCTTATACAATGGTAAGCTCGCAAAGTACAGGCTGCGCCGCAAAGATGGCAGCTATGTGTGGCTTGAAAGCTATACGCGCAAGATAAACGGCCTGCCTGGCGCAGAAGGCGAGATACTATGCGTCTCACGCAAAGATCGTACACAGGAAAAAGAGCAGGCTAAAGGGATGAGCGATGCCTTAGATGCTCACGACGAACTAACGAGGCTCAGTAATCAGAGTGCTACAGAGGATTACCTGGTGGGCAAGCTTACCAGCCCCAGGTCGGCAACTTTCCCTATTAGCTGCCTCCTTGTGGCTGTCAACTCGCTGGAGACTATAACCACCAGCTATGGCTATTCCGTAGGCGACGAAGTGCTCAGGAGAGTCGCGGCGGTACTCTCCGATACATGCCGCGTTGAAGACTTTGTGGGCCGCTACGGTGAAGACAACTTTCTGGTTGTGTTGCCTAACACCAACGCGGGCGGCACGATCATTGTTGGCGAAAGGTTGATACGGAATGTGAAGACAGCCTACTGGTCGGACACTCCTATAGAGGAGGAAGTCACGATCAGCATAGGCGGAACTTCTGTGAACCACAACTCAGGTCTTAGCCTGGATGATCTGGTTGGGATTCTCACCTCCCAACTCGCCCAGGCCAAAGAAGCCGGGCGAGGCTGCCTGATGATGAACGCTAAGGAATCCCAGCGCCAGACGTTCAGCAGCCTTGAGTTCTAATTATGGGCCACTGACCGCTGACCACCAGCCACTATGCTAAGGCTGGAAGCTCAGCACCTTCTTCAGGATGCCTGTCCCACGCCCCGAAGTTACGGTTATTCCGGCAAGCACCAACGCTAGCCCCACAACTGCGGGAAGGGTTATCGCCTCGCGCAGGAAGATAGCCCCCCAGATAAGAGCAAAGATAGGGAGGAGATAAGTCACCAGCAGAGTCTTGGTACCACCCACACGCTCCAGCAGCCAGTAATAGATCAATGATGCCAGGGCAGTACCTGCAATCGCCAGGGTGCTTACCGCAGTAAGCGCCTGCAAGGAAGGCATAGTCTTGGGTAGCTGGAATAAAGCCAGAGGTAGAAGCATAAGAGCGCCTGTAATCAACTGGCCGGTAGCAGGGATTAGCGAAGGCATGCCGTGCAGCGCCTTGCGCCCATAAGTAGCTGCTATCGCATATGAGAGGGCGGCTAGCAGCACAGCTCCTTGCCCTATAAGTAGCATGCTTCCACTGCTCCCGCCCGAAAGGTTAGAGCTTACCACCAGCACCACGCCTGATAAACCAAGGAAGAGGCCAAACATTCGAGCCGGGGGCAACCTCTCTGCCCAAACCCAGACGAGGCCGAGCAGAGCGCCCCAGAGCGGGGCACAAGCATTGTAAATCGCCGCGAGGCCGCTGCTTATGTAGACCTCACCCCAGGTGATAAGGGTGTACGGCAGCGCGCAGTTAACCAGCCCCATCACTGCCAGGGGCCGCCAGTGCCTCTTCAGCAGAGAAAGCGTTCCCTGCCGTGATGCAGCTATAATAAGCATCACAATAGCGGCTAGCCCCAGGCGCATTTCTACGAGGGCGAACGGCTCTATCTCAGCCCCTCCGACTTTGATAAACATGAACGAAGCGCCCCAAATGGCGCCCAGTGCTATTAGCATCCCGAATTCTTTAGCCGACATATGTTGCGCTCCCTGCTGCCAGTGCTCGACGGTTTCCATGATATTTCTGGCCGAGCACGCTCGCTATGTCAACAGCGATATCTGTTGCCTTGCACTTCATAATAACCGAAGAAGGGGGGTGGGGCCTATCCGCTTCATGCGGGTTAAAGTGCTTGGCTATTCATTCATCCTACGTGAAAGGCTAGCAAAAAGGGGCAGGGCGCACTATGATCGCAACACCTCACGCATCGAGTACCCATGTTAGCCTCGGCAAGGTGTACCAATGTCCTGCCCTAAGTAGGACCATATACCCTTAGCGGCTGCGGGGTAGGACGGATATAATAAAGCTCAGTCCGTTCACGTCTGATGTGCGATATGAAGAATCGCACGTTCGAGTTACCGGAACCTGTCTTATGGAGGAGCACACCTTTGTGCGCTAGCCCGCAATCGTCAATACAGCCTCTTACTCCCCGCCATAATGGTGACGGAGATAAAGAGGCGCAACCCGGAGAGCCGGTGCACAACCCGCCGTGGACAGCTCAGGACGCAGCTGCAACCCAGCCTCAGCAGGGATATGCCGGGATGGCGGGGGCAGGTATATTTGCTATCCCGACCGGCCCCAGCCCCGAAGAGATTCCCGGCTTTCCTTTTTTCCAGGAAGACGAAACGCACCAGACCCCACCTCCCAGGCCGCAGCAACAACCTCAGAGTGCCCACGCGGGCAGCAGTGGGGTTATCAGACCTTTACAGAGCCTGAACAGGCAGGCCGCGCCACACGGCCACTCTCAGCCTCCGGCACAAAGTGCATATCACTCTCCGCAGCCCGCGCCACAAACTCCTCAATACAGCCAGCCGAGAGGCGGGCAATCAGCTCCTTTGAGGCCACAGTACGCGCAGCCGCAATCCCAGGTTCAGCCACAACAGCCGCAAATGGCGGGGCCAGGCTCTACGACAACGGGCAGGCTCAACCTCAACAGGCTCAATAGTGTATCAACCGATCACCTTGCTACAGGTTATCTTGACCCCTTTGAGGCGCTCTTCCCCGAGCCGCGCACAGTCAAGGAGACAGGGATCAACCAGGGCCTCATTTCCGACCTGGTGCTGAAGACGATGTATTACACATCGTATATGAGCGGCCAGGATGTCTCGGCTGCCCTGCGGCTCCCATTCTACGGGGTGCTGGATGGCATCATAAACCTGCTCAAGAAAGAGCAGCTTTGCGAGGTGAGCGGCACGGCAGGCCTCGGAGAAGCGGGTTACCAGTACATCCTGACCGTTAAGGGGATGGAGCGCGCCCACCAGGTGCTGGCGCGCTCCAAGTACATAGGTGCAGCGCCTGTGCCCCTCGCCAGGTATATAGATGTCATCAAGCTGCAATCCTCTAACAGGCCAACCATTTTCAAAGAGCATGTCGAAAGTGCACTCAAAGGGATGATCATCGGCGAGGAGCTGACGAACCAGGTGGGTGCGGCGGTGAACGCGGGCAAGTCGCTTTTCCTCTTTGGAGCGCCAGGCAACGGTAAAACGCTGCTGGCAGAGCGTATAGCCACTATGCTCGGCGGCAGCATGGCTATACCATATGCGCTTGAGGCCGACGGCCAGATCATCCAGCTCTTCGACCTGAATAGTCATCGCCCTGTGGTGCCTCAAGGCGCGAGTGAGACCGACTCGGCCAGAGCGGAGCTAAACGACCGCCGGTGGGTGCGTGTGCACCGCCCCGTAGTAGTGGTGGGCGGCGAGTTAACTATGGCTTCCCTCGACCTGATATACAACGAAACGGCGGGTTTTTATGAAGCCCCATTCCAGTTGAAGGCGAATGGCGGCCTCTTCCTCATAGATGACTTTGGCCGCCAGCAAGTAAGCCCGCAGGCGCTCCTCAATCGCTGGATTGTGCCGCTCGAAAAGAGCATAGATTATCTCACCCTCAAGACAGGCAAGAAACTGCAAATACCCTTTGAGCTCTTCCTGGTGCTCTCCACCAACTTGCAGCCTGAAGATCTGATAGACGACGCCTTCTTACGCCGTATACAGAACAAGCTGAGCGTGCCCGACCCCACTGCTCAGCAATATTTCGAGATATTCGTGGCTCAATGCAAGATGGTGGGGGTGCCCTTCGACCAGCATGGCTTTGCATACCTGGTAAACAAGCACTACATGGAAACGGGACGCCCTTTCCGGGCTTCACAGCCACGCGACCTGCTGCGCCAGCTGCTTGGTATAGCGCGCTACCGCAATATATCCCCCGAAATGACACCGCAACTGCTCGATGCGGCGTGCGAAACATACTTCGTCAACGCAAAGCCCAAATAATATAAAGGTTCGCAACATATGCTAAACAGACTGGACGAACATGGCAAGGTCTTCACCGAGCGCGTAAGGAAGATCGGAATAGAGGTAGAAATCCTGACGTTGCACGGCCAGATTCACGGCCATATACATGTACAGCCCGACCAGCGGGTAAAAGATATGCTGAACAGCAAAGAGGAGCAATTTCTGGCAGTTACCTCGGCCACCGTCTGTAAGAACGGCGCAACTGAGGCGCAAGAAGCCCCCTTTCTGGCTATAAATAAAGAGTATATCGTAGCGGTAATACCTGTGGACGAGCACAAATCGGTAAGCCTCGACGACTTTTACGCTTATTGAGGGACAGCACTCCGCAGATCGCAACCCCAGGCGGGGCGACCGCAGTCATCGTGCGCCACCTTTTATAAATCACACTTCACGTTCCACACATGGGAGATAAAATGTCTCTGAAGAGATTGACAGGCAGTTTGTTCGCGTCGGATGACGCCACATCAAGGGAAGGGCAAACCGAGGAAGCGACCCTTCCCCAGCAGAGTGGAGTTAATAACGTCTACCAACAGGGTACATCGGGCGGGCAGGGGAGCATCTTCACGCCCGCAGGCCCCGATGTTGGTCTGGAAGCTGCGCTCAAGCCGCTTA
>JADMIH010000325.1 GCA_015478675.1 Chloroflexota bacterium | reverse complement strand
TAATGGGCGTAATAGCCGCTATCCAGCAAGGCGCAGGGTTAACTGCCTTTAGAGCTGCCTCACCCACGAGCGAAGTGAGCGCGCAGCTTAAAAACGCTACACCTCAGGCTGTGCCCACCGCGAGAGATAAGCCTTGATTCAGGGCTTGCCCGGTATCCTTGCCATAGCAGCCCTTGGCGTGGTTGCTGTTGTGGCATTCCTCTGGGCTTACCGATGGCACAAAGCCGTGGCGAGCAGGCCAGGCCTTCACCTGGATGTGGCTGCCCTATCACTCCTGGGGCTTCTCACGGGAGGCTTCTTCTGGCGGCCTCTCACCGAAGAAGCGGTTTCTATGCCTGCCGGGGGCGGGGACCTGGCATCCCTCTACTTCCCCACCTACTCCTACGTCGCCAGCCAGATAAAAGCGGGTAGCATACCACTCTGGAACCCATACCTCTTCTCGGGTATGCCGACGGCGGCTGACGTACAAACGGGGATCTTCTATCCGATCAACTGGATGCTCTACCTTTTTACCAATATCGAATATCGCGATCTAGAGTGGCTGCTCGTGGCCCATTACTGGCTGGCCGCAGCCTTTACTTATCTCTTCTTGAGAGATATAGGCTTGCGCAGGGTGGGTGCGCTGGCGGGAGGTGTGGCCTTCGCTTTCAGCGGCTTTATGGTCGCGCACCTGGGCCACCTGCCGATGGTGCTGGTGGCAACCTGGATACCACTGGTGTTGCTCACCCTCCGCCGCGCCTATATAAGTCATGCGCTCGCGGGCTGGGTGTGGGCAATTGTGGCAGGGCTGTGCCTGACGATGTCGCTCCTTGCCGGACACGTGCAAATATTCTCCTACGGTTTGATGGCAGCAGGCTTGCTCTGGCTCTTTCTCCTCTTTCAGAAGCAGCCGCTCACCGGGAAAAGCACCATGCCCTGGGTGGCTAAAGGTGCGTTAATAGTGGCAATCGCGCTGGGCATAGGGGCTGTTCAACTCCTCCCAAGCGTAGAGTTGAGCGCACAGTCCTCACGCTCCACAGTAAGCTATGAAGAGGCGAGCCAGTTTCCTGACCAGCCTGTAACTCTGCTTAACATGGTACTGCCCACCGTGTATGGCAGCAATCCTACTAATTATGCTTTCGGGCAATACCAGACCACTGAGAACTGGGGCTACTCCGGGGTAGTCACGATAGCGCTGGCGCTCGCAGGGCTGGCGCTCCGACGCAAGAGGATGCTCGGCTTCTTTGCCGCTCTTGTAATACTTGCCCTCCTCCTGATGGTAGGCGATCTCTCGATTCTGGGGGCGTGGATATACAAGTTCGCCCCAGGCTTCAACAAGCTACGTGACGCGGGGCGTGCGCTGGTGTTGCTGAGCTTCGGCCTTGCGGGGCTAGCGGCCTATGGGTTAGATGGGCTACAGGAGGCTCTAAGTGGCAAGCAGACGACAGCCCGGCGCAACGCCATGTGGTGGTTAGTGGGCCTGAGCGGGGCGGTGGTAATCGCCGTCTTCGGGGTGATGCCTGCCTTCTATAAAGAGATACTGCTGAATAACGGCGCGGAGAACAGTAAGATGCCAGGCGCTATCAATAACCTCGGTATGCTGGTGCTGTGGCTCGGCGCGTTAGCAGGCGTGGGCTGGGCCGCTTACAGGGCTAGAATAGGCGCGGGTCTCATGGCAGCGCTCGTAGTCGGCTTGCTGGTGCTCGACATTTTTTCGCCCAACAGCCGCTTCAATCCAACGACGGTTGATATTCAGGCAGGCTATAAGAACTTCGATGCCATTGCGCTCCTGGAGAAAGCTACTATCAACAAAGCAACAGGCGTGCCGATGCGTATAGATAGTGACACGGATGTCCAGAATATCTGGCAGCCCGCAACCGCCCTCCTCATCAGCAGCAGAAACGCCGACGCCCCCCTCTATGATACGGGTGGGGCTTTCAACCCGTTAGAAGTTGAAAGGTATAACACCCTTTGGGAGCAGGCTAAGCGCAACCAGAATAGCCCTTTGTACGACCTGACCGGCGCTTTATTCCAGGTCGCTTCGACCGTTATTACCCACGAAAACCAGGCCAAGTGGTCGCTTGTGGAGGGCTACAACGGCTTCAATGTCTACACCAATAAGAACGCTATGCCACGCCTCTTTCTGGTACACGATGCGCGTATAGAGGCGGACGGCCAGAAGACGGTGGATATAATCTCAACTTTCGGCATTGAGC
>JADMIH010000324.1 GCA_015478675.1 Chloroflexota bacterium | reverse complement strand
GAGACGATGCCCTTGCAGGCAAGGCACTGTATGCTGGCGTAGAAGGTATTTGAGGGTGGCACGTCTGAGAAGGAGATGGTGCATGCTGTGACTGTAGGCTGAGTTGTAGCGGTCTGGGTAGCTGCACCTGGTGTAGAGGTAGCTTGAGATGTGGCTGATGGCTGAGTAGTAGAAGTGGCTTCAACAGTGCCCGTTGCCTGTGTAGTAGAGGTAGCCTGCGTTGTGGAGGTAGCCTGAGTAGTGCCTGTGGCTACGGCTGTAGAAGTAGAAACTACTGTAGCTGTGGTGGTGGCTGTCTGGGGTAGCGAAGTGGCTGTGGCCGTGTTTGTAGGGCCGGCAGTTGGCGTGACTTGTGGCACGGAGTTGACAGCGGCAAGAGCGTCAACGCGGCCATAGCCGAACTCGTTGTTAGGTATGACGTTGGAAGGCGTACCGCCGCAGGTTTGCGGTGGGCTGACCGTTACGCCGGGGTTGGCTGTATTCTCAAGGATTGTCTTGGTCTCGGTAATATTGCGAGTGAGCTCGGGTCGCGCCGACCATAAGAGCGCGACAGCGCCGACCACGTGCGGGCCTGCCATTGATGTGCCCGACAAGTTGGCATAGGTGTTTGTCGGATAACTTGAGCGCACGTTCACGCCGGGACCGGAGATTTCGGGCTTGAGGCGGTTCGAGCCATCGGCTGTTACCGGCCCCCGGCTGCTGAAGCCCGCGAGCACATTGCTTATGTTGTAAGCTCCTGTAGAGAACGCCGCCGCATAGATAGCCGGAGGGTTCTGCACGGTAGAGCAGCCCGGCCCGCTGTTCTGCGCGGAAGCCTCAACAAAAATGCCTGCGGCCTGGGTATTTTCAATGATTGTTTGGAGGGTGAGCGCGCCGCAACCCTCGCTTGCCGGGCATTCCCAGCTGTTGTTTATCACGTCGGGGCGCTTTGTGGGGTCCGGGTTCTGGTTGTTGAGATCTGTGGGGGCGATGAACCACTGGAAGCACTCGCTGTAGCGGGCAGGCGTGCCGACGTTAGAGTCCATGTTGCGGCAGCCGATCCACTTTGCGCCGGGAGCAACGCCTATCTGGTTATTTCCTCCGTCGCTGCCCGAGGTTGTGCCTGTGGTGTGAGTGCCATGTCCGTTGTCGTCGCAGGGGGCCTGCGCATCATTGCCACAAGGGTTCCCAGTCGAGTCGTGTATTGAGTCATGCCAGTTATAGTTATTATCGACAGATGTGCCATTCCAGCCTCTGTACTGCGGCTTGAGGGCTGGGTGGTCCCACTGCATGCCGGTGTCGGCATTGCCTATCACGATCCCCTGCCCGGTATAGCCCATCGCCCACACCTGGGGCGCATTCACATTCTGCACTCCCCACTCTATCGTGTTGGGAGACTGCGACACCGGGGCCAGGCTGAAGTTGGCGATTTTAGGGTCTTCTATACCCTTCATACTGCTGTTTGCCTCAAGCGCTCCCACATCACTGCGCGCCATGAGCGCATCTACCAACGAGCGGTCGCCTCTGGCGACAATCATGTTAGCGGCCCAGTAAGGCGTGTACGCAACGTGCCTGGAGTCGAGGAAGGCTCTGAGGGGCGCCTGTGTTCGGTCGGCGTAATTTTTGAGGGTGTTGTAGACGTACCAGCCCCTCGCATCCTGATCAGTCATGTTGTACGCGGAGCTGACGTTGGCCTGGTCTGCGAGAAGGATAAGGAAGGTTGCGCTCTTTCCATTCTCTGTATCCTGCAATACGCTCTGTTCAATCTTGGGGGCTTGCTTCGTGGAGGGCACCGACGAGGCGGCTATACCCGCCAGCGCCAGAGGGCTGTTTGCCGTTAGCCCTAGGCCCACAGCCAGGGCTAAGAGCAGTACTACTGTAAGCCTGGTGCCTTTGCGCTCGCTTTTAGCTATTTGCATTTTGTCTCCTCCCTTGCACTAACTAGATCGGATAATCTTCTCTCCCAGAGAGTTGCAGCTACAGCACGCTCTTTTTATTGCCCTTTGAGGAGCGTCGTCTCAAAGATGAATATTCATGCGCCCTTGCCTCGGAGCCAGAATCAACTCAGAGCTAATTAACAACGGAACTGCCTGTTGTGTGCTGCGCAGCTCGCAACCAACTGGAGGACTCCGCGCTATTCTAGCAGAGGTCTATCGTAGTGTCAACAAGCGCTACAACCTGACATCCAATCATAACTGGTGGAGAGCATCTTGGCGGAGG